>JBBQXL010000037.1:0-19966 GCA_038209695.1 Hyphomicrobiales bacterium
GCTCACGTCGCGGTCCCAGCAGCGCAAGCCGTTATCGTAGGCCGCACGCCGCCGGTCGCCGGTCGATCCCCCGGCCGCGTTGAAAATGTACAGGCCGTCGGGCGCGGGCGCGCAATTGCTGGTGTAGGGGGTGTGGTTCACGCGCTGATGCAAAAACACGAAACTCTTCTGCGAGTCTTCGGGGATCTCGTGAGCGAGCTTGGTGAGCGCTTCGTCGCTCTCCACGGTTTCGACCCGCTCGGCATCCGGCGCGCCTCCGGCAGCCTCGAGAAAGTTCAAGGTTTGCGCCGATAAGTACCAGCTCTTGAAACCCTGCTGATGGGCCAGCCCGAACAGGTTGACGCCGAACTCCTGGGCCTGGACCGGCCAATAGGCGGCCCGCAAGAAGCCCGGCACGCTGGCATAGGTGTCGAGGCCACCGGAAAATCCAATCTGCGGGATGAGGGTGAAGCCGGACGGCGGGCTTGCGCGCCAGCTGGCGAGCTTCGGCGTGGTGTCGGCCTTGAACCCATACAGCGACAAGCGGGTCGGATTGATGCTCTCGCCCATGATGACGACCACGGTCACCGGCTCGGTGTCCGTCGGCGTCTGAGCCTGGGTCTGCCCAATTACGTTCAGATTGCCGGCGGCCACCTGGGTCAGTCCCATGCGCACCGCGCCGACCGCCGCCTGGAACGGGCCGTACATCGCGGCGGTGTGCTTGCCCGGGAATGCGGCGTCGATGCGCGGGTGCAGCATCCATGCCGCCATCGCCGCAACGACTATGACAATGAAGGCCGCGCCCGAAACCCGCCACCGCAAGCTGGCATTGGGACCTTCACGCCATTGCAGGACGGCCATCGCCGCGCCGCTTATCAGCAACGCGATCAGCCACGGCATCAGAACGCGCCAGTCGGCCAGCACGCCGATAAAGGTATCGGCGGCTTCGTGCTGGAACAGCATGAGGTGCTCAGGGCTTAAGGCGTGGCCGAAATAGACCACGTAGCCGGTCCAGATGACTTGGTTGAGGACGAGAAAGGCGATGACCGCCAGGCGAAAGCGCCGTGACTTCGCCGTGGTGATCAGGAGCGCCACGACCGCGGCGAACAGGATCGCTTTGAAACTGCTTACGGCCTGGACCGGGTAGCCGACCCCATAGAGCAGGACATCCGGCAGCAGCAGCAACGCCCAGGTCGCAAGCCATACCCCGGCCATCGGCAACGCCACGGGCAGCACGGCGCGCGCACGAGACCGGACCCGACCTGCGGCCGACGGCGTCTCCTTGGCACCTTGCCCCGACTCGACCACGAATTCTCCCCCGATTTTTTCTTTGCTTTCAGCCCTGACGGCCAACCCTTGGCCGGTATTGGCTATTTCCACTATGACGGTTCGTTGAAAGGGTGCCTAGAGGCCCGTTGTCGCGTTTGCAGAAACGTCATCTGTCTCGAGTTCGCGGATGCGTCGCTCGAACACGATCAGATAAACCAGAATGAAGAAGTAGAGATAGAACTCGACCGCCTCGCTCGGTCTCGCCGCCAAGTATTTCGTGCCACCGAATTTCGACAGCGTGCCGTCGATCTTGAAGAGCAGCATGAACAGCGCGGTCGGAACCAGTATCGCGGGCGGCAGGAACAGCGCCACGCGGCTTTGCCGCAGCCGCGGGGCATACGCACAGACCGCCGGCACCACCAGCCCGCCGATCAGCACCCCGAGTGCGAGCAAGGTCCGCGGTGCCCGCTCGAAGGCCTTGTTCATGTTGTGAATGCTGAATTCGCCCTCGTCGTTCACCTCGGACAGCAGACTGGGATCCTGCCAGAAGAAGATGTGCTGGCCCCAGCTCACCTCCTCGCCGGCGATGTAGAGGCAGGATAGGGCTGAGACGATTGTCGCGGCGAAGGCGAACGGCCGCCGCCGCACGAACGGATCGAACAGCAGCTGCGCGGCGATGGCGAACCCGATCACCATGAGGATGAACTGGGCCGTCTCGAGTACGCCCGGACCCTCGCGGGTGACCCAGTGCCGGTGCCAGGCCGGGTCGATGGCAAAGCTCAACGCCACGAAGATGGCGGCAATGACCGGGATGCCCAGCCACCACCACGCTTCGCCCCAGCCGGGATCGCAGGTGAAGGGCCGGAACGGGCCCGGCAATTTGGGATCGGGCGGGCCGAGGCGCGGCGCCGGCTTCGCCGTGGGTTTTGTGCCGGCAGAACCCACCCTTCTGGGCAATTTCGCCATCTTGCTCCCCCAAGAGCAGTCAAGAGCGGCCGATGACAGTTTTACGTCAATTGGAGGGTTTTTGCCTGTAACGCCGGCAAATGCCAAGTCCAACTTCTGCCGTTGCATTGGGCAGCTCAGCCAGAATCTTGGCAACTGTAGCTAATTTGCAACAATATGCGGCATTTGTGCCTCGTTTGCGCCATAAAACTTTGACACATCGGGACTTTGCAGGAGGCGCGTCGGCTTAAAACGCTTCCCATGGCTCAAATTGGGGGACGAGCCAGGAGAAAGTGGGGGCCGAGCCATTGGGGAGCGGTGGTAGAGGCCACATATTCCCCTTCGCACCTCATCCGGGCGTTAGCAGAGATGGACGCGAAGACGTTCGATAAATCACGCTTGCCGAGTCGGCATGTGACCGAGGGCCCGTCCCGGGCTCCGCATCGCTCGTATTATTACGCGATGGGTCTGTCGCGCGAGCAGATTCATCAGCCCTTTGTCGGGGTCGCCACCTGCTGGAACGAAGCTGCCCCCTGCAACATCTCCCTGATGCGCCAGGCGCAAGCGGTGAAGCAAGGCGTCGCCGCCGCCCACGGCACACCGCGCGAATTTTGCACCATCACCGTCACCGACGGCCTCGCCATGGGCCACCAGGGCATGAAATCCTCGCTGCCATCGCGCGAGGTCATCGCCGATAGTGTCGAGCTCACCATCCGCGGCCACAGCTATGACGCCCTGATCGGCATGGCGGGCTGCGACAAGTCGCTGCCCGGCATGATGATGGCCATGTGCCGTCTCAACGTGCCGTCGATCTTCATCTATGGCGGCTCAATCCTGCCCGGCTCGTTCAAGGGCCACCCCGTCACGGTGCAGGACCTGTTCGAGGCGGTCGGCTCACTCTCGGTCGGCAAGATGTCGATGGAGGATCTCGACGAGCTGGAGCAGGTAGCCTGTCCGTCGGCCGGCGCTTGCGGCGCGCAATTCACCGCCAACACCATGGCCTGCGTTTCCGAAGCGATCGGGTTGGCGTTGCCGTATTCGGCGGGCGCGCCCGCGCCATACGAGATCAGGGATCGGTTTTGCATGGCGGCTGGCGAGAAGATCATGGATCTCATCGCTTTGAATATCCGGCCGCGCGACATCGTCACCCGCAAATCGCTGGAGAATGCCGCGGCCATCGTTGCCGCTACCGGCGGCTCGACCAACGCGGCGCTGCATCTGCCGGCCATCGCCCATGAATGCGGCATCGACTTCGACCTGTTCGCGGTCGCCGAAGTCATGAAACGGACACCTTATATCGCGGATTTGAAACCGTCTGGCCGCTATGTCGCCAAGGATTTGTTCGAGGCTGGTGGGGTGCCGCTCCTGCTCAGAACTCTCCTCGATCACGGCTACCTGCACGGCGACTGCATGACCGTGACCGGGCGGAGCCTGAAGGACAACCTCGCCAAGGTTAAGTGGAACCCCGATCAAGACGTGGTGCGGCCCGCGGACAAGCCGATCCTGCCGACTGGCGGCGTGGTCGGTCTCAAGGGCTCGCTCGCTCCCGACGGCGCCATCGTCAAGGTGGCCGGCATGAAGGGACTGAAATTCAGAGGCCCGGCCCGCTGCTTCGATTGCGAGGAGGACGCCTTCGCCGCGGTCGGTGCCAAGCGCTACCAGGAAGGCGATGTGATCGTCATCCGCTATGAGGGGCCGCGCGGTGGCCCCGGCATGCGCGAGATGCTGTCGACCACTGCGGCCATTTATGGCCAGGGCATGGGCGACAAGGTCGCGCTCATCACCGATGGCCGGTTCTCGGGCGCCACCCGGGGCTTCTGTGTCGGCCATGTCGGGCCGGAGGCCGCGGTCGGCGGGCCGATCGGGCTGTTGCGTGACGGCGACATCATCGCCATCGACGCCGACAAGGGCACGATCGATGTCGAGCTGGACGCGGCCGAGCTGAACAAACGCGCCAAGGCGTGGAAGCCGCGGCCCGGCTCCTTCAAGAGCGGTTACTTGTGGAAATACGCCAACGAGGTGGGGCCAGCGCGCACGGGCGCCGTAACCCATCCCGGCGGCGGCGTGGAAGTGGTGTGTTATGCCGATGTGTAACCGACTGGCACTCGTGGTGCTTGCGGCCTTTGTGTCGATGGGTCCGGTCGCGGTGGGCGCCGACGATCCGCCGCCTTACGCGTCGGCCACCGAGGCTTACCGCCAAGGCACCAATGCCCTTAAAGCCGGACGAGCCGCAGACGCGCTGCCCGCACTCGAATATGCCGCCAAGCGCGGCGTGCTCGGCGCTCAGATCAAGCTTGCGCGCGCCTTCGCCTTGGGCCGAGACCTGCCGAAGGACGACGCCAAGGCGTTCATCTATTATGAGCAGATTGCCGACCAGCAGGCTGACATCAGCCCGTCGAGCCCGATTGCGAAATATGCCGCCGAAGCCTTCGTGGCGCTCGGCGAGTATTACCTCGACGGCATTCCCGCGATGCCGCTCGTGTCCAACGCGTCTTATGCCGCCGATCTGTTCCGCCACGCGGCGAGCTATTTCGGCAATGCCGAGGCGCAATACCGGCTCGCCCGTCTCTATATGAACGGCGACGGCGTCGAGAAGAATGTGGGTCTGGCCGTCAATTGGCTCGCCATTGCCGCCAAGAAGCAGCACGCCGCGTCGCAGGCGACGCTCGGCGAGATTCTCTGGCGCGGCCAGGAGATGAGGCCGCGGCGGACGAGGGGCCTCGCGCTGATCATGCTGGCTCATGAGAACTCTGTGGCAGCCGGCAAGGAGCCGCAGTGGATCGGCGACCTTTATGCGGAAGCGTTCGACCGGTCCGATGTCGCGACCCGCAAGGACGCCACGGCGATGATGCCAGAATTGGGCGGCGTGAAGTCGGCCGCAGTCGTTCCTGCCGCCAAGGCGAAGCCGGCCGAAATCATGATGATGCCGGCTTCGGGGGCAACCCAGGAGGTGGCCGCTCCGGCTGCGTCCACCGCGTCGTCCGATGCCGCTCCGTTGGGTAAGGGCGCGCCGCCGCCGGCCGCGATGGGGCTTTCGGTGGGCTTCGGCGCCACCAGCACCGACGCGGGCGCCCTCAAGCCTTAAATCGCTAGCTCGATATAGATCGGCACGTGGTCCGAGGGCTTCTCCCAGCTTCTGGGGGCGGCATCGATTTCGCACGCTTGGAGCCGGTCGGCGGCCTGAGGTGACAGCAGCAGATGGTCGATACGCAGGCCCTGGTTCTTCTGGAAAGCGCCGGCCTGGTAGTCCCAGAAGGTGTAGCGGTGCGGCTCGTCATGGCAGGCGCGGAACGCGCAAGTCAGCCCGAGATTGAGTAGCGCGTGGAAATGGGCGCGCGTCTCCGCCCGGAACAGGGCATCGTCCATCCAGGCGGCAGGATTGTACACGTCCTCCGGTGTCGGGATCACATTGAAGTCGCCGGCGATCACCATCGGCTCCTCGTTGGCGAGCAAGGCCTTGATGCGCTCCTTGAGCCGCGTCATCCACGCCAGCTTGTAGACGTATTTCTCAGGCGCACCATTGCCGTTTGGCAAATAGATATTGATGACGCGCAGCACGCCCGACGGCACCGAGACCACCGCCTCGAGATAGCGCGCCTGGACATCGTCGGGATCGCCGGCGAGTCGCGGGTGCACCTCGTCGAACGGCAGCTTCGACAACAGCGCCACGCCGTTGAAGCCCTTTTGCCCGTGCACCGCGACGTTATAGCCGAGCGCCTCGAACATCTCCGTGGGGAAGGCTTCGTCCGCGCATTTGATCTCTTGCAGGCAGGCAATGTCGGGCGAGGCCGCCTTGAGCCAGGTCTGCGCGGCGTCGATGCGCGCCTTGACGCCGTTGATGTTCCAGGTGGCGATCTTCATGGGAACGTTTCACACCGTACCGTCATGCCCGGACTTGATCCGGGCATCCATGCCGTTACCGCGCAGCGAGCCGAAGCGCCAGTGGAATGGATCGCCGGGTCAAGCCCGGCGATGACGAAATAGAGAGGCGTCAGACCGAGAAGCTGGTGCCGCAGCCGCAGGCGGCGGTGACGTTCGGGTTGTTGAGCTTGAACTGGGCGCCGATCAGATCGTCGACGAAATCGAGCTCGGCCACGTGCAGGAAGCCGAGCGACACCGGATCGACCACCACGCGGGCGCCATCGCGCTCGACCAGGAGATCGTCGGGGGCCTGATCGTTCACCACGTCGAAGCGATACTGGAAGCCCGAGCAGCCGCCGCCCTCGACGCTCACGCGAAACAGCGTGGGCGCTGCCTCGGCCTTGAGGATCTCGGCGATGCGGCGCACCGCGCGCGGGCTTATGGTAATGGACGGTTCGCTCATCTTGGGTGTAGCCAATCTCTCACTGGAACACTGGAACATAGGATGGCGCAGGCGCTTGTCAATCGGCCACAGACCCAAGGCTAAGGTGATTTCCCCTAAGAAACCGGGGGATAGCGCCGCCGCGCCCGGACCGCGGGTGGTTGCGCCCTATGCCGTCGATCCCGAAACCAGCCGCGGCCGGCTCGAATCCGAGCCGCCAAGCGCCTCGCGCTCGCCCTATGCGCGTGACCGCGACCGCATCCTCCACGCCATGGCCTTCAGGCGGCTCAATTATAAGACCCAGGTGTTCATCTACCATGAGGGCGATCATTACCGCTCGCGCCTCACCCACAGTCTCGAGGTTGCGCAGATCGCTCGCGCCTTGGCGCGGACCCTCAGACTCGACGAGGACCTGACCGAGGCGCTCGCGCTGGCGCATGATCTCGGTCATCCGCCATTCGGCCATGCCGGCGAGCGCGCGCTTGACGCCGCGATGACCGGCGCCGGCGGCTTCGACCACAATGCCCAATCGCTCCGCGTGGTGACCGAGCTCGAGAAGAAATATGCGCGCTTCGACGGCCTCAATCTCACCTGGGAAACGCTTGAGGGTCTGGTGAAGCATAACGGTCCGCTCACCGGGCCCAAATCGGTGAAGCCGGAAATCGCTGTGCCGGAGTCGATCCTCGACTATTGCGCGCGGCAGGACCTCGAGCTGGCCACGTTCCCGTCGGTCGAGGCGCAGGTCGCCGCGCTCGCCGACGACATCGCCTACAACAATCACGACATCGATGACGGCTTTCGCGCCGGGCTGTTCAGTTTCGCCGAGCTCGCCGAGGTGCCCCTTGCGGCCGGCGCGCTGGTCGAAGTGCGCGATGCCTATCCCGGCATCGACGGCACGAGGCTCCTCTATGAAGCCATCCGCCGCCTGATCGGTACCATGATCGAAGATGCCGTGGCCGAGAGCGAGCGGCGACTGGCCAAGCTTAAGCCGCGATCCGCCGCCGATGTCCGCCATGCTGCCAGCGCCGTGGTAGCCTTCTCCGCCGACATGCAGCGCGAGCTCGATCTATTGCGCGCATTTCTGTTCGCCCGCGTCTACCGTCACCTGCGCATCGCCCGCATCATGGCCGAGGCCGAAACCGTGGTCGGCGATCTGTTCGCCCGCTACAGCGAGGACCCCGAAGCGCTGCCGCCGGATTGGCGCGAGCAGGCGCCGCCGCGCGGCACCCCCGCTTTTGCCCGTTACATCTCGGATTTCATCGCCGGCATGACCGACCGTTTCGCCCTGGCCGAGCATCGCCGCCTGTTTGACGCCACCCCCGATTTGCGTTAGTCGCGCGAACAGCATGATCCGGAAAAGTGGGCGTCGGTTTTCCGATAAGATCATGCGCGCATAAGTCTTCCCGGAGCGGCCATGGACGTTTTTGCAGGGTTTCACGGCCACGTCTTGGCGGCTGTCCAGCAGCTCAAGCATGACGGCGTGGTGCCGCATGACGCGAGCATCGACGGCATCACGCTCGAACCGCCCAAGGACTTCACCCACGGCGATCTCGCCACCAATGCCGCCATGGTGCTGGCCAAGGTGGCGGGCCAGCCCCCGCGCGCGTTGGCCGAACGCATCGTGCCGCTGCTCGCCTCGGACCCGAATATCTCCAAGGTCGAGATCGCCGGACCCGGCTTCATCAATCTGACCTTGGCGCTGGCGTTCTGGCCGAGCGTGCTGCGCATGGTGCTGGAGCAGGGCGCCTCCTATGGCCGGAGCGCGATCGGCAAGGGCGAGGCGGTGAACGTGGAATATGTCTCGGCCAATCCGACTGGGCCGATGCATGTGGGCCATTGCCGCGGCGCCGTGTTCGGCGATGCCCTCGCCAATCTGCTCGCCTATGCCGGCTTCGCCGTCACCCGCGAATATTATGTCAACGATTCCGGCGCGCAGGTCGATGCGCTCGCCCGCTCGGCATTCTTGCGCTACCGCGAGGCGCTCGGCGAGACCATCGGCGAGATTCCCGAAGGCCTCTACCCCGGTGACTATCTCAAGCCGGTCGGCGCGGCGCTTGCCGCCCAGCACGGCAACGAGCTGCTGGCCATGCAAGAGAGCGAGTGGCTGCCCATCGTGCGCGCCGCGGCGCTCCAAGCCATGCTCGCGATGATCGAGGACGATCTCGCCGCGCTCGGCATTCATCACGACGTGTTCTTCTCCGAGCGCTCATTGACCGACGGCGCGCGCGACGAGGTGGCTGAGACCATCGCCGACCTCAAGGCCAGGGGCCTGATCTATCAGGGGCGTCTGCCGCCGCCCAAGGGCAAGGTCGATGAGGATTGGGAAGACCGCGAGCAGCTCCTGTTCCGCTCCACCGATTTTGGCGACGATATCGACCGGCCGCTGGTGAAGTCCGACGGGTCCTACGCCTATTTCGCCGGCGACATCGCCTATCACCGCGACAAGTTCAAACGCGGTTTCAACACCATGATCGATGTGTTCGGCGCCGACCATAGCGGCCACGTCAAGCGGATGAAGGCGGCGGTGGCGGCCCTGACCGACGGCAAGGCAACGCTCGACATCAAGATTTGCCAGCTTGTTCGCTTGTTTCGGGCTGGCCAGCCTGTCAAGATGTCTAAACGGGCCGGGACGTTCGTGACGCTTAGGGAGGTCGTGGACGAGGTGGGCGCGGGCTCCGTTCGCTTCATGATGCTCTATCGCAAGAACGACGCGCCGCTCGATTTCGACTTTGCCAAGGTCACCGAGCAGTCGCGGGACAACCCGGTTTTCTATGTCCAATACGCCCATGCGCGGGCGAGTTCGGTTCTGCGTAACGTTCGGGAAACCTTCGCGGATCTCGATCCTGAGGAGGGAACGTTGGCGAACAGCGATCTTGGTCGACTGACCGACGAGGGTGAGATTGCGCTGATCCGGCGCATCGCCCAGTTCCCCCGCCTGGTCGAGGCGGCGGCCACGGCGCATGAGCCCCATCGCCTCGGTTTCTATCTTTACGATCTTGCCGGAGACTTTCACGGCCTCTGGAACAGAGGCAAAGACTTGCCACAATTACGATTTATTTACGAGAGTGACCGAGAGTTAACGCGTGCTCGTATCGCCCTGGTGGCGGCCACGAAGCGAGTCCTGGCGTCGGGTTTGGGCATCCTCGGCGTTGACGCCATGCACGAGTTGCATTGAGCCAATCCGGGGCAGGGGGGATGGTTCGAGGGAAGTATCATGTCGACGCACGATGAGGGTTACGGCCGTAAGGCTGGGCCCAACCCTGGGTCGCAGTCAGATTTCACCAATAGGCCGAGTTTGGGTCATGCTCCAGGCGTTCAGACTTGGGGCAACAACGCGCTCAAGGCTCAGCAGAGCGAGGTAAACTTGATGGGTCACGGAGCGGGAAGACCGGGTCAGCCGGCCGGGGGACAGCGACCGATTTTCGGCGGGGGCAGTCCAGTCTTTGCCCAGATGCCGACCTACACGCCCGTTACCCGCGGTCCCGATCCTCGTCCGCAGGCGCCCGAACCGCCGCGCTCCACCTACACTCCTTACGATCCGAGCCAGCAAGCCGCCCCCTCCCAGCCGAGCCAGGCCGCCACATCGGGGCTGAGCTATCCGAACCCGCAATCCCCCGCTCCATTGAGCTATCCGAGCCCGAATCCGGCCGCCGCTCCGAGCTATCAGAACCCTCAGCCCGGCGCCGCGCCGAGCTATCAAGGCTCTTACCCGGCTTCGGCCCCGGCCCATCCCGCGGCGCCGAGCTATCAGCCAACCGATTTTCCGACCCAGAATTATCAGCCCGCCAATCAGCCGGTGACCTATCCCGGCGCCGAGCGCGCAGGGCCGCAAGCCTATCCCGCTCCAAACCAAAACAGCGCGCAGGGCTACCCCGGTCAGGCCTATCGGGATCAGAGCTTCGCCGATGCCAGCTTCCCCGAGCCAAGCACGGTCGATGCGAGCTTTCCCGAGACCAGCTTCGATCAGAACTTCGCCGACCCCAATTTTGCCGATCAGAATTTTACCAAGCAGAATTTCGGTGACGCCAGCTTCCCCGAGCCGCAAGGCTTCGATGCCAGCTTCCCCGAGCAAGTGTTCCCTGCCACCAACGATTACGGCCATCAGGACCAGCCGGCGCCCGACACCTACGCGCAGCAAAACAGCCAGCCTCAGGGCTTCGACACTTTCGCCGACGAGACCCCTCAGGATTACGGCGTCCCCGCCAGCGACCCGCGGCGGCAGTTGCAGGCATTCGACGCCATCTACGATCAACCGCCCCAGATCTCGCTAGGTTCGAACGATCAGGCCCGTCGCGCGGCGCAGGATTTCTATGAGGGCGAGCGGCTCGACGCCGACTTCCTCGACGAGGGCCAGCCCTTGCCGTCGCCCGCCGCCCGCGCCAAAGGCGGCATGACGATCAGGGGCCGCAGTGCCTTCATGGTCGGTAGCGCGCTGCTCGGCGCGATTGCTCTCGGTGGCGCTCTGGCGTTCGCTTACAAGCAGAGCGGGGGCGGGCTCGGCAGCGAGCAGCCGCCTCTGGTCACCGCCGACGCCCGGCCGGTGAAAGAGCTGCCGGATCAACCCGGCGGCAAGGAATTTCCTCAGAAGAACAAGCTGATCTACGATCGGCTGCAAAATGGTGACGAGCCCGAGTCCGAGCGTTTGGTGCCGCGTCAGGAGAATGTGGCCGTGCCCGCTCTGCCGCCCTCGGGCGATGGGCCGGCGCCGGTCGCCAGCACCGATTTCGCCACGCCGACCACCCAGGCGGTCAACGGGTCTGAACCGATCGCGGTCGCCTCGGTCGATGATGGGTCGATGCCTGACGGCGGTCCGCGCAAAGTGAAGACCATGGTCGTGCGTCCCGACGGTTCGGTGATGGTGCCCCCCGAGGCTGCCGCGGCGGAAGCGCCGGCTGCGCCCGAGGCAGCTCCGGCAGCAGCCGAGGCGCCGCAGGAGGTTGCAGCGTTGCAGGCCCCGCCGCCTCCTGAGGCCAAGCCCAAACCGGCCCCGAAGCCGGCTATGCAGCAGACGGCTGCGGTAGCGCCGGCCGCGGCCGTGCCGACCAAATATGTCGTGCAGGTCGGCTCGAAGAAGAATCAGACCGAAGCCCTGGCGAGTTTCGCCGACATGCAGCAGAAATATCCGGCGCTGCTCGCCAGTTATCGGCCCATGGTGCAGAAGGCCGATCTTGGTGCCAAGGGAATATGGTACCGGCTGCGCATCGGCCCGATCGCCGACAAGACCGCTGCCGGCAAGCTTTGCAGCCAGTTGAAGTCGCAAGGCCTGCCTGACTGCCTGGTCATGGCGCAATAGGCGGCGGCCCCAAGCGTTGTTCCGGCCTTGACCCCGAGCCGCGGCGCAAGTTAACCCGCGTCGTGGACCTCAAAGCATTCATCTCAGGCTGTGCGGGGAAAGCGCTCAGCGACGCCGAGCGGTGCTTCTTTGCCGAGTCGCGCCCGTGCGGCCTCATTCTGTTCGCCCGCAATTGCGACACGCCCGCGCAGCTCCGCTCGCTGGTCGCCTCGTTCAAGGAGGCGGTCGGCAGCGACGAGGTGCTGGTCCTCATCGATCAGGAGGGGGGCAGGGTGCAGCGTTTGAAGCCGCCGCATTGGCGCAACATGCCGCCGGCGCGCTGCTATGGGCGGATGTATGACACCGATCCGGAGGCGGCCAAGCGCGCCGCCTTCGCCGCCGCCCGGCTGACCGCGCAGGAGCTGTACGATCTCGGCATCACCGTCAACACCATGCCCGTGCTCGACGTGCCGCAAAAAGGAGCGCATGAGATCATCGGCGACCGCGCCTATAGCTTCGATCCCGACATCGTCATTGCACTCGGA
Source organism: Hyphomicrobiales bacterium (assembly GCA_038209695.1). Taxonomy (GTDB): domain Bacteria; phylum Pseudomonadota; class Alphaproteobacteria; order Rhizobiales; family Methyloligellaceae; genus Methyloceanibacter. The sequence continues at coordinate 12,314 of JBBQXL010000037.1, forward strand.
CGGGCCGTCATGGCGGGCTGTCTGGCCGGCGGCGTCCTGCCGGTGATCAAGCACGTGCCTGGCCACGGCCGGGCCAAGGCCGACAGCCATCTGGCGCTGCCAAGGATCGACGTGTCGGCAGCCGAGCTCGATTCGGTTGATTTCCGGCCCTTTCACGCCCTCCGCGACGCGCCTTTGGCCATGACCGCCCATGTCTTGTTGCCGGCCTTCGACGACCGGCGACCGGCGAGCACGTCCCCCGTTATAATGGGCGAAGTGATTCGAACTCAGATCGGTCTGACGGGCTTGGTGATGAGCGACGATCTTGGCATGAAGGCTCTGGGCGGCCCGTTTAGGCAACGTGCCGCCGATGTGATCGCGGCCGGCTGCGACGTGGCGCTCCATTGCAGCGGCACTCTGGCCGAGATGGTCGAGGTCGCGAGTGCCGTGCCGCCGCTCGATGGCCTCGCCGCCGAACGCTTCGCCCGCGCCCGCGACGGCTTGCACGCGCCGCAGCCTTTCGATGTTGCCGAGGCCCAGGCTCTCGTCACCGAGGCTGCCGGGACCAAGGTGGCGAGCTGGGGCGCCGACCCAACGGTGCAGGCATGAGCGACATCGAGACCACTATGAACGACGATCCCCAGGGCCAGGACCAGAGCTCCGATTGGGAGAGCGCGGACTCGCCGTTCGAGGCGGAAGCCGGCGATCGCCTCGTGGTCGACGTCGAAGGCTTCGAGGGACCGCTCGATCTGCTGCTGGCGTTGGCCCGCACCCAGAAGGTCGATCTCGCCAAGATTTCGGTGCTGGCGCTGGCGCAGCAATATCTCGACTTTATCGGCGAGGCGCGGCGGCTCAGGCTCGAGGTCGCCGCCGATTATCTGGTCATGGCGGCGTGGCTCGCCTTTCTCAAATCCAAGCTGCTGCTGCCGGCCGAACCGTCCGACGAGGGCGAGCCGACCGGCGCGGAGCTGGCCGCGCTGCTGGCCTTCAGGCTCAAGCGGCTTCATGCCATGCGCGAGGTCTCGGCCCAGCTGATGACCCGCAAGCGCCTCGGCCGCGACGTGTTCGCGCGCGGGTTGCCCGAGCCGATCCGCATCACCCGGCAGAGCGTCTACGACGCCAATGTCTACGATCTGCTCAAGGCCTATTCGCAGCAACGCCAGCGCACCGCGGTGCACAGCCTGCGGATGCGCCCGCGCACGGTATGGTCGCTGAAAGAGGCGCGCGGCGAACTTGAGCGGCTGCTCGGCATGAACATCGATTGGGCGCCGCTCGATCAGCTGATCGCCGAGTTCCTGGTCGAGCCGGAGCTGCGCAAGACCGCATTGGCGTCGAGCTTCACCGCGACCTTGGAAATGACGCGCGAGGGCGGACTGGAAATTCGTCAGGCGAAATCGTTTGCGCCGCTTTTGGTTCGCCGCCGCGAGCGCGCCGCATGACCATGTTTTTATAGAAACAACAACAACGGGGCCCAGGGATGACAGCGAAGCAATTGAGTAGGGCGGAAGCAATGCCGGAAGACGAGACCGAGCGCGAGCGAAGCCGACCGCGCCTGGCGTTGCCGCTCCCCTCGAATGTGATCGCGTTGCAGTCGACCGATCGGCGCGAGAAATTGCGCATCGTCGAGGCGCTGCTATTCGCCGCCGCCGAGCCGCTCGACGAGGCCGCCCTGGCCCGGCATTTCGTCGCCGGCGAGGACGTGCGCGCCTTGCTCGAGGAGCTCCAGGGCGTTTATGCCGGGCGCGGTGTCAATCTGCTGCGTGTCGCCGGCAAATGGGCGTTCCGCACCGCCGACGATTTGTCGTTCCTGCTCGAGAAGCAGGCCGTCGAGCAGCGCCGCCTGTCGCGCGCGGCGCTGGAGACGCTGGCCATCATCGCCTATCACCAGCCGGTTACACGCGCCGAGATCGAGGAGATCAGGGGCGTGAGCACCTCCAAGGGCACCATCGACGTGCTGCTGGAGACCGGGTGGATCAAATTGCGCGGCCGTCGCCGCGCGCCGGGCCGTCCGGTGACCTACGGCACGACCGCGGAATTCCTCGAGCATTTCGGCTTCGACTCGATCCAAGACCTGCCCGGGCTCAACGAGCTCAAAGGGGCAGGGCTGCTCGATTCCAACCTGCCGCCCGGCTTCTCCATGCCCAATCCCGACGATGCGCCCGATCTGCGCGACGACGAGGAGCCGCTCGAGGACGAGCCGCTGGGCCAAGGCGAGGACGACGGCGAGAGCGAGGACGAGCCCGCCTAGGCCCGCCGGGTAGAGGGTTGCGCGTAAGGCGCTCAACCGCGTAGATCAGGGCCATGTTGGAGTTCCTGAAGATGCGGGCCGTCGCGGGCCAGGCCGGCAAGAGCGGGGCGAAAGCCGCCCGCGGCAAGGCTGCCGTCACCTTCGCCGCGCGCCTCACCTTCGAGGATCTGTCGCGCCGCTATGGCGACACCCTTGCGCTCGACCGCGTCAGCCTCGACATCGCCCCGTCGGAGATCCTGTGCCTGCTCGGGCCGTCCGGCTGCGGCAAGTCGACCCTGCTGAGGATCGCCGCCGGGGTCGAGCGCCCGTCCTCGGGCCGCGTCCTGCTCGATGGCCAGGAGGTCGCCGGGCCCGAGCGCTTCGTCCCGCCGGAGCAGCGCGGGGTCGGGCTCATGTTCCAGGACTTCGCGCTGTTCCCGCATCTCTCCATCCTCGACAACATCGCCTTCGGCTTGAAATCGCTCACCAGGGGCGAGGCCAAGGCTGAAGCCCATGCCGCGCTCGAGCGGGTGGGCCTCAGCCATTATGCCGGCGAATATCCCCACATCCTGTCGGGCGGCGAACAGCAGCGCGTCGCGCTCGCGCGCGCCATCGCCCCGCGCCCCAGCGTGCTGTTGATGGACGAGCCGTTCTCCGGCCTCGACCCGCAGCTCCGGGACAAGATGCGCGAGGAGACCCTCGCCATTCTGCACGAGACCCGCGCCACCTCGATCGTCGTCACCCATGACGCCGAGGAGGCCATGCGCATGGGCGACCGCGTGGCGCTGATGCGCAAAGGCCGCGTGGTGCAGACCGGCAAGGCGCTCGAACTGTATCGCTCGCCAAAAGACATTCTCGCCGCGCGCACCTTTTCCGACTTGAACGAGCTCGCCGCTCGCATCGACCGGGGTAGCGCCGTGACCCCGCTGGGCCGCTTCGCCGCAAACGGGCTGGCCGACGGCGCCGAGGCCATCGTCTGCGTGCGCCAGCGCGGCGTGCGGCTGCTTCCCCCCGGCGAGGGCGTGGCGGCCCGGGTGCTCGATGCCCGCTTTCTCGGCGATATCGCCCTGGTCGAATTGGCGGTGCAGGGGCTCGATGCGCCGCTGTTCGCCCGCGTTAAGGAGGCCGACGTGCCGCCGCAGGGCGCCGAGATCGGCGTCGCCATCGACACCGGCGCTGTCCTGGTGTTCGAGGCCGACAACTGCGACCGGCCCGCCGCTTAACCCTTAAGGCGCGCGGGTTTTGCCCCGGCTTGCGACGACACGGCCTTTACTGCCATAGTGCCGCAAGACCCCGAGAGTGCGCGTTGCGGGCGAGTGGGCCTGACGCGCGGTGGAGATTTGAGACATGGGACTGAGCTGGTCGCACATTCTGATTGTGCTCGTGCTCTTCGTGCTGCTGTTCGGGCGCGGCAAGATTTCCGAGCTGATGGGCGATGTCGCCCAGGGCATTAAGAGCTTCAAGAAGGGCATGGCCGAGGACGAGACCGAGCCGCCCGCCAATGAGCCGAAAGTCATCGAACACGCCAAGCCCGCGCCGAAATCGGCCTCCCGCGCCAAGGCCCCGCGCAAGCGGAAATCGGGCTAGAAGCTCCGTCCCAATCGTCATGCCCGGGCTTGACCCGGGCATCCAGGGGCTACAAGTTCCGAGCGCGCGGCCCTGGATTGCCGGGTCGAGCCCGGCAATGACGTAAATGGTTTAACCGCGGCGCGAAACCACAAGCATGTTCGACATCGGTTGGTCGGAGCTTCTCGTCATCGCCGTGGTCGCGATCGTTGTGGTCGGGCCCAAGGACCTGCCGAGACTGATGCGCGGCTTCGGCACCTATGCCGGCAAGCTCCGCCGCGCCGCCTCCGATTTCCAGCGCCAATTCGAAGACGCCATGCGTGAGAGCGAAATCGACGAAGTGAGAAAGGCGATCGAGAGCGCGAAGGCCGCGCCGCCCGGCCTCGATCAGCCGGTGATGCTGCCCAAGCCGGCATCGTCCGCGGCCGACACGCCGGCCAAGCCGACGCCGCCGGCCAAGCCCAAGCCGGCCGCCAAACTCAAGTCCGCCGTCAAGCCGGCGCGCAAGCGCACAGCGGTCAAAGCCAAGTCTCCCGCCAAGCGCCCCAAGGCCAAGGCTGAGCGCACGCCATGACCGAGCCCGCCGACGGCCACGAGGATATCGAGGCGAGCAAGGCGCCGCTGATCGAGCATCTGGTCGAGCTGCGCCGCCGGCTGATGTGGTCGCTGCTGGCGGTGTTCCTCGCCTTCCTCGTTTGCTTCTGGTTCGCCAAGCCGATCTACAATCTCCTACTGTGGCCGTACCGGCTCGCCGCCGGCACCGACGCGCCGATCGAGCTGATCTACACCGCGCCGCAGGAATTCTTCTTCACCCAGGTCAAGCTCGCGCTGTTCGGCGCCATCTTCATCGCCTTCCCGGTGATCGCCTCGCAGATCTACATGTTCGTGGCGCCGGGACTGTATCGCCGCGAGCGCCAGGCCTTCCTGCCGTTCCTCATCGCCACGCCGATCCTGTTCCTGATCGGCGCCGCTTTGGTCTATTTCGCGGCCATGCCGCTCGCCATGAGGTTCTTCCTATCGATGCAGCAGACCGGCGACAGCCAGGTGCAGATCCACCTCACCGCCAAGGTCAGCGAATATCTGTCGCTGATCATGACGCTCATTCTCGCCTTCGGCATCTGCTTCCAATTGCCGGTGCTGCTGACATTGCTCGCCCGCGCCGGACTGGTCACCGCGGCGACGCTGAAGCGATATCGCCGCCACGCCATCTTCGCCGTGTTCGTGGTCGCCGCGGTGCTGACCCCGCCCGACCCGATCAGCCAGATCGCGCTCGCGCTGCCGACCATCCTGCTCTACGAGCTGTCGATCTTCGCGGTGAAGTTCGCCGAGAAGCAGCGCGCCGCCACCCAGGCCGCGCCCAAGCCCAAAGCGAAGCCGGCTTGAACCGAGCATGCTGCATCTCCTTGACACCAAGAGCCTGCTGCTGATCACGCTGGTTTGGGCCGTCGCGGCTTATCTCGTCGTGCCGAAGCTGTGGGTTCGCCACTACCGCCGTCATCCCTTCTTCGCGCAGACCGCGCGCATTACCCGGACCGGGGATGGCCACCCCGGCGACCCGATCAATATCGGCCTGATCGGCAGCGAGGCCGATGTGGTGCACGCCATGAATGCGGCCGGTTGGTACCCGGCCGACCCGATCACGCTGGCGAGCAGCGCGCGCATCGCCGCCGACACCGTGCTTCGCCGCCCCGACGACGATGCCCCGGTCAGCAATCTGTTCTTGTTTGGCCGCAAGCAGGATCTGGCCTTCGAGCAGCCTATGCCCGGTGGTCCGGGCAAGCGTCACCATGTGCGCTTCTGGCAATGGGACCAGCTCTATGAGAACCGGCACGGGTGGTTCGGCGCCGCCACCTTCGATTCCAAGGTGGGCCTCAGCCACACCACCGGGCAGGTCACCCATCACATTGCGCCGGACGTGGACGCCGAGCGCGACCGCCTCGTCCGCGAATTGCAGCAGGCCGAAATGGCGCAGGCGGTTCAATGGCTGGACGGCTTCCACACCGAACTCGAAGGGAACAACGGCGGCGGCGATCCCTGGCATACCGATGGACGATTGGCGATCGTGACGCTGCCCGTATCGGATTGACCTCACCGCTGGCGGCTTAATGGAACCCCGCATGGGGCCCTCCCGTTCTGCTCTATACAGTAATCGATTGGAGACTTTGATGAGCTATGCCCGCTTCGGCGCGATGATCGCGACATCGACCATCGTGATGTTTGGTCTGATGTATCTCAACACTTACGCCCTCGACCATGTCTGGTTCAGCCAGACCCGGGCGTGGATGGCGGTGGTGATGGGCGCTTCCATGGCCGTCATCATGCTCGGCTTCATGCTAAGCATGTATCGCGATAAGCGGATCAATCTGGCGATCGTCATCGGCAGTCTTGTGGCCTTTGCCGTCGCCCTATTTCTGGTGCGCAGCCAAGAAACAGTCGGCGACGTCTCCTATATGAAGGCAATGATTCCCCATCACTCGATCGCTATCATGACCAGCGAGCGGGCGCATATTCGCGACCCGCGCGTCCGCAAGCTCGCCGACGGCATCATCGAGGCGCAGATCCGTGAGATCGCCGAGATGAAGCAGCTCATCGCCGATCTGGAAAAGACGCCTGTCCCAAAAGACGCTCCTGACTTGCGTCCCTATGACCAACGCGGCGGCGCGGCCGCGCCCTGACCGGCTTGAAGCTTTGGAAGAGCTGCGTGCCTGACACTGTCCCGCGCGCAACCTTTGGCGTGCCGGCGGGATTACATGGGTATCCCCCCCTGCCGCCCGTTGTTATGAAGGCCCATGCACAGCCTTACCGCATTCATTTCCTCGCTCGATCTTCACCCTGATTGGCTGCCGGCTTGGACCATCACCCTCGGCTTGGCCGCCTCGGCGTTGCTGCTGATCTGGTGGCTGCACGGCGTCCTGTTCGCGGCGCTGGAACGCATGGTCAGCGACCAAGATTTGTTCCGGCGCTCCCTTGTCTCGCGCGTCAAGGGCCCGTCGCGGCTTGCGGCCATTCTGGTTGGGATGGCGGTGATTCTGACCATAGTGCCGCTTTCCGACGACAGAATGGTGCGCCAGCTGATGATCGTCGGCATCGTCATCTTGACCGGATGGATTCTGACCACCGCCCTGCATGTCTGGACCGTGGTCTATTTGCGCCGCTTCAAACTGGATTCCGAAGACAATCTCCTGGCCAGAAAGCACGTCACCCAGTCGCGCATCTTGGAGCGCGTCGTCAAAATCCTGATCGTCGTCGTCACGCTGGCCGCGGCTTTGATGACGTTCGACGCCGTCCGCCAATACGGGGTCAGCCTACTGGCCTCGGCCGGGGCGGCGAGTTTGGTCATCGGTCTCGCGCTTCAGCCCATGCTGAAGAATCTCATCGCCGGCGTTCAGCTCGCCATTACCCAGCCGATACGGATCGACGATGCTGTTGGTCGACAATGAGTGGGGCAATGTCGAGGAGATCACCTCCAGCTATGTGGTGATCCGGCTGTGGGACTGGCGGCGCATGATCGTGCCGCTCAGTTACTTCATCGAGCAGCCGTTCCAGAATTGGACGCGGGAGAACTCGGCTTTGATCGGCACGGTGTTTCTCTATGTCGATTTCACCGTTCCGGTCGGCGATCTGCGGGATGAGCTTGATAGGATCGTCCACGCGTCGCCTTTGTGGGACGGCCGGGTCGTGGCCCTCCAGGTCACCGACTTCAAGGAGAGCACGATGGAGATCCGTATGCTGGCCAGCGCCAGCGCAGCCCCGAAGGCGTTCGATTTGCGCTGCGAGATTCGGGAGCAGATGATCGCCTTCATCCAGCGCTGCCACCCTGAAGCGCTGCCGCGCGTCAGGACCGATTTGCGCGACGAACGCCGGACCCGGGAGATCGGCGC
>JBBQXL010000038.1:0-19924 GCA_038209695.1 Hyphomicrobiales bacterium
TGTTGCCATTTCGGCGTCGAGCGCCTTAAGCCACTCGCTCCACCAGCTCAGCAACTCGCCGTCACTCCTCGCCCGGAGATGTGTCTTGTTGGACATTGAACCCCCATTACGCATTACACACGGCGCCGGCTGGGAGAGACACACGAATGCCGGCACCGCGGCTAAAACATGCCATATCGGTGAAACAAAATCTACTAAGGGTTTGTGACACCTATGTAATATGGCAATTCGGCCAAATATTGAGGTCGCTTTGGCGAGGTGATGGGGCTGCAGGGCAGATTTTGGACGGTGGGATCCGCCCCGCCTCGTCTAGCCGACGTTTAATCAATCTAATAGATTATTTCTTGACATGTCCATGTCGGAACTCCATATAGGCTTCAACATCGGAGGTTTTGACATGAACAACGACAGATCGCGAAAAGCCCTTTTACGCTTCCTTGACTACGTCGCAGAGAAGGGCCTTATGGCGAAAAACACTGTGGCCGCGCGCAAGGCCGCTGCAAACAGCGTACTGGGAGTATTGTCAGAAGATGAGGCAGAGGACGTTCTTGATATCGATCTCAAGGACGTGATGGCGCGCTTCCAAAATCTTGAAGGGCAGAGATACACGCCTGGGAGCCTGAACACTTACCAAAGCCGGGTTAAGGCCGCTCTGGATGACTTCGCGGCATATCTCAGCAACCCCATGGCGTTCCGTCCCAGCGTCCAAGCTAGGGATCGAACTTCCCGTGGAGGCAAGTCCGGAGCTGCTGGGGATAGCAAGACTTTGACTGGCGGTGTGACGCCCAAGTTTGCCAGTCCCCCCGGGGCCTCCAATATCGTGCCTATCCCAATTCGGGCTGACCTCACGGTCTATGTCCAGGGTCTGCCCTACGACCTAAGCAGCACCGAGGCTCGCAAGATTGCGAATGTGATTCTTGCGATGGCTGCACCTGGCGAATGATCGATGAAGGACAACGTACACCGAATGGTCGACAAGATTAGCTTTCGCTTCCTTACCTTAAGGGCGGAGGCGGAAGGAATTCGGGCCGTAAGAATCATCGCGTGGGTCAGTTGCGCGGGCATGCTTACGTCGATTGCTCTATGCGCAATATGGGCTTTGCTGCGTTAGACCCTGTGCCAGGCCTACTCCCACTCGATGGTGCCGGGAGGCTTGGAGGTGATGTCGTAGACCACGCGGTTGATGCCGCGCACCTCGTTGATGATCCGCCGCGCCGCATGGCCGAGGAAATCGTGGGAGAAATCGTAATAGTCGGCGGTCATGCCGTCGGTCGAGGTGACGGCGCGCAGCGCGCACACGAAATCGTAGGTCCGCGCGTCGCCCATCACGCCGACAGTACGGACGGGGAGCAGCACGGCGAAGGCCTGCCAGATCTTGTCGTACAGCCCCTGCTTCCTGATCTCCTCGAGATAGATGGCGTCGGCCTGGCGCAGGATGGCGAGCTTCTCCTCGGTCACTTCGCCCGGAATGCGGATGGCGAGCCCCGGCCCCGGGAACGGATGGCGGTTGACGAAGGCGTCGGGCAGCCCAAGCTCGCGCCCGAGCGCGCGCACCTCGTCCTTGAACAATTCGCGTAAGGGTTCCAGCAATTTGAGCCGCATGCGCTCCGGCAGCCCGCCGACATTGTGATGCGACTTGATGGTCGCCGACGGCCCGCCGGCCGGCGCCACGCTCTCGATCACGTCGTGGTAGAGCGTGCCTTGCGCCAGGAACTCGACGTCGCCGACTTTGTCGGCCTCCGCCTCGAACACATCGACGAACAGCTTGCCGATCATCTTGCGCTTCACTTCGGGGTCGGTGACGCCGTGCAACGCATCGAGGAAGCGCGCGCCCGCCTCCACCGCGACCAGCGGAATGTTGTAAGCCCCTCGGAACAGCGTCTCGACCTGCTCGGCCTCGCCTTGGCGCAGCAGGCCATGATCGACGAAGATACAGGTGAGCTGGTCGCCGATCGCTTCATGGATGAGCAGCGCGGCGACGGCCGAATCGACCCCGCCCGACAGCCCGCAGATCACCCTGCCCTCGCCCACTTGCGCGCGGATGCGGGCGATCTCGCTGTCGCGGAAATGGGCCATCGTCCAGGCGCCGGCGCAACCGGCGATCACCTGCACGAAATTGGCCAGCAGCGCCGCGCCTTTGGGCGTGTGCACCACTTCGGGATGGAACTGGACGCCGTAGAGCCGGCGCGAATCGTCGGCGATGGCCGCGAACGGCGCGCCGGTCGAAATGCCGACGGCGCGGAAACCGGGCGGCAGCCGCGTCACGCGGTCGCCATGGCTCATCCACACCGGCGCCCGCTCGCCAACCTGGAACACGCCGTCGAATAGCGGGGTGTCGTCGATGATCTGAAGCTCGGCGCGCCCGAACTCGCGGTGGTGGCCGCCCTCGACCACCCCGCCGAGCGCCGCCACCATGGCCTGCTCGCCGTAGCAGATGCCAAGCACCGGCACGCCGGCATTGAACATCGCGGCGGCCGCGCGCGGCGTCCCGGTCTCATGCACCGATGCCGGGCCGCCCGAGAGGATGATGGCCTTGGGGAGTTCGGACTGAAGCGCCGCTTCCGCCTTGTCGAACGGCACGATCTCGGAATAGACCCCGGCCTCGCGCACGCGACGGGCGATGAGCTGGGTCACCTGGCTGCCGAAATCGACGATCAGCACGCGGTCCTGGGCCGGATCGGACGCGTCGTCCGCAGACTCTTTGGTCGACTCGGTCATTTGCACCGTCATGGCGGGTGGTTATAGCAGCGTCTTCGAGTCGGCAATGACTTCAAATTGGCTTATGCAAAGCCAGTCGTTAGCGGGGGCAAGCGCATGGCCACGGCCGAACAGGACAGTTTCGAGGCGCGTCTCCGTGCGCAGATCGAGGCCTATCACGAGGTGGCCCTCATCAATGCCGCGGTCAGGCTCGGCCTACCCGATATTCTGGCGTCAGGGCCGCTCACGGCCGAGCAACTGGCAGCAGCGCTTGGACTGTCGACGCCGCACCTCCACCGCTTCCTGCGCGGGCTGTGCACCATCGGCATTTGCGCGGAGCAGCCTGAAGGCACATTCGCCCTGGCCGCCGGAGGCGAATGTCTTCTCTCCAGCTCGCCGTCCCGCCTTGCCGAGAAAGTCCAGATCGTGGTTGGACATTATTGGCGCCCGTGGGCCGAGCTGGTGTCCACCCTGCAAACCGGGACGCCGTCCTTCGACGAGGTGTTCGGCAAGAGCGTTGCGGAATGGCGCAGCGTCAACGCCGCGCAGGGCGCGCTGTTCAAATCGTATCTGGCCAAGGAGACGCAAGCCGACACCGAAGCGATCCTCGCTGTGCTGGGCGTTTCGGCGTCCGACCGGGTGGTCCAATTCGATGGCGCCGATGCTGGAGTGCTCGCCGATATCCCGGCGGGGGGCGATCTCTATCTCTTGAAGGGCGTGGTTCAGAGCTGCGACGATCAAGGCGCTGCCGCAATCCTTCGCACTTGCCGCGCGGCGATGACCGATGGCGCACGGCTCGTCATCGTCGAGCGTCTCATGCCAGAGCGCGCGTCGGACGACCCCGCCGCCATCATGCTCGATTTGCACATGATGACCATCACCGGCGGCCGCGCCCGGAGCCTCGTCGAATTGGAGGCGCTGCTCGCTGACTCAGGCCTCGCTCTGACGCAAGCGACCCCGACCCGCTCCGGCCTCACCATTATCGAAGCTATTTCGAAGTGAGCGGCTCCAGCGCCTTCACGTAGACGATCTTGCTGTCGCCCGGCGCGTAGAAATCGGGCAGCCGCGCCTCCTCATGGAAGCCCATGCGCTGATAGAAGCCGCGCGTGCCGGCATAGCGATCCGACGACGACGTGTCGGCATAGACGTGCTTGGCCCCGGCTTTGCGCATCGCCGTCTCGGCGCGGGTATAGACCTGGGCGCCGAGCCCCCGCCGCTGCTCGTCGGGCGACACCGCGATCCAGTAAAGATCGTAGGAGCCTTGCGTCCCCATGATCGGCCCGTAGCAGGCATAGGCCACCAGGCTCGAGCCCCGCTCGGCCAGCACGAAGTGATAGCCGGAGCGGATGCCCTTGGTCAGGCGCTCGGTCACCAGATCGACCGCGACGTCGACCTCGGCCGCGTTGAAGAAGCCGGTGCTGACCACCAGCGAGCGCACGCGGCCGACATCCTCGTCCATCACCCCGCCGCGCCATTCGAGCCCTTCGCGGTGGCCGGTCTTGGTGAGGCCGGTGCTCAGGTTGAGCGGCGGCGCCGTCTTGCGCGCGGCGGAATGGCCGGCCACCAGGCCGACGAAGAAATTCCGGGCATTGGTGCCGAGCGTCCGCACCCGGTAGCCGCCTTCCTGCACCACCAGGGTCGGATAGCCCTGCTCGCCGATCATGCGGCCGAGCTGCTCGAAATCCTTGCCGCGGTTTGACCAGGTGCCGGTCGGGTCGCCGCGCGCCGTGTCGAAGCCGAGCGACACCACCAGATAAGCCGGCGTGAAGCGCCTGACGCGCCGCAAGCCCTCGGCCACGGCGTTCTTGTGCTGCTCCGGCGTGATGTGCTCGGCCAGCGGGATGTTGAGATTGTGGCCGGCGCCGGGCCCGATCCCGGTCTCGTCGCGGAAGCCGGTGAAATAGGGATAGGCGAAGCTCGGATGGCCGTGGATCGACACAGTGAGCACGTCGGCGCGGTTGTAGAAGATTTCCTGCTGGCCGTTGCCGTGGTGATAGTCGATGTCGAGGATAGCCACCTTGCCGTAGCGCGCCAGCAAATTGGCCGCGATCGCCGCGTTGTTGAAATAGCAGAACCCGCCGAACACGCTGGTCTCGGCATGGTGGCCCGGCGGCCGCACCAGTGCGTAGGCCAGCGCCGCGCCTTCCAGCACCTTCTCCGCCGCGGTGAGCGCGCAGTCGACCGCCGAGCGCGCCGCCAGATAGGCGTTCTGGTTGAGCGGCGTGAAGGTGTCGATGCAGTAATAGCCGGCCAGCACCGTCTCGTCCTTCGGCGCGCGGGCCGGATTGCGCAGCGGGAACACGTAAGGGTAGATCGACTTCTTGGGGCCGGCCATCAGGCAGGCCTTGCGGATATAGTCGACCAGCCGCCCGTCATGCACGGCGCGGATATAGCGGTCGGAGAAGCGCTTGGCCGGCACCTTCTCGATCAGGCCCGACGGATCGAGCTCGGCCATGATCGAACGGATCCGCACCGGCGCCTCGACATAGCCCCGCTCCTGGACGTGGTGCAGCGTATGCTCGGCATTCAGCACCAGCGCGATGCGCGGCTCGGACGCGGCGCGCACCTCGCCCTTCAGCGACCGCCGCGACTTGATGTAGCGCGGCTCGCGCAAACGGATCGGATCGTCCTTGATCGAATCGACCACCATCTGCACGTACTCCGCGCCGAGCCCGTATTTGCGCTCCAGGATGGCGCGGACCACCTTGCGCGCTCGGTCGCGGCTCGGCAGGTCGTTCGAGCCGAGGGGGTCGAGCACGAGATAAGGCGGGTCGATGGCTTCGGGCTTGACCGGAGTCTCGTAAGCGGTGTTGGCGATCGGCCGCGCGCCGTAACGCTCATAGAATTTGAGCCGCGAGGCGTTGTTGGCGCGGATGTCGGGGTTGGGGCTGAGCGCCGGATCGTCCGGCAGGCACTCGAAATAGAGCTGAGTGCCGAGCGCCCTCGCCTCCTCCCTGACCCGCTCATAGAGCGCCGCGCCGATGCCACCGCCCATGCGGTTAGGCGCCGTCGAGATCAGCTCGAGATAGGAGAACCCGATATCGGGCGCGTCCAGCAGCAGCGCCAGCCCGAGCGTCTGGTCGCGCGCATTCTCCGCCACGAACAGCCGCGTGACGAAGCGATGCTTGAGCGGGTTGCCGAGTTGCGACGGCATCTTGGCGATGTCGTAGTCGGGCATCCCCGGAAACTGCTCGCGCATGATCTTCTGCGCCGCCTCAATGGCCGAGCGGTTTGCCGCCGTCGTGGCGTCGGCCACTTTGCGGATGCGAAGCATGGCTAGATGCGAAGCATGTCAGGCAATGGCTTGCAAGCGCCCAAGCGAGTCATCGACAATGCGGGCGATCATCTGGTCGTAGGAGAGCCCGGCGGCCTCGGCCGAAGCGGCAAACCCCGCGTCGTCGCTGATGCAGGGATTCATGTTCACTTCGAGAATGAACGGCGCGCCGTCGGGATCGACCCGGAAATCGACCCGGGCATAGCCGCCAAGGCTGAACAGATCCCAGCAGGCCAATGAGAGCCGCATCAGCTCCGCGGCGAGCGCGGGCTCCTCCTGCTCGAGGCCGAAGCGGCGCGGTGTGCCGAGAAAGGGCTGGCTGCCCGGCGTCCATTTGGCGTCGTAATCGGTGATCAGCGGCTCGCCGTCCTCGAAGTCCTGGAATACCGTCTCTCGGATCGGCAGCACCTCGACCCCGTCCGGCCGCTCCATCATCGCCGCGGCGAACTCCCGCCCGTCGATATAGGCCTCGGCGAAATGATCGGTGCCCCAGCGCAGGGTGCGTTCGGCAATGACGCGGGCGGCATCGTGCCCTAGCACCACCGAGGCGGGGTCGATGCCGAGCGAGCCGTGCTCCCACACCGGCTTGACGATGACGCGGAGGTCGGCGGGCAGTCCCTCGCCGTTCTCCGACCATTGCGGCGTCGGCAACCCGGCCTGGCCGAGCTTCTGCTTGGTCTCGGTCTTCGACAGCGTATCGAGCCAGGCGCTGGTGCGGGCCCCGGTATAAGGCAGACCCAGTTCATCGAGACGCGCTGGGACCATCGGCGCCAGCCGGCAATCGCCGCCGACCGCATCGACCAAATTGAACACGAGGCAGGGGCGGCGCGGCAGCAGCCCCTCGATCCCAGTCAGATCCTGGTCGAGGCCGATCACCTCGGTGGCGAAGCCGAGCCGCGCCAGCGCGCCCGAGACCGCATTCGCCGCGGTGATGGTGTCGATCTCGTCGGGGCGGCTGTCCGTCGCCGCATGCAGAACCGGGATGAAGCCCCCCGCCCCGGGCATCAGGCGGTTTTCCGCCGTGGGGACAGGCCCTGCCGGCTCATCCCGTAGCGGGCAAGGCCGGCATCGAGGATCAGGCCGATCAGCGCCACGAAGTCGATCCCGTTCTGCGCGGCGAGGATGGGCAGGTCGGAATGCCAGGGATTGAGGCCGGCCAGCGGGTTGGCCTCGAGGAAATACGGCTCGCCATTGGCGTCGGAGCGGAAGTCGATGCGCGCCGCGTCGCGGCATTCGAGCGCCCGGTAGGCCACAAGCGCGCGGGCTCCCGCGAGGCGCGCCTCGGCGTCGTCGGCCGGGGCGTAGGTGACCAGCTCCTCGCACAGCTCCTTGTTTTGCAGCGAATAGACATTGGCCTCGGCATTGGCTTTGAGCAGGATCTCGCACACCCCGAGCACGCGGGCGTCGAGACCGTTGCCGACAATGCCGACCGTGAACTCGCGGCCGGGCAGATAATGCTCGACCAGAGCCGGCTGGCCAAAGCGCGCGATCACCCGCGCGACCGCATCGCGCAGATCGCCCCGCGTGTGGACCAGAGAGGCCGCCTCGCAGCCTTTGCCGGTGCCTTCGGCCAGCGGTTTGACGAAAGCCGGGAAATCGGCCCAGTCGGCGACTTCGCCGGCGTCGTGCTCGGCCACGGCGAAGGACGGCGTCGGCACTCCGGTGTCACCCATGAGGCGCTTGGCCACCGCCTTGTCGAGGCAGGCGCTCATCGTCAGCGGATCGGAGAACAGATAAGGCTGATCGAACAGCTCGCACAGCGCCGGGACTTGCGCCTCGCGCGACCGCCCCTTTAGTCCTTCGGCGATCGAGAACACGAGATCGTGGCGCTCGCCTTCGACCAGTCGCGCCGCCAACGCCTGGCCGCGGCCCACCCGCGCGACCTCGCAGCCCAGCGCCTTGAGCGCGCCGGCGAGCTGGTCGATGGTCTCGACATTATCGAACTCGGCCACCTCCTCTTCGGAGTAGCCGAGCACCCGATAATCGTCGCGGAGATCGTAGACCAGAGCGACGCGCATCAGACTGGCCCGGCGCGCGTCGCCCGGTCGGCGCCAACCGTCCCGTCGGGATCGGCGTAGCGGTAGGTCTTGCCTTCGAAGTTCCGGAGGATCAACTCGTCCCCCTCACGCCCCACCACATAGTCGGGAATGAGCGGGATCTTGCCGCCGCCGCCGGGCGCATCGATCACATAGGTCGGCACGGCGTAGCCGGTAGTATGGCCGCGCAGGCCCTGCATGATCTCGAGCCCTTTGTCGACGCTGGTCCGGAAGTGCGACGAGCCCGAGATCGGGTCGCACTGATAGAGGTAGTACGGCCGCACCCGGCGCATCAGCAGCCCATGGAACATCGTCTTCAGCGTGTCGACCGAGTCGTTGATATCCCTGAGCAGCACCGTCTGGCTGCCGAGCGGGATGCCGGCGTCGGCCAGGCGCGAGGTCGCCTCGGTGACCTCGGGCGTAAGCTCGGTGGGGTGGGTGAAGTGAAGGCTCATCCATAGCGGGTGATGCTTCTTGAGCACGCGGATCAGCGCCCGCGTCACCCGCATCGGCAGCACTACCGGCACCTTGGTGCCGAGCCGGACGAACTCGACATGCTTGATGGCCCTGAGCCGGCCCAGCAGATAATCGAGCCGCTCGTCGGACAGCGTCAGCGGATCGCCGCCCGAGATCAGCACATCGCGAATCTCCGGGTGCGCGGCGATGTAGTCGAGCGCCTCCTCCCATTGCGGCCGGCTGAAGGAATAGTCGCCGCCCGGCTCGCCAACCATGCGCGAACGGGTGCAATAGCGGCAATAGGTCGAGCAGAAGCCGGTGGCCAGGAACAGCACCCGGTCGGGGTAACGATGGACCAGACCGGGCACGACGCTGTGGCCGTCCTCGCCGAGCGGGTCGTCGGCCTCACCCGGCGTCTTGAGATATTCGGTGCCGACCGGGATATGGGTGCGGCGGAGTGGCTCGGCCGCATCCTCACGCGCCATCAGGCTGGCGTAATACGGCGTGATGCCCAGCGGCAGCGAGCCTTCGTGGCGGGTCACCGCATCGCGCTCATCGTCGGACAGGACGAAGATGCGCTCCAGCTCCGCCAGCGTGCGGATGCGGCTGCGCGCCTGCCAGCGCCAGTCGTTCCACTGGGCGGCCTCCACCTCGGGATAGAAGCGCTTGCGGAAGGCGCGGGAGAGCGGCCCCATAGGGAAGCGCTCCATGCGCACGACGACAGCCTCGAGGCGGTCGGCCGCAGCGGACGAGATGGATTTGATAGGGCGTTGTGGTTTGGTGAGAAGTTGGGATGTCGCCGTGGGGCGACTGGGTGGCTCTTCGGCCTCGACCTTAAGCAACTTCATGGGATGTGCGTCCCCTCCAAGCTTTCGAGGGATCGGTCTGAGCGAGGATCGCCGACTCTTGTCCGTCAAAAGCGCGAGTCATTTCAGCGACCTCTATGTTAATTTCAAGTCACAACAGCGTCGCGGCGCAATTTTTTTTGTGGGCATCCCGGCGGCCATAGCCCGAGGGGTCAGCTCGCCCGCTCCAGCACCGCGACGAAGAAGCCGTCGGTGCCATGGCGGAGCGGCGTCATCAGGATCGTCTCGGCCGAACCGTCGGCGGACGGGATGGGCGTCACCCCCGGCAGCGCCTGCGCCCACAGCTCCGGCCAGGGCATGAGCTTGAACCCGGGCTGGCGGGCGAGGAAGGCGTCGATCTGGTCGCGGTTCTCCGACGGCAGGACCGAGCAGGTGACATAGGCGAGCCGGCCCCCCGGCTTCACCAGCTTCGCCCCGTCGTCGAGCACTACACGCTGTTCGGCGAGGCGCGCCTCGAGCATCTGGGTCGAGAGCCGCCATTTGGCGTCGGGCCGCCGCCGCCACACGCCGGACCCGGTGCAGGGCGCATCGATAAGCACCACATCCATCTTGCCCTCGAGCTTGGCCAGGGCCTCGGCGTCGCCCGCCGGCAGCACCTGGACGTTCCT
The DNA here is from genome assembly GCA_038209695.1 of Hyphomicrobiales bacterium. GTDB lineage: Bacteria > Pseudomonadota > Alphaproteobacteria > Rhizobiales > Methyloligellaceae > Methyloceanibacter. The sequence goes on from JBBQXL010000038.1 coordinate 9,938, forward strand.
CACCCCGGCCCGCTTCAGCCGCTCGAAGATCGGCCGCAAGCGCATGCGATCGGAATCGTAGGCATAGAGCTGGCCGGTATTCTCCATCAGCGCCGCCAGGCCCAGGGTCTTTCCCCCTGCTCCGGCGCAAAGATCGATCACCTGCTGGCGGGCTCGCGCACCCGACAGCAGCGTGGCGAGCTGCGAGCCCTCGTCCTGCACCTCGTACCAGCCCTTGCCGTGGCCGGGCTCGGCCTCGACATGGGGACTGCGGCCAGGCCCCGGCGCCTGCGTGATGCGGACGCCTGACGGGGCGTGGGGCGTGGGTTGGGCATCCAAGCGGCGCAGCGCCTTCAGCACCTTGTCGCGATCGGCCCTCAGCGTGTTCACCCGGAGATCGACCGGCGCGCGACGGGCCAGCGCCGCCCCCTCCTCGGCCGCACCGGCACCGAAGGCACGCTCGAAGTCGGGCGCGAGCCACTCCGGATAATTGCCTCTGACGTGAGCCGGCGTATCGGCCGGGAGCGCGCGCCCAAGGCCGGTCAGCTCGGCCGCCGACAAAGGCTCTGGCGCATGGGGGCCGGCGCCGGCCAGGGCGGCAACCTCCTCCGGGCTCAAGCCCCAGCCCGTGACCAAAGTGCGGAGCACCACCGCGCGCGGGCTCGTATCCGCCATGGCGCCCGCGGCAGAGGCGTGGGTGCGCAGGCAGTCGAACACCAGATTGCCGATCGCCGCCCGGTCGCCCGAGCCGGCGAAGCGGTGGGAGGTCCCCCAATCCTTCACGGCTTCGGCCGCCGGACGCTTGCGCGCCTCGATGTCGGCGAGAATCTCGATGGCCGCGCTCGCCCGCGCCGCTGGGGTCATCAGACCGGGTTGAACAGCAAGATACGGGCGATGATGATCACCCACATCAGCAGGAGCGCGATGGCGCCGATGCCGAACACGCCGGTGCGCCGGTCGAGCCGGTTGGAGGTGACGTGGACATAAGCGTGGGCGATCCGGGCCAGCACGAACATCCAGGCCAGCACGTAGATCACCACGTCGAGCGTCTTGGTGCTCATCGCCAGCAGCATGCCGATGTAGAACAGCACCGGGAGCTCGAGCTGGTTGTGATAGGCGTTGGAGATCTGCAGCACGCGCGGCGGCCAGTTGGGCTCGCGCAGCCTCACCTTCTCCGGGTCGACCTCGCCGGAACGGACCGCGCGGTAGCGGAGGCTCGCCATCCACAGCAGCAGCACGAAGGTCAGCACGACCTGCGCGAATAACGGCATCAGAATAGCCTGAATCGACATGGCGCCCTCCGGTTCGCTCCACGTGCCGGCCGGGAAGCGACAGACCGGCCCGCGCCGTTATACTCTGGCTGAGGCGATATGGGAGGCTAAAGAGTGGCGGAGACGGTGAAGCGCAATCGGCTGGTGACTTATCTGCTGGCGGTACTCGGCGGCGCGGCGGGCGTCGTGATCGGCTGGATCGTGACCGGCTTGATAGCCGACACCCTGCTCGGGCTGGGCGGCATGTCCGATCGCGAGGGCGGCCGGGCCATGGTTGCCTTCTTTGCCATCGGCCCGTTCGGAGCGCTGGCCGGGCTCCTGGTCGGCGCCTGGCTGGTGTTGCGCTTCTATGGTGGCTATCAGCGCTTCGCCGAGGCCCTGGGCGGCGTGGTCCTGGTGGCGGCGGCGCTCGCCGCCGTGGCTGCGGCAGTCTTTGGCGTCCTCTATCTCTCCGACGACGTGCTGGTGAGGAACGGCCCGCCGCCGCAATTGCATTTCGAGCTCCGCTTACCCGCGGGCACTCCCCTGCCGGATAAGCTTGAAGGCGTGCGCATCGACCTCAACACCGACAAGAACGAGATGCCCGGCACCCTCACCGGAACCGGGACCGAGCAAGGCAGGCCGGTCATCGCCGGGAGCGTGGACCTCTATTTCCGCACCGCGAGTCGCATTCTCGTGCTGCACCTGCCGGGCGAGCCGGACCGGCTATTCATGCTCAACCTAGCCCGCAATCCCTCGGCCTCGCCGCAATTCGGACCGTGGCAGCGGGTGGACTATATCGACGACCATCCGCCCGCTTCCCCCCGCCACGGCCGGGACGGCGACGATTACGAGATCAGATACCGGGTCGAGCGGGCCGATTAACGGACGGAACGCGCGGTAATCATGGACGGAAGTTCAATTGACGAGGCCCCCGCGCCTTCTCTAAACCTAGCCCCAAAGCATAAATCCCGGAGTTCCCAAGGAGGCTTTCATGCGCTTTCGCGCCCCCCACGTCATTTCTTGTGCCGTTCTGGCCGGCGCGCTCGCCTGGGCCGGCATGAACCAGGCCCAAGCCGAAGAAACCAATCCCTGCTTCACCGGCGACGGCTCCATCAAAGAGGTGCTCGACGGCTGCGCCGCGTATATCGGCTCGGGCGCGACCGATAAGGATCAGCTGGTCAGGGCCCACAGCGTGCGCGCCATGGCCTTCTCCGCCGTCCGCGATCTCGATGCCGCCATCGCCGAGATGGATGAGGCGGTGAAGATCGACGCCACCAAGCCCAACTCCTACTTCATGCGGGCAGCGGCTTACGACGCCAAGAAGGACTACGACAAGGCCATCGCCGATCTCGACGAGGCCATAAAGCTCGATGCCAAGCACGGCGACTATTTCCTGCTGCGGGGCATCGTCTATCGCGACAAGGGCGATCTCGATCAGGCGCTTGCCGCGTTCAACCAGAAAGTGACGCTCGAGCCCGAGGCGGTCAGCGGCTATTCCAAGCGCGGCGACCTCTATCGGATACGGAAAGAGTACGACCTGTCCGTTGCCGACTACGACCAGGTGGTCAAGATCGAGCCCGAGGGCCCCAGGGGCTATATCGACCGCGGCTGGGTGTTCGTGCTGAAGAACGACCTCGACAAGGCGGAAGCCGACTTCGACAAGGCGCTCGAGCTGCACCAGAACGATCCGTCGGCGCTGGTCGGCCGCGGCGTGGTGAAGAGCCGAAAGGGCCAGCCCACCGACGGGGCCGCCGACCTCGCGTTCGCCAAGAAGCTCGAGCCCGGCATCTTCGACGACATCAAGAAACTCGGCATCGAGTAGTCGCCGTCAGCCCTCGCGCGGGTAGTTGGGCGACTCCCGCGTGATGGTCACGTCGTGCACGTGGCTCTCGCGGAAACTCGCGGTCGAGATGCGGATGAACTCGACGCGCTCGTGGAACTCAGGCAGCGTCCGCGCGCCGGTATAGCCCATCGAGGCGCGCAAGCCGCCGATCAGCTGGTGCAGCACGCTGGCCGCCGGGCCCTTATAGGGCACCTGCCCTTCGATGCCTTCCGGCACCAGCTTCAGCGCGTCCTTGATCTCCTGCTGGAAATAGCGGTCGGCCGAGCCGCGCGCCATGGCGCCAATCGAGCCCATGCCGCGATAGGCCTTGTAGGAGCGGCCTTGATAGAGAAACACCTCGCCGGGACTCTCGTCGGTGCCGGCCAGAAGCGAGCCGAGCATCACGCAGTCCGCGCCGGCGGCGAGCGCCTTGGCGAGATCGCCGGAATATCGGATGCCGCCGTCGGAAATGACCGGGATGTCGCTCTTGCGCGCGACCTCGACCGCCTCCAACAACGCGGTGAATTGCGGCACGCCGACGCCGGCCACGATGCGGGTGGTGCAGATCGAGCCGGGGCCGATGCCGACCTTGACCGCGTCGGCGCCGGCATCGATCAGCGCCTTGGTGCCGTCCGCCGTCGCCACATTGCCGGCCATGACCTGCACCGCATTGGACTGAAGCTTGATGCGGCGCACCGCATCGAGCACGAGCTTGGAGTGGCCGTGGGCGGTATCGACCACGATCAGATCGGCCCCGGCATCAATCAGATGCTCGGTACGGGCGATGCCCGACTCGCCCACGCTGGTCGCCGCCGCCACGCGCAAGCGCCCCTGCTCGTCCTTGCACGCATTAGGATGCAGTTTCGCCTTCTCGATATCCTTGACCGTGATCAGCCCGATGCAGCGATAGTCGTCGTCAACCACGATCAGCTTCTCGATGCGATGCTGGTGGAGGAGCCGCTTGGCCCCCTCCATGTCGACCCCCTCCTTGACGGTGATGAGGTTCTCCTGGGTCATCAACTCGGCGATGCGCTGCTTGGGATTGGTGGCAAAGCGGACATCGCGATTGGTGAGGATGCCGACCAGTCTGCCCTCGCGCCCGCCATTCGCTGCCGGCTCGACCACGGGAATGCCGGAGATCTGATAGTCGGCCATCAGCTTGAGCGCATCGGCAAGGCTGCCCTCGGGGTGGATGGTCACCGGGTTCACCACCATGCCCGACTCGAATTTCTTCACCTGGGCAACCTGGGCGGCCTGCAGCGCGGGCTCGAGATTGCGGTGGATCACGCCCATGCCGCCGGCCTGCGCCATGGCGATGGCGAGCTTGGCCTCGGTGACCGTATCCATGGCCGAAGAAATGACGGGGATATTGAGCGAGATCGAGCGGGTGACGCGGGATGACACATCGGCCTCGTTCGGCAGCACATCGGAGGCTGCGGGCCGGATCAACACGTCGTCGAAGGTCAGCCCGATGGCGCTTTCGGCGAATTGCGTCTTGTTATCAGGGGTCTGCCCGTCGGGCATCGGCCAACCTTTCGCCTGGGGCTTCAGGCCTTTTGCACGGTGCAAAAAGCGGCCACCGGTTGGCGTGCTCCTTTAGCAGCTTGCGGGGGGTTTGGGAAGGAGGCCCAGCCTGTTACTTAACTTTGTCCGCCGGGCCGGAGGCAAACAGCCAGCCGAATAAATATGCCGCCGCCACCGCGCCGAGAAGCTCGGCCACGATGAAGCCCGGCGCGTCGCCGGGAGCAATGCCCGAGAACGTGTCGGTGAGGCTGCGGGCGATGGTCACGGCCGGGTTGGCGAACGAGGTCGAGGCGGTGAACCAATAGGCGGAGGTGATGTAGAGGCCGACCGCCGTGGCCACGGCGTCAGGCTTGAAGCGGACGCAGCCAAGGATGGTGGCGATCAGGCCGAACGTGGCGATGAACTCCCCGGCCCATTGGCCGACCCCGGTGCGCGCCGTCGATCCGAGCTGGATCAGGTCGAGGCCGAACATCAGATGCGCCAACACCGCGCCGAGGCAGCCGCCCACGATCTGCACCACGACATAGGCAGCGGTGGTGGATGCATCGAGCTCGCCGCGGATCAGGGTCACCAGACTCACCGCCGGATTGAAATGCGCGCCGGAAACCGGCGCGAAGATGGTGATGATGACGAACAGCACGGCACCGGTCGGGATGGTGTTGCAGAGCAGCGCGATCGCCTGATTACCTCCGGCCAGCGTCTCCGCCATGATCCCGGAGCCGACCACCGCCATCACCAGAATGAGCGTGCCCAGCGCCTCGGCCGCCAATCGGCGCGTCAGATCGAACTGCATCTCCCCCTCCCCCCTCAAGCCGGCATCAGCAGCAGGGACTGCTCGACTTGGCCGGCGCCGCCTCGGAAGTGGCGAACGGCAGCGACGTGCCGCAGCCGGGGAAGATGCCGTAATGGGTGGCGAAGTCGCCGACGAAATCGAAATGCGGCGCGAACCGCGTGTCGGCCAGCATGCGCCAGGTATTACCGCAGACCGGAAAGACCTTGCCGCGCTCGACAAGATGATGGCCATCGAGGGCGAAGGCGTCCGGCTGGTCGGCCACGGTCCCCTTGTAGACCACTGCTTGACCATAATCCTCGCAGGCCGGCTCCAGCCCATCGAGCTTGAACAGCCGGTAGGTGGCGGAGAAGAACTTGGCCTGACCGAGCTTGGCCCGCATCGCCTCGTTCTCGACACTGATCGGCCGGCTCGTCACCAGTCGCGGATCGAGAAAGCCGGCCTGATTGGCCATCGGCAGGAAGTCGTTCCAATAGAGCGCGCCGCCGAGACACTCGCCATAGAGCAACGGGTCGGCCTTGATCTCGTCGGACAGCCGCCGGTCGCTATAGACATCGGCGAAATAAAGCTCGCCGCCCGGCTTCAGCAACTGGTAGGCGCCGCGCAGCACCGCCAGCTTGTCGACGCAGAGATTGATCACGCAGTTCGACACCACCACGTCGAAGCTGGCGGACTCCAGGCCCAGCTCGTCGAGCTTCTCGAGATAGCCTTTGAGGAATCTGACATTGGCGCGCTCATAGCCGAATTGCTGCCGGTGCCAGTCGATATGCGATTGCGCCGTGGCCAGCTGCTCGTCGGTCATGTCGACGCCGACCACTTCCCCCTTCGGTCCCACCAGTTGCGCGATGAGATAGGCGTCGCGCCCCGAACCAGAGCCGAGATCGAGCACCCGGCAGCCTGACAGCGCCGAGGGGATGACGATGCCGCAGCCATAATATTTGGCCCGGACCTCCTCATGCACATTGGCGAGCAGCGCCTCGAGCTGCGGCGGCACACCGCCCCCGTCGCAACAGGCCGAGGTCTTCAAGTCTTTCGAGCTCTTGAGGACCTTGCCGTAATAGTCCTTCACCACTTCGAGATTCATGCGTCGCTCCTTGGGGGGAAGAGGCCGCTGGCAAAGTAGCATTGCTCCCCAGTGTGACGGTAGGAACAAAGCCGTGAGCTATCTGCCCCCGGCGACACCCGGCCTGAGGGCTTGGCGCAAGCGCGGCGCGGCGAGCGCGATGAAACCCTGCACCTTGGCTTGCGGCAGGCGGTCCTCGCGATGGAGCAGGCTGACGGGCAACGCTTCAAGCTCGAAATCCTCGAGGATCAGTCTGAGCGACCCGTCGGCCAGGGACGCGGCCGCCTGATAGGACAGCACCCGCGCGATGCCGAGCCCCGCTTTGGCGGCGTCGATGGCCGCCTCCGCCGTGTTGACCACGAGGCGCGGGCTGACCGTCACGCGCTGCTGCGGCTTCGGCCCGGCAAAGCGCCACATGCCCGGCGGCGTCAGCATAGTGAAGCTGAGGCAGTCATGCGCCGATAATTCCCGCGGCGCGCCCGGCACGCCGCGACTGGCGAGATAAGACGGGCTGGCGCAAGCGACCTGGCGGATGGCGCCGACCCGCGTCGCTAGCAGCGAAGAATCGGGCAGCGCGCCGATCCGCACCGACACATCGAGCCCCTCCTCGATCAAATCGACCACCCGATCAACCAGCAGCATGCGCGCGGTGACGCGGGGAAAATTGGCGAGAAACTCGGTCACGATCGGCAGCACATGCAGCCGGCCGAACACCACCGGCGCGGTCACCGCCAGCTCGCCGCTTGGCGCGTCATACCCCCCGGCCAGGCGCTGCTCCGCCGCCTCGAGCTCGGCGAGGATGCGGCGGCAGCTTTCGAGATAGTGCCGCCCCGGTTCGGTGAGCACCAGGTGCCTGGTGGTGCGGGTGATGAGCCGTGCCCCCACCTGCTCCTCGAGTGCGGCCAGATGCCGGCTGACAGTCGGCAATGGCATGCTCAAGCGCCGCCCCGCTTCCGATAGGCTGCCAGCCTCGGCGATGGCGACGAACACCTTGATGGCGGCGAGCCGGTCCAGGGCACCATTCCGGAAAATGGAAGAATATCTCCCATTCTTATCGACTACTGCCGGGAATGGAAAGGGCGCATTTAGACCAGGCCGGCCGAACCAAGCCGGTCCTCGAACCCTAAGGAGCACCCCATGTGGAAATCGCTGATTCTGCCATTGCTTGGCGCCGTCGCCCCGCTCGGCTCGGCCAAAGGCGCCGATGAGATCAATGTCTCGAAAGGCGGGACCCTGGCCGGACCGGGTCTCGCCGTCCATGGCTACGATGTCGTGGCCTTGTTCACCGACGGAAAGCCCGTGCTCGGCTCGGACGCTCACGCCGTGGCCCATGGCGGCGGCACCTACCGCTTCGCCAGCCAGGCCAATCTCGACGCCTTCAAGGCGAACCCCGCCAAATACGAGCCGGCCTATGGCGGCTACTGCGCCTATGGCACCGCGCTCGGCAAGAAGTTCGACGGCGGCCCGCGTTATTGGAAGATCGTCGGCGGCCGGCTCTATCTCAATCTCAACGGCGACATCCAGGCCGAATGGTCCAAGGAAATCGCCGGCAACCTCGCCAAGGCCGACGTCAATTGGGGTCGCATCCACGGCGTCGCCGTGGCGAGCCTCTAATCGTGGCGGCAGGCAATCCCCGGCTTTCGACCGACCAACCGAAGCCAGCCACCCCTCAGGACCTAAACATCATGGCAGCATCATCGGACATCGCGTTCTCGCCTGCGGTCAAGACCGTGCAGGAGCGGCGCGGCTCGCGCACGGCCTATGCCCGCATGGAGCAGAAAGGCGGCTTCGCCACCATGATCGACCCAGGCCTCGCCGGCTTCATCGCGCAAGCGCGGTCGTTCTATTTGGCGACCGCCAGCACGGACGGCCAGCCTTATGTCCAGCATCGCGGCGGCCCACCGGGCTTCTTGCGCGTACTCGACGAGACCACGCTCGCCTTCGCCGATTTCGCCGGCAACCGGCAATACATCACCACCGGCAACCTGGCGGAGAATCCGCGCGCCATGATCTTCTTGATGGATTATCAGAACCGCCGGCGGGTGAAGATCTGGGGCACCGCCCGCGTGGTCGAGCATGATGCCGCACTCAACGCCCGCCTGCTCCCCGAGGGCTATAAGGCTAGAGTGGACGCCGCGATCGTGTTCAGCGTCGAGGCGTGGGACGCCAATTGCCCGCAGCACATTCCGCACATGCTGTTCTCCGACGATGTCGCCCCGGTCGAGGGCCTCAAAACCCGCATCGCCCAGCTCGAAGCCGAGAATGCGCGCTTGCGCGGCGCCCCCGTGCACCCGCCTGAAGGACAGAGATCATGACCACTCATCGTAGCTATCCCAAGACCCAGGGCTTCCGCCTCGGCATCTATGTGTTCAAGGACGCGGAAATCGTCGACTTCGCCGCACCCTATGGTGTGTTCTCGGTGGCGCGCCGCTTCGACCCCGAGCTTGACGCCTTTCTCATCGCCGACGCGATGCATCCCGTTCAGGCGCAGGCCGGCTTCACCGTGGTGCCGAATTACAGCTTCCTCGACCAGCCCGACATGAGCGCCTTCCTCATTCCCGGCGGCTTCGGCACCCGCCAGGAGACCCGCAATGGGCGGCTGCACGACTTCATCCGCGCGCTGCCGGAAAAGACTCTGATTACAAGCGTGTGCACCGGCTCGTGGATCTACGGTGCGATGGGCCTGCTCGACGGCAAGCCGGCCACCAACCGCAAGGAGCCCGACCGGCTCGAGGCTTCGAACTTTGGCAAGGTGCCGATCGAGCGCCTGGCGGAGATCGCGCCCGCGTGCCGCATCTCCCGCGCTCGCGTGGTCGATGCCGGGCGGATCGTCACCGCCGGGGGCATCGCCTCGGGCATGGAGATGGGCTTCCATCTGTTGCGCCGCGCCGGCTACGACGAGGACTTCATCGCCGAGGTTGCCCGGGTGATGGAATATGCCGGCGCCTACGCTCTTTACAAAGACGACATCGAATATGCGGACTAGTCGGCGGGTGCGCCGCGGAAGCCGGTAGCCAGCACATACATCTCGGCCGAGTCGGCGCGGCTCGCCTTCGGCTTGACGTGGCGGACCTTGGCAAAGGAGCGGTTGAGGCGCGCCACCAGCTCCCGGCTGGCCCCACCCTGCAGCACCTTGGCGAGGAAAATGCCGCGCGGCACCAAAATGTCCTCGGCGAGATCGAGCGCGGCCTCGACCAGACCCATGCTGCGTAGATGGTCGGTCGATTTGTGGCCCGTCGACGAGGCATGCATGTCCGACAACACGATGTCGGCCTTCTGCCCCTCCAGGGCCTCACGGATGCGATCCGGCGCCGTTGGATCGGTCATATCTAGGGCGAGCTGGGTCACGCCGGAGATCGGTTCCATCGCGATCAGATCGACGGCGATCACCTGCCCCTTCCCCGCCATGAGCCCCACCCGCTGCGCGGCGAGCTGGCTCCAGCCGCCCGGCGCGGCGCCCAGATCGACCACGATCATGCCGGGCCGGAGCAGAAGATGCTTGTCGTCGATCTCGGCGAGCTTGAACACCGCGCGGGAGCGATAGCCGCGGCGCTTG
>JBBQXL010000039.1:0-19738 GCA_038209695.1 Hyphomicrobiales bacterium
CTAAGCGCCAACTGTCAGCATCTGGCCTGGCCGGAAAAGGCCAGCCGTCGGGCGATCTGGCTCGACCCGGGCGACGCGGCGGCGAAGGTCAGAGAACCACAACTTGCAAGGGTCTTGCGCGCGTTCGATCGCTCGGCCACAGCTTTGCCTGACTAAGCCGGCTTGCCCCGGGGAGGGGGCCTGTCGCGATAAGAGACTGGGGGACGCCAATCGCATGACACTCCGCGATGACGACGTGCCGGCCGCGGGCGTGGCCCGGGTGCGCAAGACCTCGCTCGACAAGGATCTGCGCAAGATCGAGCGTCTGGAAGAGGCCGTCCGCTCCGTCTCGCGCAATCCCGCGCTCGGGTTAGCGCTGCTGTTTCTGGTCATCGCCGGGGTGCTGGCCGGCTCCCAGATCGGCGCCGAGCCGAATGCCGTGCTGATGATCGTGGCCGCGGTCATCGGCGGCTACATGGCGTTGACCATCGGCGCCAATGACGTGGCCAACAATGTCGGTCCGGCGGTCGGCGCGCGAGCCCTGACCATGTCGGGCGCGCTGATCATGGCCGCCATCTTCGAATGTGCCGGCGCCCTGATCGCCGGCGGCGACGTGGTCAAGACCATATCTCAGGACATTATCGATCCAGCCCTCATGCCGAGCGCCGGAATATTCGTGTGGGTCATGATGTCGGCGCTGCTCGCCTCGGCGCTGTGGGTGCATCTCGCCACGTTTCTCGGCGCGCCGGTGTCGACCACCCACGCGATCATCGGCGGCGTGCTGGGCGCAGGCATCGCCGCGGTTGGCGTCGGCGCGGTCGACTGGTTCGTGGTGTCGTCGATCCTGTTCACCTGGCTGCTGTCGCCGCTGATCGGCGGCATCGTCGCGGCGCTGTTCCTGGCGTTCATCAAGGTCAATCTAATCTACCAGGATGACAAGATCGCTGCCGCGCGCCGCTGGGTTCCGGCCCTGGTCGCGCTGATGGCGGCCACCTTCTCGGGTTATCTCGTGGTCAAGGGGCTGAACCATCTCTGGCAGCCCGGCTTCCCGGTTCTCGCCGCCATTATCGTGGTGATGTTCGTCGTGGCTTACGCCGTCGCCAGACCGTGGGTGCGCCGTCAATCCGAGGGCATGGACAACCGCAACCAGTCGCTGCGGAAACTTTTCAATCTGCCGCTGATCTGCTCGGCGGCGCTTTTGTCGTTCGCCCATGGCTCCAATGACGTCGCCAACGCGGTCGGCCCGCTGGCCGCCATTCTCCACAGCGCCGAGTCCGGCTCACTGGCAAACGAGGTCGGCGTGCCCTTCTGGGTCATGCTGATCGGCGCCGCGGGCATCAGCCTCGGCCTGTTTCTGTTCGGCCCGCGCATCGTCCGCGTGGTCGGCGAGCAGATCACCAAGATGAACCCGATGCGGGCCTTCTGTGTCGCTTTGGCGGCGGCCCTGACCGTGCTGGTCGCGTCCCAGCTCGGCTTGCCGGTCAGCACCACCCATATCGCGGTCGGCGCCGTGTTCGGGGTTGGCTTCTTCCGCGAGTACTACACCAGCCGCAGCCGTCGCCGCCGCCATTACATCCGCACCCACAAACTGCATCAGCCGCATCGGCGCGCCTCCAGGGAAGACCAGGAGGAGCTGCAACGCCGCAAGCTGGTGCGCCGGTCGCATTTCATGGGCATTGTCGCGGCCTGGGCGATCACCGTCCCGTCCGCCGCCGGGCTGGCCGCGGCGATCTTCTACGCCGTGCAATGGGTGCAGTGAGCCGGCCGCCGGCCCGGGGCTAGGATTTCGTCCGGTCGCGCGGCAGCGGCGTGGCCCGCGTCATGTCGGCGTCGGCCAACCGATAGGCCTTGGCCGTGACCTCGTTCAGCGCCGCCTCGACCTTTTGCCGATAGGTCTCGAGCACCGCGGGGCCGGCGTCGCCCGGCACGTAGATCGGATCGCCCATGGCGATGCCGAGCCGCGAGAATGGGAGGTTGATGGTCATCCGGCTCCACGAATTCACCGAGGCATAGCGGGACGTTGCGACCGCGAATGGTAGGATCGGGCGCCCCGAGCGGCTGGCGATCAGCACGATGCCGACGCCGCATTTCCGCGCCGGGCCGGGCGGGATGTCGCCGGTCAGCGCGATGCTGAAACCTTCCCGCAGCGAGGCGATCAATCCGTGCGCCGCCTCGGCCCCGCCGCGGTCGCGCTTTCGCCCGGCGGCTCCGGCGCCGCGCACCAGGCCGAGACCAAAATGCTTGAGAATGCGGCGCAGCGCTTCGGCGTCGTCATGCTTGGCGACGATGGCGCGGCCTGGGATCTCGCGCGGATAGATCTTCGGCAGCAGAAAGAACTGCCCATGCCACAGCGCGATGATCGAGGGGTGATGCTCGTGTCCGCGCCCGACATAGTCGGCCGGGTCGGCGATGATGGTCGAGGTGTTCACCACCAGCTTGATGTAGTTGATGACGATCGGCGCGATCAGGATCTGCAACGGGCGCCGCAAGCGCACCCGCTGCGCCCGCACCCACGGAATCTTCCAAAGCGACGCCACTGCTACCCCGTTGCGGACCGACCGCCCAGTTCGGTCGAGGCCGGGACCATAGCAAAGAACCTAGCGGCCTCAAGCCATAGTCGGCCGAGGAAGCCCGAGATCATGGGGTCGGCGGCCTTTTGCCGCCGGAAGCGGGTTTAGGCCGCGTTGGCGGCGGCGAGCCTGCGGGTATGGGCGGCGACCAGATCGGCCTCCACCAACAGGCGGGCATCGGCATTTTCGGCCAGCAGGTGGATATGCACCTCATTGGCCCCGCATTTGGCGCCCTCGTGCCAGAGATGGGCAAGATTGAGCGTCACCGCGTCGTCCTTGGTCTGGCCGAAGGACAGCGCCACCCGGCTGCCATCCTCGTAACGGCGCACCAGGATATAGTTGGCCCGCGGCAAAGCCGGGCAGCCGATCAGGGAATAAACGCTGTGCAGATAGCGGCGGCCCGAAGCCCCACGCCAATAATGGAAGGCCTGAGCGAAGGCAGCCTCCGAACAGACCAGCGCCGGCTCGTCGGCCGGGCCCCATTGGGGCGTCTCAACTTCAACTTTGCGCATCCACATAGGATCCCAGCCCGTTAACCAGTAGATCGCTTTGTCAAATGGGTTCCGCGGTGACGAATTCAAGACGGTGGCCCGAATCTGAAGAACAAAGATAGAACGCGTGCTCAACCTCAGTCAAGCATTCAAAGGTTAACGGGCTGCCCAATATCCGATTCCTTGGCCGTTGCTTCGGCCAAAAGCCTTCCGGAAGCGGCCTCGATGGCCTGTTCCAGGCGCGTCATGAACGCCGTTTTTTGCAGGCCCGGCGGGATCGGATCGAGAATCTCGACCACGATGGTCCCGGGGCGGCGCGTCAGGCTCCGCCGCGGCCAAAACACCCCGGAATTGAGCGCCACCGGCACGCACGGAACCCCGAGTGATTCGTAGAGCAGGGCCACGCCGGTCTTGTAGTCGGGCGCCGCGCCCGGCGCGCGTCTCGTCCCTTCCGGGAAGATGATGATCTCGCGTCCGGCCGCTGCCCGCTTCTTGGCCTCGCGCAGCATCTGGCGCAGCGCCGCCGGCCCCTTGTCGCGATCGACCGGGATCATGTCGAATTTATGCGAGAACCAGCCGTGGAACGGGATCCAGAACAGCTCGCGCTTCATCAACAGCGCCGGATCGCGGAACAGCGGAATGAGGGCGAAAGTCTCCCACGCCGATTGATGCTTGGACGCCACCAGACAGGCGCCGGCCGGAAGCTTCTCGGCGCCGCGCACTTCGAGCTTGGTTCCGACGATGGTCTTGAGCAGCCACAATTCGAACCGCCCGTGGAGCGCCAGCGCCGCCATGGCCCAGCGCCGCGGCCCCAGCAGCAGCGGGCTGCCCAGCACGACGAACAGCGCCGTCGTCACGTAAAACAGCACATTGAACAGGAGCGAGCGCGCCATTCGGCCTACGGCTCGGGCACGTCGGCGGACACCACCGCGCCGCCGGTCAGCACCAGGCGCACCAGATCGGTCGCGCCGAGCCGGCCGAGCGCCGGCAGATATTTCAGATATTCGGACATCAACAGCTTGGTGGTGCCGGGATAGGTCCACCAGCGCTCGACATGCACATTGTTGTCGACCACGGCGTAGGGGATCAGGGTCACCGCCGGCATGGCGCGGGCCAGTTCGGCCAGGGCGCGCGGCATGTGGTAATTCGACGTCACCACGATGATCGAGCCGTAATGATGCAGCGCCACCCACTCACTGGTCTCGGTGGCGTTGTCGATGGTGTTGCGGGCTTCCTTGTCGATGTCGACGCAGCAGGTGAAATATTGGCCGCCTTGGCTCGCCAGCTCCTTCAGCTCATCGACGGTGGTGGTGCGGTTAACCCCGGTGATGAGGACGCGCTTGGCCTTGCCGTCGGCAAGCAGCTTCATCGCCTGATCGATGCGGGCCACCCCGCCGGTCAGCACGGCGATGCCGTCGGCGGTTCGCAGCGGCTCGCTTTGCTCCCGGTCGATGCTGTTGGCAAACACGATGAAGCCGATAAACAGCATCACCAAGAGCAGAAGCAGGGCATCGAAGATGAGCCTTACCCCACCCAGGAAGCCGCTGAACCTGCCTGGCTTTGTTTCCGTTTCCGCCCTCACCGTCTACTCCAGCTCTACCAGGCAGGGGGAAGAATAGGCACAAATCGAGCGCTCATGAAACCCGGCTTTGCGGCCGGCCCGCCCCGCTGGACAGGCATGTCACGCGTAGGTCTTGAGGACGCGGATCACGCCGAGCCGCGAAGTGATCATGCACAAACAGGCCACCACCACGACCACCAGTACACACAGCAGATAACCCTTGAGATCGAGCTCGCCCGAGCCGATCAGCCGCTGGGTTTCCGCCGCGGTGACGATGCCGCCGCCGAGCATATGCATCATCAGCGGCAGCATGAGAAAGGCCAGCGCGGCGGCGAGCGCGCCCATCAGCCCGGCGCGCACCCCCAGCCCCAGGAAATGCTGTTCGAATTCGCGGCTGATGAAGCGCTCATTGGCGCCGACGAAATGCAGCACCTCGATGATCTCGCGATTCGAGGCCATGGCGCTCCTGGTCGCCGACACGATCACGGCGATGGTCGCAACGGCGACCAGCGACAGTACCGCCAGGCCGCCGAGCGCGGCCGAGCGGGTCAGCGTGCGGATCTCGGCCTGCCAGCGGCGATGGTCGTCGAGCGTGACGCCTTCGAAATTCTGCGACAGCGCGCTCTTGATGAGCTGCATGTCGGGAGGATTGGAGCGGTCGATCTCGACCGCGATCAGGCGCGGGATCGGCAATGCCTGCAGCGCGCTCATCTGACCGAGCCACGGCTCGAGCAGCTTGGCGCTGTCGTCGGCGGTGAGCGGCTTGACCCGGGTAATGCCCTTCTGCTTGGCGAGGAACAGCGCCACCAGCGTCATCTTCTTCTCGATGTCGGCGCTGTTGACGGGATCGAGCTCGACCGTGATCTCGCTGGCGATATCGTTGACCCAGGCATTGGCCGACTGGTTGACCATGTACACCGCGCCGGCGGTGAGGCAGGCGAGGAACGACATGATGGCGATCACCACCGTGAGCGCATTGCCGGCGATCGAGGCCGACGGCACGATCTGGGCGGCCGTGGTCTGGAACCGCGCCGGCAACAGTCCGGCCAGCCGCGCCGGCAGCATCCCGGTGAGGAGGCTGGTCCACGGATAGTCCCGAATGTCCGAGAGCATGGTCACGGGCTTCATTGCACCTGCAAATGGCCGTCGTAGAGCACGAGCCGCGGGGCGTCGAGTTGTTCCATCAAGGCATAATCGTGGGTCGCGATGATGACCGAAGTGCCGAGCCGGTTCAGCTCGACGAACAGCCGCAGCAGCCGGTTGCCGATGGCCGGATCGACATTGCCGGTGGGCTCGTCGGCCAGCAGCAGCTCGGGCCGGGCGATCACGGCGCGGGCGATGGCCGCGCGCTGCTTCTCGCCCCCGGACAGGACCTCTGGGTAGGCGTCAATGCGGTCACCGAGGCCGACCCAGCGCAACAGATCGGTCACGTCGTCCCGGTAGTCCGATTCGCGCTTGCCCATTACCCTGAGGGGCAGGGCCACGTTCTCCCAGGTGGTCAAATGGTCGAGCAGGCGAAAGTCCTGAAAGACGATACCGATCCTCCGCCTGAGCGCCGAGCGGCTATTGGTCGAGATTTCGGAGACATTCTCGCCGAACACGAAAATCAGTCCCCGCGACGGCCGGAGCGACATGAACAGCAGCCGCAACAGCGAGGTCTTGCCGGCTCCCGAGGGCCCGGTCAGAAAGTGAAAGGACCCCGGCAGCACGTGAAAGGTGACGTCGCGCAATATTTCCGGGCCTGAGCCGTAGCGCAGCCCGATATTGTCAAAGCGAATCACCCGTGTTCCCTAGGCCTCTTAACATTGCGGAGGACCGGCTCTTTATGCTGAACTCCGTGTCCGGTATCAATGGATTTGGGCGAAGGCATGGGGCCCGGGGCAAATCCGACGATACAAGGCCGTTTTGGCTGTTCCGATGGCAACACTGATTATCTGCCCGAATTGCGATACGCTCTACGAGACCAAGGCGGTGTTCCTGCCTGAGGGCCGCAAGGTCCGTTGCTCGAAATGCAGCTTTGTGTGGCAGGCGCAGCCGGTCACCATGCCCGAGCCGGCGGTGAAGATGCCGGCGCCCCCGCCGCCGCCGCAACCCGCTCCCGCGGCCAGGCCGCCGCAACCGCCGCCGTCACCACCGCCCGCGCCGGCGGTCAATGTGGGGATGCGCGGGTTTGCCGGCATCGCCGCCCCCACGCCAGAGCCTCCGCGCTATACGCCACCCCCGGCCGAGGCCGATCTCGCCGCGCAGGTGGCCCAGATCAATGCCGACGCCATGGCCGAAGCGCCGGTGGCGCTGCCCCCGCCCGAAAAGCGCGGCGGGATATTCAGCCGGCTCTCGCGCCGCTCTGCTGCACCGCCGCCACCACCGCCCCCGCCAGACGATATCGCCATGGGCGATGCCGCTATGGGCGACGCCGCCTTGTCAGAGCCGGGCCTCGCCGCTCCGCCCATGATGGACGCCTCGATGGGCGACGGCATGGCCGATGCCAGCATGGACGCCGGTCTGGGCGATGCCGGCCTTGACGCCGAACTCGGCATCGACCCGGCCTTGGTCGCGCAGGCTTTGCCCGAAGAGCGCGGGCCGAGCCGCATTCCGTCCGTCGTAACGATCGGCTGGCTGCTGCTGGCCATCATCGTGGGCGGCGTGGTCGGCACGCTGGCGCTGGCGCCGTCGGCCGTGATGTCGGTCTTGCCCGGCGCTGCCCGGCTCTACGCCCTGTTCGGGGTGCCGGTCGGGGCGCATGGCCTCGCCTTCGAGGGCGTGCGCTATGGCTGGACCAGCGATGGCGGCCAGACCGTGCTCGAAGTGCAGGGCGATGTGGTGAACCTCACCTCGGGCTCGGTGGACGTGCCGACCGTGGTCATCGCGCTGCGCGACGAGAGCGGCGAGGAAATCTCCGAATGGACCACCGAGATCGGTGAGGACGAGCTTGCCGCCGGCGAGCATGCGCCGTTCCTGCGCCAGATCCCGGCGCCGCCGAGCAATGTCCGCAGCGTCAAGGTGCGCTTCGCCAAGGCCGAGTAGCAATGGCTGAGGCTGCGGCGGCACCAACCATCACGCCGCTGTTCAGCGCCGCTCAGATCGCCGCCCGGGTCGACGCCTTGGCGAGCGAGATCGCCGCCTCCACGCCGCACGACCCCGTCATCATCGCCATCCTGAAGGGGAGCTTCATCTTCGCCGCCGACCTCATCAGGGCGCTCCACCGCGAAGGGCTGAAACCCGAAATCGACTTTATTTTTCTCGCCAGCTACGGCGCCGGCACGGTGTCGGGCGGCGCGGTCGAGATTTTGCGCGACGTGGAGACCGATCTGGCCGGGCGCGAGGTGGTGATCGTCGACGACATTCTCGATTCGGGCCGCACGCTCGCCTTTGCCAAGGCGCTGCTTGAGGGGCGCGGCGCGCGCTCGGTCAAGACCTGCATCCTGATCGACAAGCAAGTCCCGCGCGCGGCGGCGATCGTGCCCGACTTTCTCGGCTTTCGCTGCCAGCCGGTCTTCGTGGTGGGCTACGGCATGGACCTGGCTCACCGCTATCGCGAGCTTCCCTTCATCGGCGAGGTCAGACCATGACGACGCTTACCGTCATCGCCGCGGTACTGGGCGCGCTGATCCCGCTGGTGGTGATCGCCCAGGCGTTCCGCAGCAAGGCAAAGGATCGCTGGCCGGAAGGACTGCTGGTCGGGGTCTATCTCGGCGCGCTGGGCGCCATCAGCCTGATCTACCTGCTTGGGTAGTCGGCTGACGACGATCAGAACGGCTTGATCAGGCGCTCCAGATAATCGAGCTCGACCGCGGGGCGCGACGGATCGCCGATGCGGCGGCGCAGCTCGTCGAGCACCTCGCGCGCGCGCTGAACGTCGATCTCGTCGGGGATCTGCACCGACAGGCCGAGATCCGGCCGGTTCGAGCGGTCGGGGCGTCCGAGCGGGTCGCGGCCGTTATTGCCGGGACCTTGCCCGGCCTGCGCGTCGCCATTCTCCATCATTCGCTCGGCCATCGACTGGGCGCCCTCGCGCAGGCGATCCAGCGCCAAACTCTGCTGCTGCGTGGCGCGCTCGAGATTGTCCTCGCCGATGGCGTCCTTGGCGTCGCGCATGGCTTCCTCGGCGCCCATGAAATCCTCCGGCGCGTCGCCGCCTTCGATGCGGAAGCGGTCGATCAGACTTTGCAGCCGGTCGCGCAGCTCCTGCTGACGCTCGCCGAGCTTGGTATTTTTGCCTGAGGGTTGGCCTTGCTGCGGCTGCTGGCCCATCTCGAGCTGGCCCGGCTGGCGCGGCGAGCCCTGGCCGCCCGATTCGCCCTGGCCCTTCATGAACCCTTGCTGCGCCTCGCCGGGCAAATCCTCGAACAGCGGCGCCATGCTCATGCCGGGGCCGAATTCCATCGGTTGGCCGGGCGGGCTAACCTCGAATTGCTGACTGTCGCTGCCGCTGCCGCCCTGCTCGCGCTTGGCGGCGAAGGTCTCGTCGAGCAGCTTCTGCTGGTTGGAGACGATGTCGCTCAGATCTTTCATCATGCGGCTGGCGCGCTGCTGTTGCGCGTTCTCGGCGAAATTGCCGGTTTGCAGCCGCTCGAGAATGTCCTTGAGCTCGGACAGCATGCGCTCGGCCATCTCCTTTGATCCCGACTGGGCCAGGTTCTGGATGTTCTTGAGAATCTTATCGAGGTCCTGCTGCGACACCAGCTGATCGCCGTCCTGCTGCTTCTGCGGCGTCATATTGCCTTTGTCTTGCTGCTGGGAGGCGAGCGCCTGGAGATAGCGCGACAGCGCCGAGCGGAGATCGTCGACCAGGCGCTTGATCTCCTCGGGGCTCGTGCCTTCCTTCAAAGCTTCCAGCAGCGCGTCCTGGGCGGCATTCAGCGCGCGCTCGGCCTCCGGCAGGTCGCCCTCCTCGATGCGGAGCGCCGTCTGCCACAACTGCTCGACCACGGACGCGATGCTGTCCCGCGAAGCATCGGTGCGCAGCCGCCAATAGGCGTTGCGCAAGGCGAGATAGACCGTGCTGTCGTCGATCACCTTGTCGCCGCCCAGCGTCAGCGCCTCCAGCGCGCCGGCCACGCCCTCGGGCGAGGTCGGGTCGCGTACCAGCCGCTTGCGCTGCTCGACCACCGCCTCGGCCAGCGGCTTGGTGAACACCCGCTCCGGCAGCACGAAGTCATAAGGCACGCTCTCGCCCAGCTGTCCCGCTTGGTCGCGGGCGATCAGGGTCATGCGCACCTTCAATCCGGCCCAAGGATGGGCGGTTAGGTCTTGCGTGGCCTTGCCGTCGACGCGCTTGGCGTTGGCGTGGGGCAATTGCAGCGGCATCACCGGCGGCTCGAGCAGCGGATCGGCGTCGAGCTTGGCGGCGGCCTCAGCCGGCACCGGCGCCAGATTGCGTTCCTCGCCTTCGCCCAGCGAGAAGCGGGCCTGGGCGCTGGCCACGCCGTTATCGTCGTCGGCGCGGAACACCAGGCGCAAGGCGCCGCGCGGCGTGGCGGTCGGCGTGCCCATCAGATTGATGGTCGGCGCCTCATCCTTGATCAGCTCGAACCGCCATTTGGACACGGTCTGCCCGCTGATCTTGACGTCGGCGCTGAGCGGCTGGTTCAGCGGCACGGTGAATTCGACCAGCCCTTCGCTGCCGCCGGTCTTGGGCTCGATGGTCTTGGCTTCCGCCACGCCGTCTTGGCTGGTGGTCAGGCTCACGGTCTCGCCTTGCGGCGCGTGGGTGCGCACGATCAGCTCGCTCCGCTCGGGCACCGACAAGGCGCGGAACGATTCGGCGCCGGCACCCACCTTCTCGCTGCCATCGGCCAGCACGATCGGCGCGACGCCGGTATAGACCGGCGGCGTCACCCAGGCGTCGAGCCGCAGCAGCGTCGGCGCGATCGAAGCGCCGGGATTGAACGCCGTGCGCAGGCGGTCCCAGCCATTGCCGCCCGACGCGATCAAGGCGGCGACCACGGTGATCAGCAGCGCCGACCTGATGGCATAAGGGTCTTCGCGGTCGGTGCGGGGCTTGGGCCATGACGGTTTGAGCCTGGCGATCAGGCGCGACAGCCGCGTGCGGTGGACCGCCCACAGCGCCTCCGTTTCTTTGGCCTGCGTCGCGGTCAGGTGGTCCTCATAGGACGAGGCCGGCCGGTGCTTGATGCCGGCATGGCGCTCGAGCCGCCGCAGCGCCTCCTGCCGTGTCGGCAGCGACAGTCTGATCAGCGGCAGGAAGGAGACGATCAGCGCCAGCGCGAACCCGCCGAGCACGAGGCGATGCATCAGCGGCGGCAGCAGGCTCCACAGCTCCAGCAGCGACACCACCAGAAAGACCGCGATCACCAGGAACGGCCACAGCAGCCCCTCCCAAACGCGCTCGGCGAACAGGGCCAGCCAGCTCAGCCGCACGCTGCGCTCGAAGCGCCTGGCGAGCGCGCTATCCTCCGCCCCCTTGGGCGAGGGCTCCTTTGGTCGAGCTTCGGATCGCATGGTCTTCATTTTACACAGGGCACCGGCAATGACGGCAATTTGGGGAGCGAAGCGGGCGAAAGCGAGGCTCGTTAACCTGGGCTTCCACGCTCACAGCCAGTTCGGCAGCCGCTCCTTGGCCAGCATGTCGTCGTAGCTCGGCCTCGGCCTTGTCACACTATAACGGGTCCCGGCCACGAGCACCTCGGGCACGAGCAGCCTTGAGTTATACTCCGAGGCGAGTACTGCACCATAGGCGCCGGCTGTCATCACGGAAATGAGATCGCCCGCATTAAGTTCCGGTAAGGTCCGGGCCAGGGCCAGGTAGTCGCCGGTCTCGCACACCGGTCCGGCCACGTCGGTAACGATACTCGGCGTTCCGGGCGCGGGCTCCATCACCGGCTGGATCTCGTGATAGGCCTCGTACAGCGTAGGCCGCATCAGATCGTTCATCGCCGCGTCGACGATGGTGAAGGTCTTCGACGCGCCGCGCTTCACATAGAGCACGCGCGAAATCAGAATGCCGGCATTGCCTGCGATCATGCGGCCCGGCTCGAACAGCAAGCGCACGCCGAGGCCGCCGACTTCGGCGGCGACGAGCTTGGCATAATCCTCCGGTAGCGGGGGCGGCGGCTGATCGTGGTGATAGGGGATGCCGAGCCCGCCGCCGAGATTGACGAAGTCGATGGTGACGCCTGCGGCGCGCAGACTGCCGACCAGCTCCTTGAGCAGAGTGAAGGCGTTGCGGAACGGCGCCAGGTCGGTGATCTGGCTGCCGATATGCATGTGCACGCCGCTGGGCACGATGCCGGGCAGGCTGCGCGCCAGCGCGTACAGGGCAGGGGCCTCGGCGAACGGCACGCCGAATTTGTTCTCGGCTTTGCCGGTGGCGATCTTGTGGTGGGTCTTGGCGTCGACGTCGGGATTGACGCGAATGGCGATGCGCGCGCTGAGCCCGGTCGCCGCGGCCACTGCGCTCAGCGCCCTGAGCTCGCCCTCGGACTCGACGTTGAAGGCGAAGATGCCGGCCTCGAGCGCGAACGCCATTTCCTCGCGCGTCTTGCCGACGCCGGAGAACACGATCCGCTCCGGCGGCACCTTGACCGCCAGCGCGCGCCTGATCTCGCCCTCGGACACCACGTCCATGCCGGCGCCGAGCCGCGCCAGCGTGGCAAGCACGCCGAGATTGGAATTGGCCTTGACCGAATAGCAGACCAGCGTGTCGGGCGCGGCGGCGAACGCGTCAGCGAACACGCGGTAATGACGCTCGAGCGTCGCGGTGGAATAGCAATAGAACGGGGTCCCGACCGTGGCGGCGAGGTCGGCAAGATTGACCTCCTCGGCGTGGAGCACATTTTGGTCGGACGCGCCGCGCCGGTAGGCGAAATGATGCATTGCAGGGAATTCAGTCTATTCGAGCAGCTTATCGATCCACAAACGGCGGTCGGGCGCCCGCGTCATCTTGGTTTCCGGGTCGGCTTTCGCTTGAGGCTGGTCGGATCTAGGCCGCTCCAGCGAGCCGCGGCGTCCGCACGCCGATAGCCCGATCGTCAGCACCAACACAAGCGATAAAAGGATGCGCAGTGCGCTTCCCATGGTCGTGCCCCTGTCCTCAAGCCTTTTAGCGGCTTTTCACTTATCCTTTTATCGCGTTTGGCCGTCCTTCTCCAAACGCTTTATCCACCGCTTCGCCTCCCGTTTGACGTTTGACGGGGCGGTTCCGCCATAACTGGTCCGGCTTTTGACCGATCCTGCGACATCGAGGGCGGAAAACACCTCCTCGGTGATCCGCTTCTCGGCCGATTTCAGGTCGGAAAGCGGAAGCTTTTTGAGCTCCACCCCCCGTGATTCGGCCAGGGCCACGATCTTGCCGGTAATGTGGTGGGCCTCCCGGAACGGCAATCCGAGCTTGAGCACCAGCCAATCGGCGAGGTCGGTGGCGGTCGAGTGGCCGGCGGCGGCGGCGCGCTTCATTGCCTTGAGATCGGGCTCGAAATCCTCGACCATGCCGGTCATGGCGGCGATGCCGAGCTTCAGCGCGTCGAGCGCATCGAACACCGGCTCCTTGTCTTCCTGCATATCCTTGGCATAGGCGAGCGGCAGCCCCTTCATCACCATCAGCAGCGCCTGGAAGGCGCCGGCGATGCGGCCGGTTTTGGCCCGCACCAGCTCGGCCGCGTCGGGATTCCGCTTCTGCGGCATGATCGAGGAGCCGGTGGTGAATTTGTCGGACAGCCGCACGAAGCCCCATTGCGGCGAGGTCCAGTTCACCACCTCCTCGGCCAGCCGTGACAGATGCATGGCGGCGATCGCCGCCGCGGCGAGAGTCTCGAGCGCGAAGTCGCGATCGGATACGGCGTCGAGCGAGTTCGCCGCCGGCCGCACGAAACCGAGATCGCGCGCCGTGGCCTCCCGGTCGATGGGGAACGACGTGCCGGCCAGGGCCGCCGCGCCCAGCGGGCACTCGGAGAGCCGCTTGGCGGCGTCGGCGAACCGGCCGCGGTCGCGCCCGAGCATCTCGACATAAGCGAGCAGATGATGGCCGAAGGTGATCGGCTGGGCGATTTGGAGATGGGTGAAGCCCGGCATCACCGCGCCGGCGAATTCGAGCGCCTTGGTGGCGAGCGCCAGCTGCAGCGCACCGAGCGCGCCGTCGAGCGCGCCGATCTCGTCGCGCACATAGAGTCTGAAATCGGTCGCCACCTGATCGTTGCGCGAGCGCGCGGTGTGCAGCCTGCCGGCCACCGGGCCGATCAGCTCGCGCAGCCGGCTCTCGACATTGAGATGAATGTCCTCGAGCGACCGCGAGAAGGTGAATGTGCCGCCCTCGATCTCGGCCAGGATGGTGTCGAGGCCGCGCGTGATCTCGTCCGCCTCGGACGTTGTGACGATGCCGGTTGCGCCGAGCATGGCGACATGCGCCTTGGAGGCGAGAATGTCGTGACGCCACAGCCGCTTGTCGAAGTCGATGGAGGCGTTTATCTCCTCCATGATCTCCGATGGACTTGCGGCAAAGCGGCCGCCCCACATGGTATTGGTCATCGCAGTCGAGCCTGGGCCGAACGAGGGTGAGCGGGAAGACGTGAGCAAACGCAACGAACGCAAATGCGCCGCGCCACAGGTGGTCTATCTCGTCGCCGCACTGGTTGCGGCGATCGGCGGATTCGGCACGGTATATGTGAGTTTCGCCCCCTCTGACAATGGCCGGGGGGGAGAAACCGAGAGTTCAGGCCCTGCCGGGGAGGGATCGGGGACGGGCGGAACGGCCACAGGGCCTCTCGCCGGCCTCAATCGTGGCGCCATGGCGCCCCTTCTGGTCCGGTCGAAGCCGCTCGACCTGCCGCCCTTCACCTTCGCCGACGCCGACGGCAAGCCCAAATCCCTGGCCGATTTCAGCGGCAAGATCGTGCTGCTCAACATCTGGGCGACCTGGTGCGTGCCCTGCCGTGACGAGATGCCGGCGCTCGACCGGCTCGAGACCAAGCTCGGCGGCAAGGATTTCGCGGTGGTCGCGGTCAATATCGACCGAGGCGGATCCGGCAAGGCCGCCGCCTTCCTGAAGGAGACCGGCGCCACGCATCTGGCGCTCTACACCGATCCGACCGGCAAGCTGTTCGCCACCTTGAAGGCGGTGGGCATGCCGACCACCCTGATCATCGGCCGCGACGGCAAGGAGATCGCCCGGCTGATCGGCCCAGCCGACTGGGCCTCGCCGGAAGCGATCAAGGTGATCGAGGCGGCCATCGCGGCGAATGGTTCGGGCGCGTCTTAGCGGCTCATTGCGCCACCGGCTCCGACGGGTTTTCGACGTCGAGCCGCATGATCCATTCGTTGGGATTGTCGTAGGCGGCCTCGCGCACCCGCACGAACGGATCGTCCGGTCCCATCACATAGGTCACGTCGCTGGTCCCATCCGAGAAGGTGCTTCTCTTCTCCGTCCAGCTCGGTCCGAGGCAAGGCTTGAGATAGGCCTGGAGCGCGGCCGCCATGGTGTCCATCTCGGGGATGCCCGAGAAGCCCGACAGCACGCAGCGGTAATAGCGGCTGATCTTGCCCTCGTAGGTCCAGTCGCGGACCGAGCAGTCGTCGAAGCCCGGCAGTTGGATTCGCGCCGTCCAAGTCTCGGAGCTCTTCGGTCCCAGGATTGGAACGAATTTGGCCTTCGCATGGGAAATCACGCGCAAGAAGTCGGCGCAAAACGCCTGCGGTACCGCGCGTCCGCTCGGACCGACGATCGCTTCAGGAGTCCGCGCCAGCCAATACCAGCCCGCCGCTCCCAGTCCGGCAGCGAGGATGAGGCCGGCCAGCCCGAGGCCGAGCGGCTTCCGGACCCATCAGGGGCGAGACTTGGGCGGCCGGCGCCTTGCCCTTGACGCCGAGGATCTGCTCGATGGCGCGGACCAGCCGATCGATATGCATGTTGAAGTCGCGCCCGGACTCGACCTCGATGGCATTGCGATAGGCGAAGTCGCGGATCGGCGGGATCCGGCATCGACGTTCCGTCGAGCAGCACCGGCAGCACGGTGATGTCGCGCTTGAGCGCGGTCTCGAGCTCGACCCGTACCGGGTCGGCTTCGTTCACGATGCGGAGCTTGCCGCCGGCCTGCGGTCCGAGCCATTTCTCGCCGACCACGGCGATCATCAGATCGCTGGACTTCAGCGCATCGTCGATATGCTTGCGGAAATCGATGCCGAACGGGACGTTGTCGATGTCGGTGAACAGGCTGGTCTTGCCGAAATGCTGGGCGAGCCGGTCGAAGATACGCCCCGCCATGGCGGAGTCGGATCGCCGATAGGAAACGATGATCTTCGGATTCTGGCCTTGTGCGGCCATGACTCCCCCAGGGCTTTAAGGGAGTAAGACTAGATCAGTTTGGCGCAAGGAGCGAGATGGGGCCGCGAGGTCATTTGACCGGGACCACGGCATCCTTGTCGAGGCGGTAGGTATATTTGCAGGTCTCCGCCACGGGCTTGTTGCACGGCAAGCCGGACGTGGTGACATAGAGCATGGAGTTGCCGCCGCTCTGGCCGAATTTGTAGCTCTTCACCAGGTCCTCGAACACGACGTCCCAGGCCGTCCCGCCGTCCCAGAAATAGATCTGCAGCATGCAGCCGGCCGTGCCGCACACCGGATTGAGGCCGCCGACGCATTTCATCTTGGCATAATCGGCGATCCAGTCCTCGCCGCCGTCGCCGTTCAGATCCTCGACCTTGAGCACCGCGTCCGTGTTCGGTTTGCCGTCCATGTTCGTGCAGGCTCGCGCCGCCTCGGCGAGCGCTTCGGCGATGTTGTCGGGCGGCTCGGCCGCGCGGGCCGGGGTGAGCGCCAAGCCGAGCGCCCACAGCGCCGGCAGCGCCACACGCAGAATTTTGGGAGTGAACGGGTTCAATTTAGCGGGACGTGCTGCGCGATTTGGTCTTCTTGCGGGCGACCGGCTTCGACTTCGGCTTCGGCCTGGCCCCGCACACGCTGTCGCGGAGATGGGTCGGGCCGGAGTCCATCGAGGCCTGGATGGCAAGCCCGTCAATGCTGGTGCCGAACAGCGATTTCCAGAAATAGCGCTTGAAGCCGTTGTCGAGCAGGTCGACGGCGCGATCGCGGCGCGAGGCGGTCGAAGGTTCGCCGAGAATGACGGCGACCAGCTTGCGGCCCTCGCGCGTGGCGCTGACCACGATGTTGAAGCCCGAGTCGCAAATGAAGCCGGTCTTCATGCCGTCGGCGCCGGGATAGCTCACCAGCATGCCGTTATGCGTGCGCACCACCTGCTTGCCGACCTGAACCTGAATCGCGGTGAACAGATCGGCGTATTCGGGAAACTCGACGATGATGGCGCGCGCCAGCTTGGCCAGGTCGCGCGCGGTGGTCACTTGGCGCTCGTCGGGCAGGCCGTTGACATTGGCGAAGTTGGTGCGCGTCATATTAAGACGCCTTGCCGCCTCGTTCATGCGCGCCACGAACGCTTCCTCGCTGCCGGCGACCGTCTCGGCAATCATCACCGCGACGTCGTTGGCCGATTTGACGATCAGGACTCTGAGCGCCGTGTCGAGCGGGATCGACTCGCCCTCTTTCAGCCAGAGTTTGCTCGGGGCTTGCTCCGTCGCCTTCTTGGAGCACGTGGCCGGGGTGTCGGGCTTGACCGTGCCGCCCTTCAGCGCCTGGAACGCGACATAGGCCGTCATCAATTTGGTCAGCGAGGCGGGAAACCACAGCGCGTCGGGATCCTCGGCGTAGAACACGGTGCCGTTGAACGGCTCGAAGACCAGCGCCGGGCCCGCCGTAGCGGCTGATGGGGCCGCCAATACGGCTCCAAGCAGGAGGCCAAGACCGGCGCGCCTCAACAACATGCTTATTCCTCATCCCCCTTGAGCGCTTATCGCGCTTGAGCTGGCCGCCGGGCCGCGCGAGCGGCCGGGTAGAACCCCCGATTGTGGTAGCCCCCCGGCCCCACGGATCCGCCCGGCCCCCATAGTGAATCGAAATTCGACTGTTCCATGGCACGGGCCAAATGGCAGCCCTTAGCGAGGGGCTTCGCCGCAGTCGAATCGCGAAATTCAGCTATACCGCAACAGCCGCGGAGAGTAGCGCGCCCACCCCAATTCGCAACTGCGAAATTGGTCGCGCCTGGATTCAGCACTTCGCCTTGTCTTGCAGCGCGTCGGACAGCACATAGCAGCCGCTTCGCATCTCATCGATCGCCCAGCCCTGCTGGTCGCGGATGAGATCGTAGGTGACCGTGGTGTCCGTGCCGAGATTCTTGAAATGCGCCTCGACCACCGCCGATCTCGCGCCCGCCTGTTTCTGCTCGACCGTGAGGTCGGTCACGAGGGCATCGTTGCCCATGACGATCATGGAAAAGTCCATGCAGGCGTCGCCGTTCTTCTTCGCGCGCCGCTCGCACGCGTCCCATAGTCTGTCGAGGCGCGGCGAATAGCGCACCGTGCCGCCCGGACTTTCCCGGTCGGCGTAGATCGACTCGACATAGGCGACCGCTGTCTGCCGCTCGGTTATCGCCGGTGAGGGATGAAGGGCGAGGAGCAAGAGCGACGCCATCGGCACCAGTCGGACGCGATCGAGCATCTCCCTCTCCTTGGCGTAGACTGACGCCCAGCGCTCATGCCTTGTCGATGAGCACGGCGCGGAAATCGTTGACATTGGTGAGAGTCGGACCCGTCACCAGCAGATCGCCGATGCCCTTGAAAAAGGTCCACGGGTCGTTATCGGCCAGCATCGCCTTGGCGTTGATCCCGGCCTTGGCCGCCCGCGCCAGCGTATCGGGATAGATCAACGCGCCGGCATTGTCCTCCGACCCGTCGATGCCGTCGGTGTCCCCGGCCAGCGCATAGATATTGGCCATGCCGTCGAGCGCGATGGCCAGCGCCAGCAGGAACTCGGTGTTGCGGCCGCCTTTGCCTTTGCCCTTTAGCGTGATGGTGGTCTCGCCGCCGGAGATCAGCACGCAAGGCGGCTGCTCCGGCTGCCCGCGCATGGCGCATTGCCGCGCGATGCCGGCATGAACCAGCGCCACGTCGCGCGACTCGCCTTCGATCGAATCGCCGAGGATCGCCGGCGTGACGCCGGCCTTGCGCGCCACTTCGGCCGCGGCCTCGAGCGAGGCTTGCGGCGTCGCGATCATGATGTTCTCCACCCGCGCCAGCCGCTTGTCGCCGGGCTTCGGCGTCTCGTCGGCATGGCGCAGCCGCATGCGCACGGAATAGGGCATTTCGATGCCGTATTTCTCGATGATGGCGAGCGCGTCTTCATTGGTCGACGGGTCGGCCACGGTCGGCCCCGAGGCGATGATCGAGGGATCGTCGCCGGGCACATCGGAGATCATCAGCGCCACCACCTGAGCGGGAAAAGCCGCCGCCGCCAATCTGCCGCCTTTGATCGCGGAGAGATGCTTCCGCACCGTGTTCATCTCGGAGATGGTCGCGCCGCTCTTCAACAGCGCCTTGTTGACCGCCTGCTTGTCTTCCAGCGTGAGGCCCTCGGGCGGGAGGGCCAGCAGCGCCGAGCCGCCACCGGAGATCAGGCACAGCACCAGATCGTCCTCGGTCAGGCCCTGGACCAGCTGAAAGATGCGCTCGGCCGCCTTGCGTCCGGCCGCGTCCGGCACCGGATGCGCCGCCTCGACCACTTCGAGACGCTTGGTCGGCACGCGATAGCCGTAGCGGGTCACCACCAGCCCTTCGAGCGGTCCGTCCCAGGCATCCTCGAGCGCCTTGGCCATCGCGCCGCTGGCCTTGCCGGCGCCGATGATCACGGTGCGGCCCTTGGGCCGTGCCGGCAGGTGCGCCGGAACGCAGATAGAGGGCAGGGCGGCCTCTACCGCGGCTTGGAACATGGCCTTGAGCAGCTCCGGCGGCGTCATTGCTGAGAGTATCCCTCGCGCTTTAGGGCGTTGAACCTGCACAGACGATTGCAATAAGGCAAGCGAATGAATTACCTTGCCCATTCCTTTTGCAACATCGCTCACAAGTCCTGGGGGCCAAGGTCTTATGTCAGTTCCGTCGCGTGAAGGTGCCGAAAAACCGGGCAAGCGCTCCCACGACCAGCACAGAAACCCGAAATCCGACATCGAGATCAGCCAGGCCGCTGTCATGCGGCCGATCCTCGACGTGGCGGCCGACAAGCTCGATATTCAGGCCAAGGACCTCATCCCCTACGGCCACTACAAGGCGAAGGTGTCGCTCGA
>JBBQXL010000040.1:0-19699 GCA_038209695.1 Hyphomicrobiales bacterium
CGATTTGATCGTGCTCGATTGGATGCTGCCCGGGATCTCCGGGCTCGAATTGTGCCGGCGCCTGCGCACCGGCAAGGACTCCCGCACCATCCCGATCATCCTGTTGACCGCAAGGAGCGAGGAGAGCGACCGCATCAGGGGTCTCACCACCGGGGCCGACGATTACGTGGTCAAGCCGTTCTCGTTGCCGGAGCTGATGGCGCGGGTACGGGCGATCCTGCGGCGGACCAATCCCGAGCGCATCGCCTCGGTGCTGAGCGTCGGCGATATCGAGCTCGACCGCGAGTCGCACCGGGTGACGCGCAACGGCCGCCAGGTGCATCTCGGGCCGACCGAATTCCGCCTGCTGGAATTTCTGATGCAGAGCCCCGGCCGGGTGTTCAGCCGGGCCCAGCTGCTCGACGGGGTGTGGGGCCGCAACGTCTATGTCGATGAGCGCACAGTCGACGTGCATATCGGGCGTTTGCGCAAGGCGATGATGCGCGGCAACGAGACCGACCCGGTGCGCACCGTGCGCGGCGCGGGCTACGCCTTTTCCGACAAGCTCGAAGAAACCGCCTGACGCCAAAATAAAAGAGGCGCCGCGAACGGCGCCTCTCGGTGTTCTTGCCGCATGCTTTGGTGCCGGCCTAGCCGGTGGCGAAGCGCTTCTCGCGCCGGCGCATCTGCACCGGCTGATAGGCCATGCGGGCGTGGTGCTCGCAATAGGGCGCCTGGCCGGAGCTCTTGCGGCCGCAGAAATGAAACTCCACGTCGCCGGGATCCCCGATCGGCCAGCGGCACATCGCTTCCTTCAGCGTCAGGATGCTTGCCCGCTCATGGAGCGGGATCACCAGTTCCTGGAGCGGCACCGGCGCCAGATCGAACTCAGCCTCATATTGAGGCTTGAGCGCGGTATTGCCGCGGGTGCCGAACATCAGTGACGGCGCGCGATTGGCGCGCGGCACATGGGTCCGCCGCGGTCTCGGGCTCGATGAGCGCGAGCTGGTGGCCCGCCCCGACAACCCAAGACGATGCACCTTGCCGATCACCGCGTTGCGAGTCACGCCGCCCAAACGGCCGGCGATTTGACTTGCACTCAAGCCCTCGGCCCAGAGTTTCTTAAGCAGTTCAACCCTCTCGTCAGTCCAGCCCATGGTTTGGCCTCCTCGAATTGGACTCAGAATCCCCCCGTCTGCCTAGAGACGGCGCGTGAAAAACTCAGATTTACTGCTGAGATTGACCGCCCGGGTGCAACGCAGCACCCACGATATCTTGTAGCCGAGCGGTTATACGCTACTATATCCGGCAGAACCCGGCAAGCGTCCGCCACGCTTGTCCTGTCCGTTTTCCACCGGAACCAAGTGGATTCTGACACTTCTCCGGGAGGAACACAAATGCGAGGTGGACGGAAACGTGGACGAGCGTGGGATAAGCCCTGTATGTGCCCTGATTGACACGCTACAGGCGGAGACCTAATGCTCTGAGATTGCTTTGCTGCCGCCGGTGGGCGGCAATTTTGTTTCAGGGACCGCGAAATTCCATGTCGCCCCTCCTTCCGACCTATGCCCGCAGCGAGCTTTCCTTCGCGCGCGGGGAAGGCGCCTATCTATTTACCGAGGCTGGCGAACGTTATCTCGACTTTGCCAGTGGGGTCGCGGTCACCGCGCTCGGCCATGCCCATCCGCATCTCGTGCAGGCGCTGACCGAGCAGGCGAAAAAACTGTGGCATGTGTCCAATCTGCATCGCATTCCCGAGCAGGAGCGGCTGGCAGCGCGGCTGTGCGCGGCCACCTTCGCCGACATGGCGTTCTTCGCCAATTCCGGCGCGGAAGCGGTCGAATGCGCGATCAAGGCCGCGCGCCGCTATCATTTCAAGGCCGGCGCGCCTGAGCGCTATCGGCTGGTGACGTTCGAAGGCGCCTTTCATGGCAGGACGCTCGCCACAATAGCCGCCGGCGGCCAGGCCAAGCATCTCGAGGGTTTCGGTCCGCCGGTCGACGGTTTCGATCAGGTCGCCGCGTTCGATCTCGACGCGGTCGAAGCGGCCGTCGGCGAGACGACCGCCGGCATCCTGATCGAGCCGATCATGGGCGAGGGCGGCATGCGCGAGGTCTCCTGGCGCTTTCTGCAGGATTTGCGCGCGCTCGCCGACGAGAAGGGCATTCTGCTCCTGCTCGACGAGGTGCAGACCGGCATGGGCCGTACGGGCAAGCTGTTCGCTCATCAATGGGCGGGCATCACACCTGACATCATGGCGACCGCCAAAGGGCTCGGCGGCGGCTTTCCGGTCGGCGCCTGCCTCACCACCGAAGCGGTCGGCTCGGCCATGACCGCAGGCAGCCACGGCTCTACGTTCGGCGGCAACCCGCTGGCTATGGCGGTCGGCAATGCCGTGCTCGACGTGGTGCTCGAGGAGGGCTTTCTCGATCATGTCGCAAAGATGGGGCTAAGGTTGAAGCAGCGGTTAGCCGCGCTCAAGGACGAGCATGGCGACATCATCGAGGAGGTACGCGGGCAGGGGCTGATGCTGGGATTGAAATGCAAGGTGCCGAATTTGAAGCTGCTGGAAGCGCTGCGCGCCCAGAACATGCTGACGGTGCAGGCCGGCGACAATGTCGTGCGTCTCCTGCCGCCGCTCATCATCGGCGAGGCGGAAATCGATCTGGCCGGCACCAAGCTTGACGCCGCCTGCGTTGCGCTGAAAGCCGGCGCGCGCGCTCACGCCTAACCGCCGGCAGCCAAAATGCCCATGTCGCCCAAACACTTCCTCGATATCGACGCTCTCGACCGCAAGTCACTGCGCGCCATCATCGACATGGCCGCCGCGGTCAAGCGCAAGGGCCGGGTGCCGAAAGGCTTCGAGCTGCGCCCCGGCGCCGTGCTCGCCATGATCTTCGAGAAGCCCTCGACCCGCACCCGGGTGTCATTCGACGTCGCCATCCATCAGCTTGGCGGCAGCTCGGTGGTGCTCGACCCGCAAGACATGCAGCTCGGCCGGGGCGAGACCATCGGCGACACCGCGCGGGTGCTGTCGCGCTATGTCGATGCGATCATGCTCCGCACCGGACCGCACGAGACGCTGACCGAGCTTGCCGCGCATGCCACTGTGCCGGTGATCAACGGGCTCACCAGCCGGTCGCATCCCTGCCAGGTGATGGCCGACGTGATGACGTTCGAGGAGATGAAAGGCCTCATCAAAGGCCGTACAATCGCCTGGATTGGTGACGCCAATAATGTCGCGACCTCGTGGGTGCAGGCGGCGGCGCGCTTCGGCTTCAAGCTCAAAATCGCCGCGCCGCAGGCATTCGGCCCTTCGTTGGCTCTGCTCGATTGGGCAAAGAGCGAAGGCGCCGATATCGAGGTCAGCCAGGACCCGCTTCAGGCGGCGCGCGGCGCCGATTGCGTGGTGACCGATGTGTGGGTATCGATGAGCGACAACGACGCGAAGAAACGAGCGCAAGCGCTCAGGCCGTTCCAGGTCGATGCCAAGGTGATGGCGCAAGCGGCAAAGGATGCGATCTTCATGCATTGCCTGCCGGCCCATCGCGGCGACGAGGTAACGGCAGAGGTGATCGACGGCCCGCAATCGGCCGTTTGGGACGAGGCCGAGAACCGGCTGCATGTGCAGAAGGCGATCCTCGCCTGGTGCCTCACGGGCGGTGGCGGCGCGCGCAAGGCCAAATCCCGCGGAGCGCGGCGATGACGGAGCATGCGTCGCAGACCCGCATCGAGCTCAGCATCCCCGAAGACGATCTGATCCTGCCG
Source organism: Hyphomicrobiales bacterium (assembly GCA_038209695.1). Taxonomy (GTDB): domain Bacteria; phylum Pseudomonadota; class Alphaproteobacteria; order Rhizobiales; family Methyloligellaceae; genus Methyloceanibacter. The sequence goes on from JBBQXL010000040.1 coordinate 3,748, forward strand.
TTCCAGGCGGAGCAGTCCGACGTCAGCGGGCGGCTGGTCAAGCTCGGCCCCACCGTCGACACCATCCTGTCGCGCCACGATTATCCGGACGCGGTGTCGCAGCTGCTCGGCGAGGCGGTGGCGCTCACCGCTCTGCTCGGAGCCGCGCTCAAATCCGAGGGCAAGTTCATTCTGCAAGCCACGACCGACGGGCCGGTCGATCTCCTGGTCGCCGATTATCAGGTGCCGGGGGGCTTGCGCGGCTATGCGCGGTTTTCGCCCGAGCAAGTCGAGGCGCTGCCGGCCGACGGAAGGCTGCTCGGCGACGGTCATCTCGCCATGACCATCGATCGCGGGCTCGACACCGAGCGCTATCAGGGCGTGGTGCCGCTCGAAGGCGAGAATTTGACCGAAGCGGCCGACACTTATTTCCGGCAGTCCGAACAGCTGCCGACCTTCATCAGGCTGGCGGTGGCGCGCCACTATCGGCCCGGCGCGTCAGGCGGCAGGCCGTGGACCTGGCGGGCGGGCGGACTCCTGGTGCAGAAGCTCACCCGCGAGGGCGGGCACTCCATTGGGCGCGAGGCGGCATTCGCCGAAGAGGATTGGACGCGCGCCAGGGCCCTGGCCGAGACGGTCGAGGATCACGAGCTGCTCGATCCCATGTTGCCGCCAGACCGGCTGCTGTACCGGCTATTCCATGAGGAGCAGGTGCGGGCCTTCCGTGCCATCCCGCTGGAAAGCTATTGCAGCTGCTCGCGAGGGCGGGTCGAGGATCTGCTCAAGGGCTTCTCGGCCGAGGATCTGGCCGACATGGTGGTCGACGGCGAGGTGTGGGTGACGTGCGAGTTCTGCAACAGCCGCTACCATTTCGACCCGGCCTCGTTCGCCGACGCTTAGCATCTGCCAATACTGAAGACTCTAGAGGGAAGCGACATGCGAAGGACCGCCACCGCGACGCTCGGCGCGTTCGCGCTCGCCCATGTGGCCTTTTCGCCTCACCTGCCGGCTACGCCAACGCGGCGCATTACCACCCAGTAGCCGGCGTTTGTTACGTTGTCGAAGGCACGGCTGAGTCGCAGTATGAGGGCGAACCCGCAAGGTCAAGAGAGCAGGCGAGTCTTTCCAGGATCAGGCCAACAAGAGACACGTCATTTTCAGGAATGTCAGCAGCACTGACGTGCTGGAATTTATTTGCTCGGCCAAGATAAGAAAGAACCAGGACTACCTGCTGCCCGAGTGAGGGCAGCCAGCTAACCAGCGAGCTGTTTCGCCAGGCCGGACAGGAAGGCCAGGCAGGCCTCAAGCTGATCGACACTGACATATTCATCCGCCGCATGCGCCTGGGCGATGTTGCCGGGGCCGCAGATCACCGCGGGACATCCCGCCTGCTCGAACAATCCTGCCTCGGTGGTATAGGACACCGCGTGGGTGTGCTCGGCGCCGGTGAGCTCCAGCGCCAGCGCTACTGCCGCCGATCCCGGCGCGGCGACGAAAGCCGGCACCGATCCTTCGGTCTCGGTCTCGATCCCGGCCTCCTTGGTCACCTGCCGCATGCGGGGTAGCAGCGTTGTCTTGGCAAAAGCCGCGAGGTCGCGCGGCACCTCGGCCGGCGCGGCGCTCGGCAGGCTGCGCACCTGCCATTGAAACTCGCAAGTCTTGGGCACGATATTGTGCGCGGTGCCGCCTTTGATGGTGCCGACCACCACCGTCGAATAAGGCGGCTCGAAGCGCGGGTCGTTCTGCTTGGCGGCGATATCGGCGCCCAGCCGGTCGAGTTCTGCGATCAGCGCGGCGGCGGCGGCGATGGCGTTGACGCCGAGTTCGGGGACGCTCGAATGCGCCTCGCGCCCGGTGACGCGGGTGCGATAGGCGTCGATCCGCTTATGGGTGTCGATCACCCTCATGGCGGTCGGCTCGCCGACGATCACGGCGCGAGGGCGCGGCAGGTCGTGGCCGAGCCGGGCGATCAGTGGCCGCACGCCGGTGCAGCCGACCTCCTCATCATAGGAGATGATGATGTGGATCGGCTCCTTGAGCTCGCGCGACTTGAACAGTGGCACCGAGGTCAGCACGCAGGCGATAAAGCCCTTCATGTCGCAACTGCCGCGGCCATAGAGCTTGCCGTCGCGCAGCGTCAGGGTGAAGGGGTCGGAGGTCCAGCGCTGGCCCTCGACCGGCACGCAGTCGCTGTGACCGGACAGGCCGATGCCGCTTTTACCCGCCGGGCCGATGGTGGCGAACAAATCGGCCTTGGAGCCGTCGGGGGAGGGGATGCGCGTGGACGCGATGCCGTGGCCCTTGATCTGGTCCTCGACGAAATCGATCAACGCCAGGTTCGACTTCGAGCTCGTCGTGTCGAAGCCGACCAGCCGCGCGAGCAGGTCCTGCGCTGTCGATAGGGAAGCCGGCAAGAGAACTCCTATGCGCCTTCGCAGGATTCGCGCTGGCAGGGCTAGGTGGTGTGGCGGGACGGCGTGCCGAAGCGCTCCGCCGATCTGGCCCGAGCCTTCAACGCCTCGACCTCGCGGTCGCGTGGCGGTGCATCGGTGACCAGCGAGTCGATCAGCTCACGCGCCGCGCGGGAGACCTTGTCGACCGCCCGATCGAAGGCAAGTTGATTGGCCTTGGAAGGCCGGGTGAACCCGCTCAGCTTGCGGACAAATTGCAGGGAAGACAGGTAGATTTCCTCCTCGCTGGCCGGCGGCTCGAAATTATACAACGTCTTGATATTGCGACACATGATCGTCCTCACGCGATGGTCATGCCTGCGTAAAAGGGTGGCATACGCACTAAGCTCAAGCAAGTCGGAGCCACGTCGCAGGATGCCCGTCGTTAGCGTGCCGCGGTCAGCGCCTGGTCGAGGTCGGCCTTGAGGTCGCGCACATCCTCAATCCCGATCGACAGGCGCACGCTGTTGTCGAAAATGCCAAGCTCGGCCCGCGCTTCGGGCGTCAGCCGCTGATGCGTGGTGGTGGTGGGATGGGTCACGAGGCTTTTCGCGTCGCCAAGATTGTTGCTGATCTTGATGATCTGAAGCGCGTTCATGAAGCGAAACGCCGCCGCCTTGTCGCCCTTGATCTCGAACGCCACCATCGGGCCACCGCCCGCCATCTGCCGCTGGGCGAGGGCGTATTGGGGATGATCGCCGCGGCCGGGATAGAATACCCGCACCACCTCCGGCCGCTCGGCGAGAAAATCGGCAATCGATGCGGCCGAGGCGCCGTGCCGCTCGACCCGCAACGGTAGCGTCTCGAGTCCCTTCAGCAATACCCAGGCATTAAAGGGGCTGAGCGACGGACCGGTATGCTTGAGGAAATTGTGCAGCTTTTCGCCGATGAACTCCTCGGACCCGAGCACGACGCCGCCGAGGCAGCGGCCCTGGCCGTCAATATGCTTGGTTGCCGAATAGACCACGACATCGGCGCCGAGCTTCATCGGCCGCTGGAGCAGGGGCGTGGCGAACACATTATCGACCACCACCAGCGCGCCGGCCTTCTTGCCGATCGCCGACACGGCCTCGATATCCACCAGCTCGAGCACGGGATTGGTCGGCGTCTCGAAGAAGAACGCGCGGGTATTGGGCTTGACCGCCGCTTCCCAGGCCGCGAGATCGCGCCCGTCGATCAGGGTCGTCGCGATGCCGAGCCGCGGCAGCAGATCCTCGACGATATAACGGCAGCTGCCGAACAGCGCCCGCGCCGACACCACGTGATCGCCGGCCTTCAAATGGCACAGCAGCGAGGCGGCGACGGCAGCCATGCCGCTGGCGGTGCCGCGCGCGGCGTCGGCGCCTTCAAGCGCGCACATGCGGGCCTCGAACATGGCGACGGTCGGGTTGGCGTAGCGGCTATAGACGAAGCCTTCCTCGTCGCCCTTGAAGCGGGCCTCCGCCTGCTCGGCGCTGTCATAGACGTAGCCGGAATTGAGAAAGATGGCCTCGGAGGTCTCGCCGAACTGGCTCCTCACCGTGCCCGCGTGCACGAGCGCGGTGGCCTCGTGCCAAGGCACGGTCTTGTTGTTGGGATCCTTGCTGGCGACCATGGATCAAACACTCCTACGACGGTTTCCAAGCCGGCCGCATAAAAAAACCCGGACTCTGGCTGCCGCCAAAAGACCGGGATCGGCTTGAAATCGCCTCGCACGGCCTTTTAGCGACTTGTTTAACGTGGCTGCAAGCCGGCCGGCCAAATCACCACGAGGCGCATTAATGCCCCCGCAGGGAGCCGCCCGTCAAGCCCAAGGGGCGCTTAAGCCGCGGAGACGGCAAAGAGAAAGGAAATGACCGCCAACGCCCCCTTGTGAATCCGGGGGAGAAGGCCGAGCTTAGCGTGACGGAAACCCCGCCAGGTGAGAAGAAATCTAACCATGCAGCCAGCACCGCCCCAGGACAGGCTTTTCGAGACGCCGCCCGAGGAGCGTCCGGCCCACGCGCCGGCCGTGAGTCCGCGCAGCGTGTTCGCGCGCACCGGCATCCTGCCGAGCCAGGCCATCCGGGCCATGATCGCCGGCGGCGAGATCATGGGCGCGCCGGACATCGAGCCCAACCAGGTCCAGCCGGCCAGCCTCGATCTCAGGCTCGGCAAGGTCGCCTACCGCATCCGGGCCAGTTTCCTGCCCGGGCCCGACGCCACCGTGCGCGACAAGCTGGCCGGGCTCAAATTCCACGAGATCGACCTCACCAATGGCGCGGTGCTGGAGGCCGGTTGCGTCTATCTCGTGCCGCTGATCGAGCAGCTCAAGCTGCGCTCGACCATCGCCGGCTTCGCCAACCCGAAAAGCTCGACCGGGCGGCTCGACGTGTTCACGCGGCTGATCGCCGATCATCAGGACGGGTTCGACACGGTCGATGAAGGCTATGCGGGGCCGCTGTTCGCCGAGATCTGTCCGCGCACCTTCTCGATCAAGGTCCGTTACGGCTCGCGGCTGAACCAGATCCGGTTCCGCCGCCGCGTCGGGCAACAGCTCGACGCCGGTGAGCAGCCGGGGCGGGTGGGTGACCGCGCTCTGCGCGAAATTCATTCCGATGTCGGGCTGGTCGAGGGCGACGCCGCGATCCGCGACGGGCTGAACTTGCGCATCAGCCTGGCGCCGATTGAACCGGGTGGGCTGATCGGCTATCGCGCGCGCCGCTATGCCGGCGTGGTCGATGTCGACGCGGTCGGCGCCTGCGACGTCAATCAATATTGGGAGGCGGTGCATCTCGGCGCCGACAAGCGCCTCGTGCTCGATCCGCACGAGTTCTATATTTTGGCGTCGAAGGAGAGCGTGTCGGTGCCGCCGGCCTATGTCGCCGAGATGGCGCCGTTCGATCCGCTGATCGGCGAGTACCGCGTGCATTATGCCGGCTTCTTCGACCCCGGCTTCGGCTACGCCGAAGGCAAGGTGCCCGGCGCCAAGGCGGTGCTCGAAGTGCGCAGCCTCGATATCCCGTTCATCATGGAAGACGGGCAGATCGTCGGACGCCTAATCTACGACAAGCTCACCGATATTCCCGACCAGATCTACGGCCAGGGCATCGGCTCGCACTACCAGGCGCAAGGCCTGAAGCTGTCGAAGCACTTCAAGCAAGGCTAGGCACCGCCGAGGGGTTGGCATGGCAGCGATTTCCATGGTGGACGCTTGGCAACGCGACGATGCCAAGATCGCCGCTGACGCCGTCGGCTTATGGAGCCCGGCTCGGCGCGTTGCCGGCGACTCTCGATCCTGCCGCGCGCGCCAAGGAGCTTTGCGCCGCCGCCTATCTCGACGGCGAGCTGGTCGGCGTCGCGACCATGGTGCTCGAGACCGTGCCGCAGCTCCGCTGCCGCCTCGGTTTTTCCGCTGCCTGGTCGCGCCCGAGCACCGTCAGCAAGGCCTGGCGCGAAAGCTCGGTATGTATTGCCGCGCGCTGTTGGCGAAGTGGTCGTTGGACAACCCGCAGGAGAAGGTCCTCGGCATGGCGACCATCGTCGAAAGCCCGTTCCTGGACGAGGTGAGCAAGATCCCGGTGTGGCCGAACGCCCCCGGCCTTAATGGGCTGGTACTGGTCGGCTACACGCCGGCCGGCCAGCAGGTTCGCGTGTCATGGTTCGAGCACGCGCGTCTCGACTAGCGCTTAAGCCGAGCAGGTGCCACCGCCGAGCACGCAGAACTTGGCGCAATGGGGGTGGCAGAGCTTGACCGCGCCCTCATCGAACATGCCACCATCCGCGCGCGCCGCTTCCGCCAGCGTCTCCCCCATCTCGAAGGCGGGGTCGTATGGCAATAGCGTGCAGGGCAGCACCACCGGGGCAAGGGCGCCTTTGCGCTTCACTACCATGCGGCTCGAGGCGCACATCACGTCCTTCGGGTCCTTGTGCAGGATGCCCCAGCACTCTTGGGTGATTTCCGGCACGTCGGCGCGCTCGTCCATCTCCGGAAACAGCACCAACGCACCAGGATCGTAAGCATCAACCGGCCAGGCGCGGGCCGCGATCAAGGCGGCGTAACCGGCGCGCGCGTCAGCCTCGCTGTCCCCCCAGCAGGTGCGGCCGGCCAGTGTCAGGGTGAAGCTTTCACGCGCGAGCCAGTCGATGCCCTCGACCGTCTTGGCGAAGGAGCCCGGGCCGCGCTCCGTGTCGTGCAGTTCCGGCGAATGGTGGTCGAGACTCACGCGCAGCACCAGCCGGCCGGCGTAAGCATGGCGGAGCGCGGTCAGCCCGTCACGGATGCGCGGGCGCAGCATCGGCTGCATGGCGTTGGTCAGCACCAGCACGGCGAAGCCGCGGGCGAGCGCATCGCCGAGCATGGCGATGATATCGGGATTCATGAACGGCTCGCCGCCGGTGAAGCCGATCTCGCGCACCGGCAGGCGATCGCGCGCGATCTCGTCGAGATAGGCGGCCGCCTCGGCGCGGCTGATATAAGCGAGCCGATCATTGTCGGGGCTCGAGTCGATATAGCAATTGCGGCAGGTGATGTTGCACAGGCTGCCGGTATTGAGCCAAAGCGTGCGCAGTCCGGCCAGCGCCACGCGGGCGCGCTGTTCGCCCTTGGCGGTGATTTCGGGGTCGCTGAATTTCGTGAGCGCAAGCAGCGCGGCGTCGGCCATATCGTCCCCTCCAGCCCCGGCATTAACAGGCGATTGGCGCAGCTTCGCAAGACCGGAGCCATCACCACTCTGTGAGGGGGCGCTTTTCGTGCGCGCCCGCGCCATGATAAGACTCGGGGGCGCCGATCGCGGGTGTAGCTCAATGGCAGAGCAGGAGCTTCCCAAGCTCACGACGAGGGTTCGATTCCCTTCACCCGCTCCAATATTTCCGCGCTGAGGAACCGATCCGCGACAATTATCGGCACGGCGGTTAGCCGGCATCAACGCCAAAACTGGAACGAGACGGCCGGCTAGGCCGTTTCTGTTATGTTAGAGCCCTCGGCCAGTCAGGCGGGGCGGCAGGCATTTTTCAAACAGGAGACTTCAACCATGCTGGGTTTGGCCAGGGCAGAGCGCAAGGCGTCGAGATTCGTCAAGGACAATGTCGACATCGACGACATCTACGAGCAGCTTAACAATTTACGCGATTATGTGACCGAGCTCACGTCGAGCGCCGGCTCCGGGGCAAGCCGCCAGTTCGGACGGGCCCGCGACTACGCCTCGGATGCGGCGCATGACGCCGAGGAGGCGATGAAGGACCATCTCACCGCCTCGCTGCTCCTGGCTGTCGGGCTCGGTGTGGTGGTCGGCTATTTCATCCGGCGCGGCAGCGAATAGCGCTCAGTGGGCGAGCTTGACCGCCCCGGTATAGAGCGCCCCGCCGATCACGCACGGCAGAGCGATATAGGCTTGGCCTAGAGCGGTCGCCGCCACGCATCCGGTGGCGATGGCGAGCGAGCCCGCGGTGGCGCCCTTGGTCATGCCGGCCTCGTTGGTCATCTGCTGCTTCTGCGCGTTCTCGATGGCGCCGTACTGATCCTTGCGAATGCGCTCGGACTCGAAGTCCTGGGCCGCGTCGATCACGTCCTTCAGCGGCTTGGCGATGGTTTCAGGCTGCCGGTCATATTCGGCGCGATAAAGAGTGAGCAGCTCACGATCACGCTCGGCGTAGGACGCAAGCGTCCATTTGGCAGTGCCGCCGGTGGTGATCTTGGCGACCGCGCTGGGGTCGTTGCCCCAGCCCGAGAACACCTTGCGGAACGAGAAGCCGCTGTCTTCCTTGGTGCGCGACCATTGCAGCGCCTGCATGATGCGCACCACCGGCTCATGCTGGCCGGTCGCGACGTAATAGCCCCACAGCGCGTAAATGCCCTCCGAACCGCCATTCTCGAGCGGCAACGCCATCAGCGTCGGACGCTTGCCGTTAAGAAAGTCATCGATCAGCGGGCGGCGCAACGGCATGCGGGACGAGGATTTTTCCAGCAGATCTCGCCAGTCGGGGCGGCCGGAATAGGCGATGGCCCTGATGATCACCGCCTGCTCCTTGTCGGGCATGGGGAACATCTTGGCGACCAGAGCCGGGCCGTCCTTGGGATTTGAGCCGAGCACGCCGGCGATAAAGCCGGTGCAGAACCAGGCCTTCTCCTCGTCGCCGAACAGGCCGTATTTCTGCATGGCATGCACCGCCGCGGGCACGCGCCAGGGCTGACGCTGCTTGCGATAAGCGGAGATCCAATCCATCAGCTGATCGGGCGATGAGAAGCTCCCGCGCGGTTCGCCTGTCGCCTGCGCCTGGTCGATCGGCAAGGTCTGCGGCTCGGGCATGCTGAGGTAGAGGTTTTGCGGCGTGGGTACGGGTTGCACGATCGGAAGCGCCGGTGCGGGCGCTTGATGCGGCGCCGGGGCGGGGGGCTCGATTTCGGCCGGCGCCAAGAGCTGCGGCGCGGCCTGCTTCGAGACCGAGAGGGTGCGCTGCTCGCCGTCCGCCGCGCCGGATTGGGCGGCGCAGGGCAAGGTTAATCCGAGGACGCCCAACGAGGCGAGCGCAATGATGGCGTGGCTACGCATGTCATCAGCTTCCTTCCCCCGGCCCCAGAAGTGCTGACGATTACACCGACATAGTTAATGCCCACGAGGCCTTGCGGCTCGCGGGAACATCTTGATTTTCAGCCGTTTCATGGCTTTTTGAGGGCCGGAAGCGTTAACCATAACCAAAGGTTACCGGCTTCCGGGCCCATTCTGAGCCCTGGGAGTCCGGCCGCCCTCCCAACTCGCGGTGCGGAAGGACGGCCGTTGGCCTCGCGCTTTTGCGCCGCTAGGGAGCGCGTGATTTCAAGCTGGCGAGGTCAATCACAAAGCGATAGCGCACGTCGTTCTTGAGCATGCGCTCATAGGCTTGGTTGATCTCCTCAATGGCGATCACTTCAACGTCGGCGGCAACACCATGTTGCCCACAAAAGTCCAGCATCTCCTGGGTCTCGCGAATGCCTCCAATCAACGAACCGGCAAGGCTCCTGCGCTTCATGATCAGTGGGCCGGCCGAGAGTGGCGTCGGATCCGGCATTCCCACCAGCACCATGATGCCGTCACGGCGGAGCAGGTTGAGATAGGCGTTGTAGTCATGCGTGGCCGAGACGGTGTCGATGATGAAATCGAACCGGCCGGCATTCTCCTTGAACACCGCCTCGTCCTTGGTGACGAGGAAGTCGTCGGCGCCGAGCGCAATCGCGTCGTCGCGCTTGCCCGGCGAATGGCTGAGCACGGTGACATGCGCGCCCATGGCGTGGCCGAACTTCACCGCCATGTGGCCGAGACCGCCGAGGCCGACCACGCCGAGCTTGTCGCCGGCCTCGAGCCCGTAATGCTTGAGCGGCGAATAGGTGGTGATGCCGGCGCAGAGCAGCGGCGCGGCGCGCTCGAGCGGTATGCCCTTTGGGATCGACAGCACGTAATTCTCGTCGACCGTGATGCGGGTCGAGTAGCCGCCAAAGGTCGGCGTCTTACCGTCCTGCTCGTAGCCATTATAGGTGAGGGTGAAACCGGGCTCGCAATATTGCTCCTCGCCGGCCCGGCAGGCTTCGCAGCGGCGGCAGGAATCGACGAAGCAGCCGACGCCGACAATGTGGCCGGGCTTCCATGTCTTCACGTGGTCGCCGACCTTGACAACCTGGCCGACGATCTCGTGTCCCGGCACCATGGGAAAGATCGAGTTGTTCCACTCGTCCTTCACCTGATGAATGTCCGAGTGGCAGACGCCGCAATAGAGAATGTCGATCAGAACTTCGTGGGGACCGGGCTCGCGCCGCTCGATCGACCACGGTTCGAGCGATGCGTTGGCCGTCTTGGCCGCATAGGCCGGGGTTTTGAGTGTGGCCTTGGACTCAACCAGGGTATCCATAAAACTACTCCGCTTCTTGGGGATGGGGTTGAGCCATCCTAACGCGCGACTCCGCGTTTCGGTTTGCGGCATGTTGGCGCCGCGCCATGACGAAGGCGAAGTCGTGACCGTGTCCTTTGGTGAGCGCGAGTTGAATCCATAGCATCGCCAGGTGCTCCAGCGAGCGCGCAGTCTTGAACTCGCCGGCATCGACCGGCTCGAACCCGACATCTGCGACCAGGCGCAGCACGGTGTCCTTGTCGGGACGATCGGGCCCGGCGACGAACATGGCGGCATTGCCTTCGGCGAAGTTCGGCTTGGCCATCACCTCGACGCCGGTGCTGTTGAAGGCCTTAAAGAACTTGGCGGTGCGGGCTTGGCTTTGTAGCAGCTCGACGCCTGAGCTGTTGGAGGCGACGGCGAGCCGGGCGAGGCTCGGGTGGACCGGATTGGTGGCATCGATGACGATCTTGCCGGCGAGGCCGTCGGCGTGTTCGCAGACCAGCGCCTCGGTCGCGATCCAAGGCGTGGCGAGGATCACCACCTCGGCGCTGGCCAGCGCGTCGGCAATAGTCTTCACATTGCGCTCGGTCCGGCTGGCCGGGGCGCGCGACCCGTAAATCACCGTATGTCCCTTGGCTCGAAGGGCGGTCCCGAGCGTTTTGCCGACATTGCCCGCGCCGATAATGGCAATCTTCATCGACCCTCCCTTTCTTGCCGGTCGCCGCAAGCCCCGCGCTTTTGAGGGCGTGTTTGACCTTGCTCCCAACATGGGTGCTCCAGTATCATCATTCCAATCGATGATATCGATGACCAGCATTGACCACGCTAATCTAAGTAGGCTCGACCTCAATCTGTTGGTGGCGTTTGACGCGCTGCTGACGGAGCGGAGCGTCACGCGCGCCGCGGCGCGTCTTGGGCTCGGCCAGTCGGCCATGAGCCATAATCTGGGGCGGCTCAGAGTCTTGTTCGGCGACGAATTGCTTACGCGCGGCGCCGAGGGTATGCGGCCGACCCCGCGCGCGCTGGCGCTGGCCGATCCGGTGCGGGTGACACTGTCACAAATCCAGGCGGCGGTTCTTCAGCGCGAGGCCTTCGACCCTTCGACCGCGGACCGGACGTTCAGAATCGGTTTGGCCGATTCCATCGAGGTCGCCGTCATTCCGGGCCTGCTGGCGCACTTACGCAACGTGGCGCCGGCGGTCTCCTTGCGTCTCCGCTCGATCAATCGCATCAGCATCTTGGAGGAGCTCGACACCGGCAAACTCGATCTCGGCATCGGCGTGTTCGATCTGGGGCAAATCCATCACAAGCGCCGGGCGCTCTACACCGACAGCTTTCTGTGTTTGTTCAATCCCGCGCAGCTCAGTTTCTCCGCGCCGATCTCGCTCGAGAACTATCTGAGTGTGCCGCATGTGCTGACGAGTCTGACCGAGGATACCCATGGCGCGGTCGACGAAGCGCTGGCCAAGCTCAAGCTGAAGCGCAGAATTGCCTTGACCACGCCCGGCTTTCTCGCCGTGCCGTTCGTGGTGCGCCGCGCGCCGGTCATCACCACCATGCCGTCGCGGCTCGCCCGCTACTTCGCCGAAGCCTTCGGGCTCGCCACCAGCCCGGCGCCGATCGAGCTGCCGACCTTCAGCATCTCGCTGCTGTGGCATGCGAGCTTCGACCAGGACCCTGGCCATCTGTGGCTCCGCCAGACGGTGTCAGGGCTCGCTTCCGAGGTCGGTCTGGAGCTGTAAGCGCGCCGCGTTGCGGTGTGGACAACTCGGATTTGGCGGCCCGTTGCCGGGCATATGGTTTCATTATTGCCGCCTATGATTCGCTAAGCGGGGTTTTGGCGAGCCGTACGAATCAACCTGGCGATTGAAGGAGGTTCTCCCATGGCTGCGAGCACAGCATCGGGAAAGACAAGCGTGGCAGCGACCAAGGCGCGCTGCGACGCCATGAGCGAGGTCTTGGCGGATAGTTGGTGGGCGGTAGGCTTGCGCGGAATCATGGGCATTCTGTTCGGCCTGATCTGCCTGCTGACGCCGGGGCTGGCGGTCGAAGTGTTCGTCATTTTATTCGCGGCCTATATGCTGGTCGACGGCGTGTTCGCCATCGTCGGGGGCATCAAAGCGGCGCGGAATGGTGAGCGCTGGGGCCTGCTCATCCTCGAAGGCATCGTCGATCTCGCGGCAGGCTTGGTCGCCGTGCTGTGGCCAGCGATTACGCTGGTGGCGCTGATCTGGCTGATCGCCATCTGGGCGGTGGTGTCAGGCGCGCTGATGCTTGGCGCCGCGTTCACCCTCAATCTCGATCATGGCCGCTGGTGGCTGGCGCTCGGCGGGGTGGCCTCGGTCATCTTCGGCGTCCTCCTGGTCATCGAGCCGTTGATCGGGGCGGTGGTGCTGACCATGTGGATAGGCGCCTATGCGCTGGTGTTCGGCATTTTCCTGCTGATTCTCGCCTTCCAGCTTCATTCGAAGAAGGAGGAGCGCGAGCTAAAAGCGCCCGCGGGGGCAAAGAAGGCCTAACTCTCCATCTTCGGAGCGTTATGATCGGGGCGCGGTGCCGTAGGGTGCCGCGCCCCTTCCTTTATGCCCGGGTGGCATCGTGCCGGCATTCAGCCTCCCCACCGTGACGCTGCCCTCGGGCGAAACCGTGCCGCAGCTTGGCCAGGGCACTTGGCGCATGGGTGAAAGCACGCGCAAACGCGAGGCCGAGATCGCAGCGCTCCAGCTCGGGATCGATCTGGGCCTGACGCTGATCGACACCGCCGAGATGTATGGCGACGGGGTTGCCGAGGGCATTGTCGCCGAGGCCATTCGCGGGCGGCGCGACGAATGCTTCATCGTCACCAAGGTTCTGCCGGAGAATGCCACGCGCGCCGGCACCATCGCCGCATGCGAGCGCAGCCTGAAGCGGCTCAAGACCGACCGGATCGACCTCTATCTGCTGCATTGGCGCGGCCGCACCGAACTCGAAGAGACACTGGCTGGCTTCGCGGCGCTGATCGAAGCCGGCGCGATCCGCTTGTGGGGCGTCAGCAATTTCGATGTCGACGACATGGAGGAATTGCTGGCGCTGCCCGGGGGGAGCGACTGCGCTACCAATCAGGTGCTGTACAATTTGCGTCGCCGGGGCATCGAAGCAGGCCTGCTGCCGTGGTGCCGCGAACGCGGGATTCCGATCATGGCCTATTCGCCGATCGAGCAGGGGCGACTGTTGCGCGAGCGCATGTTGACCGGCATCGCCATGCGCCACCGCGCCACGCCGGCGCAGATCGCGCTCGCCTGGGTTCTGAGGCAGCGCGACATGATGGTGATCCCCAAGTCCGGGACGCTCGACCATGTACGCGAGAACCGCGCGGCGCTCGACATCGAATTGACCGAGCAGGATCTCGGCGAGCTCGATCGCGTGTTCCCGCCGCCCAAAGGGCCGCGGCCGCTCGAGCTGCTGTGATCGGGGCGAGCGGCTGTCATCACCGCGTCATGCAATTTCGCTGTTGAGTGGCCCAAGCGCAGTCGCGCTCTGAGTCGCACGCGCTCCCGCGAGGTCATGCCGGCGGATGCCCTGGATCCTTCTCAGCGCCGCCATTCTGCTCGAGGTTGCCGGCATCACCGCGATGAAGCTGTCGCGCGGCTTCGCCGAGCTGATCCCCTCGATCGCGGTGCCGGTGCTCTATGTGCTTTCGGCGCGGCGGTGATCCTGGCGTTGAAGCGGCTCGATCTGTCGGTGACCTATGCCATTTGGTCGGGCGTCGGCACCGCGCTCGCCGCCATGATCGGGATCGCCTATTTCCGCGAGCCGCTCACATTATTCAAGCTGGCCTCGCTGCTGCTGGTAGTGCTCGGCGTGGTCGGGCTGTCGCTCGCCGGCAAGCAGACGGACTGACGGGCGGGCCGTTACACGCTAACATCGCGCCATGGACGGTCTTATGGGTCAAAGCGACGGCATCATCCGGCTCGCGGTGTTCGCCGGCGTGTTCGTGGTAATGGCGCTGATCGAGCTGTTATGGCCGAAGCGCAAGCTGATCGCGTCGAAGCGCAAGCGCTGGCTCACCAATATCGGCATCAGCGCGGCCGGCGCGGTGCTGCTCCGGCTGATGGCGATGCTCGCCGTGCCGATCGCCGCCATCGCGGCCGCATTCTATGTGGAAGAACACCATATCGGGCTTCTGAACCAAGTCTCCTGGCCGTATTGGATCAAGGGGGTGGTGGCGCTGCTGGTGCTCGACCTCGCCATCTGGGCGCAGCATCTCGCCTCGCACAAGATCCCGGTGTTCTGGCGCCTGCATCAGGTGCACCACGCCGACCGCGATATCGACGTGACCACGGCGGTCCGGTTTCACCCGGTCGAGATCGGGCTCTCCATGCTGTGGAAGATCGTGGTGGTGATGGTGCTCGGCGCGTCGCCGCTGGCGGTGTTCCTGTTCGAGGTGATCCTAAACGCCTGCGCCATGTTCAATCACGCCAACATCGCCCTGCCGCACGCATTCGACGGGGTGTTGCGCCTGGTCGTTGTGACGCCGGACATGCATCGGGTGCATCACTCGGTGCTGTGGCGCGAGCACGATTCCAATTACGGCTTCAATCTCTCGCTGTGGGATCGGCTGTTCCGAACCTACACGGCGCAGCCGGAGGCGGGACATCTGGGCATGACCATCGGGCTCACACCCTATCAGAGCGAGGCGCCGACGCGGTTCGGCTGGTCGCTATGGTTGCCGTTCGGGCCACAGCGCCGCAATACCGCGAGTCGCAAAGACGACAGCGGCTAGAAGAAGCTCATCGGGAAGTAGCGCAGGAACAGCTCTTCGTAGCGCCCGCTGGCATGGACCTGCTCAAGCGCATAGTTGAGAATCTGCGCCAGCTGGCGATTGCCCTTCTTCACCGCGATGCCAACGCCCTCGCCGAAATATTTAGTGTCGAGATACGGGCCGCCGCGAAACTCGCAACAGCCTTCGCTGGTCACCCCGTTAAGCCAGAAGGTCATGCCGATGCCATCGCCGAACACGAAATCGATCGCGCCTTGCTTCAGCGCCTTCTGCGCGTCCTCGGCGCTGTCGAACGAGGCGATCGCCGCATTGGGAAAGAACAGCTTGAGATAGGCCTCGTGACCGGTGCCCTTGGCCACGCCGACTTTCTTGCCCTCCAGCGTCTCGGGCCGGATATCCTTCAGCTCGTTGGTTTTTTGGGCGATGAAACGCGCGGGCGTGGCGTAATAGCGGGAGGTGAAGTCTGCCTTTTCCACCGACTCGGCGCTGATGCGGATCGAGGCTATTGCCGCGTCGGCGTCGCCGCGGTCGAGACTGAGAAACATCTCGCTCCAGTCGACGTCCTTGATCTCGCACTCGACCTCCAGCGCCTCGCACAGGGCCTTGGCCAGGTCGACATTGAAACCGGTGAGCGCGCCGACCTCGTCGAAATAATGAAAGGGCGGATAGTCGCTGTCGGTGATGAAGCGGAGCTTCTCCAGGCCGTGGAAATCGGGCTTGGGCCGGAGTGCGTCGCCCTGCCAGGTGTCGGGGACGATGTCGTTCCTGACCTGGGCCATAGCGGGAGCGGGGCTGAACCAAGCAACCGCGACGGCGCAAGCGGCGAGCCAGAACGGCGCCGCGCGACAGCGTTTCGGGTCAGGCGAGGGAACGGGCGCGCAGGTCACGCGCTGTTCTTAGCGCGGCAGAGCCTTGCGTGCCAAGGGGACAAAGACACCGTATG
>JBBQXL010000041.1:0-19697 GCA_038209695.1 Hyphomicrobiales bacterium
GGCCAAGCCCGCGCCTTGGGATGGTCATTAACCTGCCGTTTACCCTGCCAAGTTTCGCCCCGGTTCATCGTTAACCCCCGGTAAGGGTAGGGCGATACCCTGGGGCCGTGAGCGCTTGGTCCAGCGCATTTCGCGCTGGCGTGGTGACGGACCGAGCCTCCCGATCGTCAGGAGCTCTGTTATGCGTATGCGATTGAACCAGGCCTGGACTCTTGCTGCCGCGTTATTGGCAAGTGCCACGGCCTCCAGCCCCGCCTCTGCCGCCGATCTGCCGCCTCCGGCTCTCCCCCCGGTCTACGACCAGGCGCCGCTCCCGCCCGAAAACGTGTTCGAGGGCTGGTGGCTGGGAGGCACGATTGGCGGCGCCAGCGTCAACTACGATCTGGCTCCCGCCGGCGGCACTGCCGGGACCAGCGGCGTGCTGGGTGGCGTGGTTGGCGGTTATAGCTGGCAGAGCGGTCCCTTTGTGTTGGGGGTCGAGGGCGACATCATGGCCGCCGATGTCAGCGGCAGCGGAAATTTCAATGCCGGCCTGAACCGGGTCAGCCCGAACATCGACGCCATGGCCGATCTGCGCCTGCGCGCCGGCGTGGCCATCAGGCCGCAAGTGCTGGTGTTCGCCACCTTCGGTGGCGCCTGGGCCAACGCCGACCTGCCGGTTACCGGCCCCAACGGCGGATCCGGCAGCGCCGACTTGTTCGGTTGGAGCGTGGGCGGCGGCGCCGAAGTCGCGCTCAATCCGAATTGGAGCGCCCGGTTCGACTACCAATTCACCGACTTCAATTCCGAGTCGGTCAATTATCCGGGCGGCCCCCTCAAATTCGATCCAGACTCCGATACCTATCGGGGCTCGCTTATCTACCGCTTCTAGGCGCGAGACGGGTGGTCATTGCCGCGTCGGCGGCGGCACGGTGATCGTGCGCGCCGGGCAGAGCCGCTTTTGGTCCTCGTTGACGCCGCAGTTTCGCGGCGACAGGTCTCGGCTGAAGCACACCCTGATATCGAGCAGAGTGGCGCCGCGACAGGCGATCGAGATCATGTCCGGGGTGAGCCAAGGATTGGCGTCGAGGAATTCGCTCTTGATCTCACCGGGAGAGCTGACGCGATCGGCGTCGGCGGCGAGAAACCAAGATGGAACGCTCACGCGCTCATAGAGCGTGCGCGCGGCAGCGAAATACTGCGCGGGGTCGAGACCGGAGCAGGTCCCATGTGTGCGGAATTCGTGGATCATCAAGTTCTTGCTCGGCATGATGTCGCGCATCCCTTCGATCACTTGTTGCGACACCCAGGGCCGCTTGGCCGTGTGGCAATTTTCCGGCCAGCCTTTTTGGTATTGCGGCCAAAGGCCGTGCAGCACGAACGCGCGTGAGGAATCGCATTGCCGGTCGTGCCGGGCCCGGCCCTCGCTCAAGCAGTAGGACGGGGACCAGCCGAGCACCAAGACGTAGTAGTCGAAAGTGCTGGGCGCGCTGGTGTCGGTGGATCGCTTGCCGCCGACAAAGAACGACGCCACGATCGCCGCCAGCACGAGCGCGACAAGCAGGGCGCCCCTAGGTCCTAGCATCTGCGACGCGACCAAGCTCGGCCAGGATACGCGCCCAGCTTCGCGCACCCTTGTTGAAGCTGCGGAGATTGTATTTCTCATTCGGCGCGTGGATGCGATCGTCGTCGAGCGCGAAGCCGACGAGCAGGGAGTCCATGTCGAGGCGCGAGCGGAACGACTCGACAATGGGAATCGATGCGCCGCAGCCGACGATGGCCGGCGTTTTGCCCCATTCCTGTTCGAGCGCTCGGGCTGCGGCTTGAAAAATGGGTGCGCTGGTATCGAAGCCGATCGCCGGCGAGCCGCCCTCATGCGCGAAGGACACCCGTGCGTCGGCCGGCAAGCGGCGTTCGACGAAGCGATGCAGGCCCGCGAGGAGTCTGCCAGGATCCTGCCCCGGAATCAGGCGGAAGGATAGCTTGGCGGCCGCCTGCGCCGGGATCACCGTCTTGGTGCCGGGTCCGCTGTAACCGCCCACGATACCGTTGATCTCGACGGTCGGCCGCGCCCAGAGTTGCTCCAGCACGCTGAAGCCCCTCTCGCCGGCCGCATCGCTCAAGCCCACGCCGCCGAGAAATCCCGCCTCGTCGAAACCAAGCCCGCGCCACGCGGCGAGCTGGGCGGGGGAGGGGTCGCGCATGTCGTCGTAAAACCCGTCAATGGCGATGCGGCCATCGTCATCGTGAAGCGCGGCGAGGATGTCCGACAGCACATGCAGCGGATTGAGCGCCGGCCCGCCATAGAGGCCGGAATGCAGATCGCGCGACGGACCATGGACGGTGATCTCCGAGAAGGCGAGGCCGCGCAAGAAGGCGGTGATGGCGGGTGTGTCGGCGTCCCACTGCCCGGTATCGCAGACGAGCGCGATGTCGGCTCTGAGCTCGTCGCCATGGGCGGCAAGAAACGGGGCCAAGCTCGGACTGCCCGATTCTTCCTCGCCCTCGATCAGCACGCTGACATCGACCGGAAGCGCACCATGCACATCGAGCCAGGCGCGCGCCGCCTCGAGAAAGGTCATCAGCTGGCCTTTGTCGTCGGATGCGCCGCGGGCGACGATCACCGAGCCGTAACGCGGATCCTCGGCCAAGCGCGGCGCGAATGGAGACGCCGTCCATTCAGCCAACGGATCCGGAGGCTGCACGTCGTAATGGCCGTAGAACAGCACGTGTGGGCGCGGCTTATGCGAGGGGCCCCCCCGCCAATGGCCAACCACCATCGGCTTGCCCGATGTCGGCTCGACCCGCGCGTCAAAGCCGATCTCGCGCAGCGTTCCGGCGCAGCATTCCGCCGCTTCGATGCAGGACTCGTGAAAAGCCGGGTCGGTGGATACGCTTGGGATCGCCAACAGGCGAAAGAGCCGCTCGAGCGCCGTCGGCTCATCGCGGCCGAGCCGGTCCAGCACGCTTTGCAGCGCATTGTCCGTCGCTTGCGGCCCGGTCATCGCCATGGCGGCCCGCCATCCGCAGCAGCGCGCCGGATGCCGCTAACGGCGGCGCTGCATATCAGGTTCGAATATAGGGGAGAGCTATTCGCCCATTTGCACGTTGATGGCCTGCGGACCCTTGCCACGACGGTCTGGTTCGGTCTCGAAGGATACCCTCGCACCCTCGTCGACCGCGGGCAGACCCGACTTCTGCAACGCCGAGATATGCAGAAACACATCCTTGCCGCCATCGTCCGGCGTGATAAAGCCGAACCCTCGTGAATGATTGAAGAACTTGACCGTCCCGGTCTGACGCATCGGAAGCTCCTTTTCCCCTTCCAAATGATCCGCGCGCGAACGGCGCCCGGAGATCAGGCAAGTTTAGAAAGCGGGAAAAGAAACCGCGTCGCTTCTCACGTATCGCTTGCGGAAAGTCTCCACCCGGGTTCGCAATCTGCCCGCAAAACGCCTCACTTTATGGGCGCGGGCCTGCTCAGCGCAAGGCCCATCTGGGCCGCGACCTCGCCGAGAGCGCTGATGCAAATGCTTAATTCGGGTAGGGATCGTGCAGCGGAGCGCCGTTGAGCGGCTCGGGCGGGAAGTCAAAATGCGGCCCGAAATCCTTGGGAGCAGGCGGCATTTTGGCCGGCCCCCAGATATCGCTCAGCGTTAAGGAATAGAAGCCGACGCCGCGTGAATCGCGGGAGCCGTACTGGCCACCAGAATCCTGCTCGGCACCCTCTTTTGGCCGCTGCTGCGCTTCGGCGCCCACCGTCGAGCCCAGCAGGAGAAACGCGCCCGCAAGGAAGGCTGCGAGAGGGAGAAAGTTGCGAACGGCGGGAAGCCTGGTCATGTGTGTTGCTAACTCGGTTGAAGCGAGAAGGTTCGAATCACGCGCTAAGTTTGGTAAGGCCAAGTTACGATTGTATCACCAGCGCCCACAAGCATTGCTGGATCACGCCGCAGACCCCGCGTCTGCGGAGCTTTCCCCTTGGGACTATGCTGGTTTTGCCGCCCTCTGCCTGTCTCTTCCTTGCAACAGTCGAGATTCTTCTCGCCGGCGCCATTGTCATGATTCTGATGTGTTTTTGGGTTCCGGGCCCCTTGGCTGCCGCCAGGAGAAAAAAGGCCGGGCATTGAGCCCGGCCTCCTCTTTATGCCGTCTCGAGGAGCCCCCGACGATAGGTCAGGTTCGGCGCCTCGAGGGGGTCGGAAACGCCAGTGTGGCCCCAGTCGTGAACTTGGACGGCAGAGACTTGGCGATAGAGATGTGGAGCTGACGCCAGGACCTGGCGTGCGGCCTCAGCCGGCGCGACGCGCCCGCGTCCGCGAGGGCTTCACGAAGCCCGGCGTGGCGCCGAGGATGGCGTAGGGATTCTCATTTGACGCCACCACAATGGGCCGGCTGGTCAGGCCGGAGGCCTGGTTTGCGGCCGCGCGGATTCCGTTGGACGAGGCCGCCGTCTGTACGCGGGCCCGGACACTTCTTGCCGCTTTGGCGTGGGCCGCGGCTGCCAGCCTCACCCGCGCACCGGAATGCTTCACCGACGCGGAGGCCGTCGCCGCAACGCTCCTGTTAGTCGGCGCCGGGGTATTTGCGGCGCTCTCTTGCTTGGGTGTCTCCGAGGGGGTGATGTCCACCTTAGCCACTGCGCCTGACGATGCGCCGTCCTTGGCCTTGGCCGTGGATTCACCCAACGCGGCAAGCACGCTGCCATCGGCCGTCGTCACCCGCACTTTGGCCGTGCCGGCATTGATCATGCCGATGCTGGCCGCCGCGGCTTTCGATAGATCGATGATGCGGCCGCCGATGAACGGACCCCGATCGTTGATACGCACGACCACCATGCGGCCATTGGTGAGGTTCTCCACCAACACCCTGGTGCCGAACGGCAGCGAACGATGCGCAGCGGTGAGCTCGTTGGGGTCCATATGCTCCCCATTGGCGGTGATGTTTGCTGGTAGCGAGTACCAGGAGGCATGGCCGAGCTGATCGGCCTTGGCCTGATTGAGCGGTAGCAGTGCAGCGGCGCCGAGAAGCCCCACGGTAATCATCTTGGCTCGCATTTTGAACATGCGTTGTGGCTCCTATTTGATTGTCTGGGAGATTTGGAAAACCGACGAAGAGTCGAGTCGGTCGCACATGTTAGTGCGTGGGGTAAGCTACGGATCAAGAGGGCGAAAAATCGGCAGTGAGGGGGTATTAGAAGGGCCATTCATGGGCGGTGCTTGGTTATTTTCTGTTAAGGTTTTCTGCTAAGCTTGACGGAGGCCACGCAATCGATTGCTTGCAGCCAAAAACTGGCCGTTACTTCCTCTTGCAAGATCCGTGACTTGGCTAAGGGCGCCTGTCGCGTCGCCGTTTTCCTGAGCACCGCGCGATCTGCCTAACTCTTTGTCATCTCTCGCCTAATCCTTGCCCTTTTCAACGATTACTGTATGAGTCGTGTTTCAAGGTGAAACACGAGGAAACACCCAAGGAAAGGACTTAGGACCTACTGGGATGACGCAGAAAAAGAAGACTCCAGAAGTGCAGGAGAGCCAGCAGCTCTCAGCTGACTCCAATCCACCAGCGCGCGAACCGATGACCGGTGCTCAAGCGTCCTATCTGAGAATGCTCGCCGATGAAGTTCAGGAGCCGGCGGCCTTCGACCAGGGCTTGAGCAAGCGGGAAGCCACGCGGCGCATCGATGCGCTGATGGAGAGATTGAGACTCGGCGAACTGCCGCCGCACACGGATTAGGTTTGCCTCTTCGGATTGGGCTGAAGGGTGGGCAGCGCGGAGACTCCGCTCGGCGCCCACATGGCTCGCGGCGAATTGCGATCACGCTGCTCGCCGTTCAGGCGTTACTGATTGGCCGAGGCGGGCGCTGCGATGGCTCTCACGCTGACATCTTCCGCTTTCAAATCCGGCGACAAGATCCCGTCTCAATATACCTGCGAGGGCGCCGACATCTCGCCGCCGCTGGCCTTCGCCGACATGCCCGCGGGCACCAAGAGCCTGGCGTTCCTCCTCGACGATCCCGATGCGCCCGACCCGAAGGCGCCCAAGCGCGTGTGGGCGCATTGGCTCGTCTACAATCTGCCGCCTGACAGCCAGGTCCTGCCTGAGGATGCCAGCCGGTCGGGTCTACCCAAGGGCGCCGTGACCGGGCTGAACGACCGCCAGCAGACCGCCTATCACGGTCCCTGTCCGCCGATCGGGCGCCACCGCTATTTTCACAAATTATTCGCGCTCGATATCCTGCTGCCGGCCAAAGCTCTCACCAAGGCCGAGCTCGAGGCGGCGATGCAGGGCCATATCCTGGCGCAGGCCGAACTCATCGCCACTTATCAAAAGGTCGATCCGTAGGAGCCGGCGACTTACCGCCTCGTCACTTGACTGAGGGCTTCCGACTGGTTTGAGTGGCGCCATGGCTAGACACCCAATGATTCAGCTGACAGCGCGCGCCGG
This sequence comes from Hyphomicrobiales bacterium, assembly GCA_038209695.1. GTDB lineage: Bacteria > Pseudomonadota > Alphaproteobacteria > Rhizobiales > Methyloligellaceae > Methyloceanibacter. Next base: position 6,421 of record JBBQXL010000041.1, read on the forward strand.
CGTCTTCGCGGCGGTGCTGATCGGATTTGCTCCCCACGCCTTGGCCGCCTGCGCCAGCCCGGCCGAATTCGGCCGATGGCTGCAAGATTTCAAGAAACAGGCGGTCGCGCAGGGGATTTCGCCCCGCACCGTGTCTTACGCGCTCGATGGCCTCACCTACGATCCCGCGACCATCGCCAAGGATCGCGGGCAGGGCGTGTTCGCCCAGAGTTTCCTGCAATTCTCCAGCCGCATGGTGTCGTCCAATCGGCTCCAGGTCGGCAACGCGCTCCTCAAGAAATATGCCGACACCTTTCGGCGGATCGAGCAGCAATATGGCGTACCGGGTCCGGTGCTAGTCGCCTTCTGGGGTCTTGAGACCGATTTCGGCAAAGTCATGGGCAACATGGAGACCATGCGCTCGCTCGCCACGTTGAGCTTCGATTGCCGCCGTCCCGAGGAGTTTCAGGAGCAACTGATCTACGCGCTGAGAGTTATCGAGCGCGGCGATCTCACCCCCGACCAGATGCGCGGACCGGCCCATGGCGAGGTCGGTCAGTTCCAGTTCCAGCCCAAGAACTATTTTGAGCATGGCGTGGACTATGACGGCGACGGACGGATCGACTTGGTCAGGAGCGCGCCCGACTCGCTCGCCTCGGCCGCCAACTATATCCAGTCGAAGGGCTGGAGCGCCAATCAGCCATGGCTCGAACAGGTCCGCGTACCGGCGAATCTGCCGTGGGATCAGGCCGACGTTACCATCAAGAAGCCGCGCTCGTTCTGGGCGCAGCATGGCGTCACCTATCTGAACGGCAAGCCGATCCCGGCCGACAATCTCCCCGCCGGGCTGGTCTTGCCGATGGGCCGAAACGGACCGGCGTTCCTCGCTTACCCGAATTTCGACGTCTATCTCGATTGGAACCAATCGCTGGTCTACACCACCACCGCTGCCTATTACGCCACGCGGCTGGCCGGCGGGCCTCCGCTCTCCCGCGGCAACGGCGAGATCGAGAGCCTGAGCCTGGCCGAGACCAAGGAGCTACAGCAGCGCCTTGCCAAACTCGGGTTCGACGTCGGCAAGATCGACGGGGTGGTCGGCGCGGCCTCGCGCCAGGCGATCCGCACCGTACAGGTGAAATATGGTCTGCCGGCCGACGGTTACCCCAGCGCTGAGTTGCTGAACCGCCTCCGCGGGGGCTAATGCCATGCTGTTGGCCGCGTAATCGCCGATAGGCGGCGGCTATCGCCTCCATCGGCCAACGGTATTTCCGCGATCGGCTTGAAGATTGTTTCATTGGGCTAGGCCTTGACCTGCCCAATGGAGCGCGCATGACCGACCGGGCGCATGATCGCAATCAGCCGCCACTCCAGCGCGCCAGCGTTGGCGTTGGCTTCAAACCAGCGCATGAATCCAGCGCTTTCAGCGGCGACCATGGCGTAGACTTCTTCAAAGTCCACGCCGAGAGCTATATGGGGGAGGGTGGTCCGCCCCATCGCCTTCTCACCGATCTCCGCGCTCTATCCGTTGTCGCTGCATGGCGTTGGGCTCTCGCTCGGCGGCGCCGGGCCCCTCGACCAAGACCATCTCCGCCGCCTCAGGCATCTGATCGACCGTTACCAGCCGACGCTGTTCTCGGAGCACCTGGCCTGGTCGACGCATGAGGGAGTTTATTTCAACGACCTCCTGCCGCGTGCCTATGACGAGGCGACGCTGACCCGCGTGGTGGACCATATCGCGCAGGAGACCCTGCAGCGCACCATCCTGCTCGAGAATCCTGCGACCTATGTCGCCTTCACGGACTCGACCATGAGCGAAACCGAATTTCTGCGCGCAATCGTCCGCTGCACTGGCTGCGGGCTCTTGCTCGACGTCAACATGTCTATGTGTCCGCGATCAATCACGGCTTCGAGCCGATGGCCTATCTCGATGCATTCCCCATGGAGCATGTCGGCGAGGTTCATCTGGGCGGCTTTGCCGAGGAGCGCGACGATCTCGGCGCCAGGCTCTTGATCGACTCGCATGGTGCTCCGGTCGCCGACATCGTCTGGCTGCTCTACCGCCGCACGCTGGCGCGCATCGGCCCCGCGCCCACAGTGATCGAGTGGGACCACGACGTGCCATCGTTCTCCGTTCTCGCGGGCGAGGCCGCCCGCGCCAAGAAGGAGATGACTGCCGAGATCGATCGGCGCGAACGTCGCCGGCGCGAGCGTCAATTCCGCGCGGTTCGACCCGAACGACACCTGCACCAGGGGGTAAGCCATGCCGGGCACGCTTAGCTTGCAAGCTGAATTCGCCGGCGCCTTGCTGTCCATGGCGAGGCCGGTCCCCGCCGCTGTCAAAGGCGCGGCTCAGGGCCGGGCCGAGCGGCGCTTTGCCGTTCACCGCAATACCATCGCCGCCGGCCTGATCGAGGCCTTGCAAGCGCGCTTTCCCGTCGTCCAGCGCCTGGTGGGCGACGACTTCTTCCGGGCCATGGCGCGCGCCTTTGTGGCGCTGGAACCACCGTCCTCGCCGCTGCTGTTCCTCTATGGCGAGAGCTTCCCGGCCTTTATCGCCCGGTACACCCCGGAGGCGCCGCTGCCTTATCTCGGCGACGTGGCGCGGCTCGAATATGCCCGCGGCCTCGCCTATCACGCGGCCGATCGGGAGCCGCTTGCGGCGTCGTCCTTCGCCGTCCTCGACCAGGGGCGCCTGTCGGATTTCACCGTGACGCTTCATCCGTCGGTGTTCGTCGTGACCTCGGCCTCTCCCGCGTTCTCCATCTGGCTGGCCAACCAGGCCGAGACGGCTTCGCCGCTGCGCCATCGCGGCGCCGAGGCGGCGCTGGTGTCGCGACCCTGTCTCGATGTCGAGACGCGGCGGCTTCAGCCGGGCACCGATGCGTTTCTGTCGGCGCTGAAGGACGGATCGACCATCGGCGCGGCCATCATAGCGGGCAACGAGGCATCGGCCAGTTTCAGCGCGGCCGAGGCGCTGGCGACCCTGATCGGCGCCAATATCGCCATTGGTCTCGGTGACAGCGCCTGAGAAGCTCAAGCCGGGTTAGGCGGCCTCCACATTGGCCATCAGCGAGAAGAAGCCTTCGGCCAGCGTGGGGTGAATGAACATGCGGTTCTCGAACAGCGTCCATGGCGCATCCGCCAGCATCAGCGCCATCAGGATCTGCACCAGCTCGCCGCCTTCGGGCCCGAGAATGGTGGCGCCCAGGATGCGGTCGTTGTCGGCGTCGATAACGATCTTCATCAGCCCGTTGGTTTCGCCGCGCTCGATGGCGCGCGCTACATAGGCCATCGGCACGCTGCCGATCTTCAACTTGTAACCGTCCTTTCTCGCCTCCTGCTCGCTCAGCCCGACGCGGCCGAGTTCGGGGTCGGTATAAAGCGCATAAGGCACCACCCGCTTGTCGATGGTCCGGTCCTTGCCGTTCACCACATTGTCGTAGACCACCAGATAGTCGTCATACGAGACATGGGTGAAGGCTGGCCCGCCTTTGACGTCGCCCAGCACCCACACACCGGGCACGTTGGTCTCGAGCTTGCCGTTATGCTTGATGAAGCTGGCCCGGTCGGTCTCGATACCGGCCTTGTCGAGCCCGAGTTCGTCGGAATTGGGCACCTGGCCGATACAGACGAGCAAATGCGAGCCCTTCAGCGTCTCGACACTGCCGTCCTTGTTCTCGATCGTGATCTCCGCGCCCCCAGCCGTTTTCGCCACCTTGGTGGTCTTGGCGCCGAGGCGAAACATCATGCCTTCGCCTTCGAGCGCGTCTTTCAGGCTTGCCGAGATTTCCGGGTCCTCGCGCGGAATGATCTGGTCATTCAGCTCGACCACCGTGACCTCGCTGCCCAGGCGGCGGAACATTTGTCCGAACTCGAGTCCCAGATAGTTGCCGCCGAGCGCGATGAGATGAGCCGGCACTTCTTCGAGGTCCATGATGTTGCGGTTGGTCAGATATGCAACTTGGTCGAGACCGGGAATGGGCAGGATGCGGGGACGCGTGCCGGTGTTAATGAAGATTTTTTCGCTTGCGAGCGTCTCGCCGCCGACTTCGATCTCATGCGGGGCGGTGAAGCGGGCATGCCCGCGATAAAGGGTGAGGTTGGGCGTGTCGGCGACTCGGCCCTCGATGCCGGACCGGAACGAGTCAACGATCTCGTCTTGCGCGCGACAATCTCGGCCATGTTCACCTGGATTTTGCCGGTGTGGATGCCGAACTCCGGCGCGCGCCTCGCGGCCTGGGCGATGCGGGCGCTGGCGACCATCGTCTTGGTGGGGGTGCAGCCGTAATTGATGCACGAGCCGCCGAGTTGGCCTTTCTCGATGAGCGCCACGCGCCAACCCAGCTCGGCCAGGTTGGTGGCGAGCGGAACGCCCCCCTGGCCGGAACCGACAATGATCGCATCGTAGGTTTTCAACGCGTTTCCCTCCGGATCAGGCCGTAGCGCCCGAGCGCTACGGGTTGTGGACCGGGCCTACCGACCCGCATTTAACAAAGCCGATCGGCCTAACTGAAGGAAATGCCGATCCATGATTGGAACCATAGCCGGCGGCTATTGGACCTCGGGGGCGGCAGCGGGCCAATATCGACAGCCTGGGAGACCGCAAGTGACGAGGCTGGCGCAGTCCATGCCGGGCGCCGGCTGAACCTGGGCGGAACAGGAGCGTAAGCCGGCTGCCGCACGGAATCCGCCCGTCTGGCCGTGCCAGCGGCAGAGGAGCCAATGTATGACCGATCCGGCCTTCGCCACTCTGACAGAGGCCTTCCTCTATTGCCGCGATATGGATGCATCCGTAAACGAGAGGCTTGAAGCGTTCAGCGAGGCGACTCGCTATTTGATCCCGGGCTATCAGGAAGCCGTGGATCGCACGGTCGCGCGCCTGAAAGCGCATGACGCCGGCCAAGCCGCCCCTAAGCCCGGCGAAGCGATGCCGTCTTTCGCCATGCCCGACGAAACCGGGCGGCTGGTGACGCTGGACCAGCTGCTGCGTGACGGACCGCTGGCGATGACCTTCCACCGCGGACATTGGTGCCCCTATTGCCGCATCAACACCCGAGCGCTGGCCGAAGCCCAGGCGCAGATCGCCTCGGATGGCGCCCGGCTTGCCGCGATCATGCCCGAGCGACAGCAATTCGCGGCGATGTTCAAGGCCGAGGGCGAGGTGGCGTACCCGATCTTGACCGACATCGACAATGGCTACGCGCTGTCTCTGAACTTGGCGATCTGGGTGGGAGAGGAGATGCAGCAAATCCTGGCGCAAGGCGGCCGGAAGGTGCCGGAATACCAAGGCAACCAGACCTGGGTGATGCCCATCCCCGCGACCTTCGTCATTGCCCGCAACGGCCTCATCACCGCCCGTTTCATCGATCCCGACTACCGCAAGCGGGTCACCGTCGAGGATCTCCTGGCGGCGCTGAAAACCGCACGGAATCAGGATGAAACCACCGAAAATCCCTGAGCCGCATGGTCGATCGCACCTACCCACGGCGTGCTGCGGATGGTATGAAAAAGGGTCGGGGGTCAGCGTGAAGAATCCGGAACTTCTTGCGGCTTTGGGCGTCTTCGCTGCCCGAGCCTAAGGACTGTCGAATGAACTCGAAACCGCTGTCGGAGCTGCTCGAAGAAGCCTTCGTCCGCTGCCGCGACATGGACGTGTCGCTGGCCGAGCGGCTGCAGGCCTTCGCCGAAGCGGTGCGCTCGTTCGGCCCGGTGTTTCAGAGCTCGGTCGACGATCTGGTGGCCCGGCTCAGGGAGCACGATGTCGGCGAGAACGCGCCCAAGCCCGGCGAGCCGATGCCGCCTTTCGCGTTGCCGGACGAGACCGGCCGCATGATTACCCTCGAGAAGCTGCTCGAAGCCGGCCCCGTAGCGGTCACCTTTCACCGCGGTCATTGGTGCCCCTATTGCCGCATCAACACCCGCGCCCTAGCGCAAGCGAACGAGCAGATCGCCGCCGAAGGCGGACAGGTCGCCGCCATCATGCCCGACCGCGAGCATTTCACCGCCGAGCTGAAAGCCCAGTCCGACGCGTCGTTTCCGATCCTGACCGACATCGACAACGGCTACGCCCTGTCCCTGAATCTCGCATTCTGGGTCGGCGCCGAAATGCAGGAGCTGATGTGCCGCGCCGGCTGGGACGTCGCGCCGTCGCAGGGCACCAACACCTGGCTGCTGCCGATCCCCGCCACCTTCGTGGTCGGCACCGACGGCGAGGTCAAGGCGCGCTTCGTCGACCCCGACTACCGCAAGCGCATGGCCATCGAGGATCTGCTGGCCGCGCTCAAAGCCGCGCATTAGGCGCGCCGAACCGCTCGCCGGCTGGCGCCGCGAGTCATTGGGCCCCCGGAGGGGGTGGCGCGCCGAAAGACGCAAACTTGTAGCTCCGCGATCCTTTTGGGACCACGGCGGGCGCCTTCCGGCGTGCCACACGCGCTCAAGTAGCGAAGCGATAGCGCATCAAAAAATGCGCCACACACCTGCGCTGACAGCGCATGCTCTTTTGCGGCGACTTATCGGTACGCCGGCCCCGCTTTCGCTGCACCTTGCCCCGCTGCCCGGCCTGGACCACGTCTAACGGGCCAGACAGCGTTTGGAATAGGTCGGCGAGTCGTCAGCCAGCTCCTGGCAGGGCCTCATAGTGGACCCGGGGGGAGCCCGGCGCCGCCCCGAGTGCTTCACCCGCGTCGAGTGAAACCCGCGGGGACACCGCACCCTCATCCCGCCTCACGACGCCTCGCGAAACGCCCCTTCAGAAGGACGAGGTGGACGCAATGTAAGCGAGTTTTGCGGGCCGGGGATTGCGTGGGGGGTAGCCTTTCTCACCCCACGTCATGGCCGGGCTTGTCCCGGCCATCCACGGCTTCGGTTGCCTCAGAATTTCTGACGATCAGGCCGCGGCGTAATTCGACCAATCATAGGCCCGCAGCATCTTCATCATGGCCGCGGCCACCGCGGTGCGTTGCCGCCCGGCGACGCCATAGAGATTGACGGTGCGGGTGAGATCGATCCCGGTCACGGCGATGCGCACCACTGAGGCCGGGCTTTGCGCGCTGCGCGGCACGAACGCCACCCCGAATCCCGCTTCGAGCAGAGACAGCAAATCGCTGTCGGCGCTGACCTCATGGAAACGGGTGACGTCGAATTCCCGTCCGCGCAACAGATCGAGAAAGCTCTGGGTGGTTTCGCAATAGGTCTGGACCATCAGCCGCTCCTGGCGCAGCTCATCGACCTCGATGCTGGTGCGCTGGGCAAAAGAGTGCGTGCCGTTGACGGCGAGCTGAAAATCCTCGGTGAACAGCGGCCAGCCGTCAAGCCGCTCCCAGTCCTCGCCGAGTCCGGCGGCGATGCCGAGCTCGACCTCGCCCTTCTTCAAATACTCCAACACCTCGCTGCCGGTGCCCCGAAGGATCTTCAGCTCGAGGTCCTGGAACAGCTTGCCGAGCTCGACCACATGGGGCGTGACCAAAGAGGGGTCGATGGTGCGCGACAGTGCCAGCCGGAGCGAGCCGACCTCGCCCTTCTTGATGGCCGAAGCCAGCGAGCGGGCGCTGAGGGCGCTGTCATAGCATTGCTTGAGCAGCGGCAGCATGCGCTGGCCGAGCTCGGTGAGCTGGGCTTGCGGCCGCTCGCGCCGGAACAGATCGCCGCCAAGTTCGCCTTCGAGCTGGCGGATGGCTCGGGTGAGGGAGGGCTGGGCGACGTTGCACTCCTCGGCGGCGCGCGTGAAATTGAGCGCGCGAGCCACCGCGAGGAAGTAGCGGACCTGGTGCATTTCCATGAGAAACCGCGCCCCGCCGCCCTAATCTATGCCTGAACGGGACACGGCAATGCGGCTTTGGCCCAGGCGGTCAGCCCGGGTCCGACAGGCTTTTGCCTGTTGCCTCACCATGCCAATGGTCATCAGCTCGGAAGTACTAGGTTCGCGTGTTCTTATACCGCGTTTTACGCTTTAGAACAGTTCCACGTCGAGTTGATTTGACTTGCTTGCCCATTATTTGACCAAGCGTGATTTGTCGCGGGAAGGGCCGTTTCCTTACCATTGTTGGGTACCGTGACCGCGATAGCGCGGCCCTATCGACTCCTTAGCTAACGGGCATTTCCCGTGCGCCCCCGGCATGGGCATGATCCGCGTCAAGGAAGCGCCGGTCTGGCCGCCGTCAAACAAGGAGTCAGTCCCATGAATATCGCCACGACCGAGCGCGGGGTCCGCGCCGCGCAAGCGCCCCTCAAGGACAAGGTAGCCCTGATCACCGGCTCAACCAGCGGCATCGGGCTCGGAATTGCCCGGGCCATGGCCGCCGCCGGCGCTGCCGTCGTGATCAACGGGTTCGGCAAGCCCGAGGAAATTTCGGCCACCCAGCAGGCGATTGGCGCCGATTTCGGCGTGCCGGTCGCCTATTCCGCCGCCGACATGTCGAAGCCCGAGTCGATCGCCGAAATGATCCAGATGACGATGGACATGTTCGGCAGGCTCGACGTCCTGGTCAACAATGCCGGCATCCAGCACGTGGCGCCGTTGCAGGAATTCCCCACTGCCAAATGGGACGCCATCCTCGCCATCAATCTCAGCTCCGCCTTCCACACCACCCGGCTGGCGTTGCCCGGCATGATCGCCAACACATGGGGCCGCATCATCAATATCGCCTCGGCCCATGGGCTGGTGGGCTCGCCCTTCAAGTCGGCCTATGTCGCCGCCAAGCACGGCATGCTGGGCTTGACCAAGGTGACCGCGCTCGAGACCGCCGAGATGGGCATCACCTGCAACGCCATCTGCCCCGGCTATGTCTACACGCCGCTGGTCGAGGCGCAGATCGACAACCAGGCCAAGGTGCACGGCATTCCGCGCGAGCAGGTGATCCGCGAAGTCCTGTTGGCGCAACAGCCGAACAAGCGTTTCGCTACCACCGACGAGCTCGGCGGCATCGCCGTGTTCCTCACCTCCGAGGCCGCCACCTCCATCACCGGCGCCGCGATCCCGGTGGATGGCGGCTGGACCGCGCATTGAGCCGCCGTCACCAGCAGGAAGCCGGGAGGCAACCATGACCAAACCGAACAACCTGACATCGCTCGAAGCGGTCAACGAGATCCGCAACAACAACGACGGTCAGGTCGTGCTCGTGCTCCAAGGCGGCGGCGCGCTCGGCGCTTATCAGGGCGGTGTCTATCAGGCGCTGCATGAGGCGGGCGTCGAGCCGGACTGGATCATCGGCACATCGATCGGCGCCATCAACGCCAGCATCATCTGCGGCAACAAGCCCGAAGACCGGCTGCCCAGGCTCCAGGAGTTCTGGCGGCTGGTGGAGCGCTCGACCTTCTGGGGCGTGTTTCCGGCCTGGACCGGCGTCGGCGATGCGCTGTCGTCCTGGAGCACCCTGGCCAACGGCATTCCCGGTTTCTTCGAAACCAATCCGCGCGCCTTCCTCGGCTCGCACGTGCCGCTCGGCGCGGACCATGCGGGCTATTACTCGACCGAGCCGCTGCGCAAGACGCTGGAGCAGCTGGTCGACTTCTCGTTGATCAATCAGAAGAAGCCGCGACTCACGGTCGGCGCCGCCCATGTGCGCACCAGCATGATGCATTATTTCGACTCGCGAGAGATGGAGCTCACCCCGAGCCACATCATGGCGTCGGGCGCTCTGCCTCCGGCATTCCCGGCCGTGCGCATCGACGGCGAGCTCTATTGGGATGGCGGCATCCTGTCCAACACGCCGGCGGAGCGCATCTTCGAGGACCGCCCGCGCCGCAACTCACTGATCTTCGCGGTGCATCTGTGGCATCCCACCGGCGAGGAGCCGGAGACCATCTGGCAAATCCTGCACCGCACCAAGGATATTCAATATTCAAGCCGCATCGCCAACCACGTCGTGCGGCAGCGCGAGTCCCACAAACTGCGCCACGTCATCACCGAGCTTCTGAAATACGTTCCGGACGAAGCGAAGCGGAATCCGATGGTGAAGGAGCTGGCCAGCTATTCCTGCCGCACGCGGATGCATGTGGTGCGGTTGCTGGCGCCGCGCCTCGACAACGAGACGCATATCAAGGACATCGATTTCTCGCCGGCGGGCATCGGCGCGCGCTGGGAGGCGGGTTACGCCAGCACCATGCGCGCGCTGGAAGCGCAAGCCTGGCTGGGGGAGTACGATCCGCTCGAGGGTGTGATCCTGCACGAGCCGAGCCCGGGCGCCGAGCCGGCTGCCGAGGCCAAGATGAGTGGCGCCATGACCGCCCAGGCCGATCCCGCTACGCGCAAGCTGGCGGCGGAATAAGAGGCAGCGATGGACGCTTGCACCGGCATATCGGCAATCCAGCTTCTCGGTGCGGCGTTGACGTTTCTGGCCGCGGTGGTCTCACTCGATGTGTTCTGGGTGAGGGTCACTGAAGATCTGCGCCACGGCGACATTGCCGGCGCACTCCGGAAACGGAGTTGGCTCAACGCCTTCGTCGCCGCCGGCGCCGCCGGCGCGGTGATCATGCTGCTGTTTTGGGTCAGCGCCTGCACCAACGGCGCATTCTGAATTCTAGCGCTGAGAACGAAAAAGCCCGGCTGCGAAGCCGGGCTTTTCCTACGCAATACAGGAACTTCCAATTCAACGCCCGGTCGGTTGGCAGTGGCGCTTAGGCATCAGAGCCGCCTAAGCGCCAACCGGTAAGGGGCTTCGGTATCCAAGTAAGCCACCCTTGCTAGGGGGCGCGGGTGACGTGGAGGCCGGGCCCTTGCGTCTATCCGGCGCGACTATTTGATGGACGTCATGTCCGGCGGCGGCAGCTCAGCGCTATAGACCTGCTGGCTGTGATGGAAGCAGCCGCCCAACGCCAGAGACGCAGCGAGGACGGCAAGCGTTACGAGAGCGCGCATGACTTGATCCTTTTACTTTCACTCACACTTGATTTGGGTACGCGAGACTGCGTCCATCTCACCGCGTTACGCTTAGAAAAGCGTTAATGGCGGAGCCATTTCAGGACCGCGTCGGCGCGCCTCGGCCGGCCGTAATAAAAAAGCCCGGCCTAAAAGGCCGAGCTTTTGAGGGGGTCCTGAAGGCGCGGGAACGACCTGTCGGGCCCAAAACGCGACGCGGCGCCCCATTTTTTGCGCTCGCGAACCAGAGGGGGGCGCCGCCGGCGAAGCAAAATCCCATTCGGAATCCCGCTCCATCCTTGCCGCAGCGTAGGCTGCCGCGCCGCTGGAATCTTTGCGCTGGATCAACGTTCGCGCGGCGGTCAGTGCCTCAAGGCCTCGGGCGCCATCGGCGTCCTGAGAAACACCGCCAGCAGGGCCGCGACCAGGAGCGCGGCGGCGATGCCGCCGACGCAGGCCTCCCAGCCGAACATGTCGAAGATCACGCCCAACACCGCGCTGCCGATCAAGCCGCCGAAGAAATAGCAGGCGAGATACAAGCCACTCGCCGAGCCTCGATCGGAGGTCGCGGCGCGCCCGACAAATCCCGTGGCGCATGCTTGGGCGAAGAAGGTGCCAATTCCGACCAGCACCATACCGACCAGCACGGCGGGCAGATTCGGTACGATCAGCAGCGGCAGGCCGAGCGCCGCCACCAGCAGTGATGCCCAGAAGGTCGGCCGAGTGCCGAAGCGCTTCACCGCGCTCCCGGCCAGGGGCGTGATGGCCATGGCGGGCAGGAACACGAAATAGACGAAGCCGAGAGTCATGGTGCCGACGCCGAGCGGCGGCTGCACCAGCACGAAGTTCACATAGGTGAAGGTGCCGATGAAGGCGAACAGGATGCAGAAGCCGATAGCGAAGCTCGCCCGCAACGATGGATTCTTGAGATGCATGACCCACGCTGAGAAATGCGAGGTCGTGGCCGAGCCCAGGCACGTCATGCACGGCGTCTTGGCGACCGTGAAATAGACCAGCACGGCGCCGAGCAGGTTGATGCCGGCAAAGAAATAGAAGTTGGAGGCCAGGCCGAAATTATCGGCCACGCCGGCCGAGATGAGGCGGCCGACCAGATTGCTGGCGACATTGCCGGTGATATAGGCGGCAAACGCGCTGGCCGAATCGGCGGCGCTGTAATGCTCGCCGAGATAGGCGAGCGTCAGCGTGAACGCGGCTGCCATGCACAGCCCTTGCGACACGCGCAACAGGGTGAAGGCGGTGAGGTCGGGCGCATGGGCGAGCAGCGCGGTCGGGATGGCGAGCACGATCAGACTCACAAGGATGCCTTTTCTGCGGTCGATCGCGCTGCTGAAATAGCCGACGGCAAGACCGGAAAACGCCATGCCTAGAGTGCTGGCATTGACGGCAAAGCCCATCGCCGCCGGGCTGACGCCATAGTGGCGCGTGAGCGATGGCAGGATGGCCTGGGTCGCGAACAGATCGACGACCGTAACGAAAGCGGTCAGGGCAATCACGAAGAAGCGGAGAACGGCGCCTGCCGAGGGCCCATGCTCCTCGACGGGCGGCGCGCCGACGGCATGAGAAATCTCGGTCACGGCGCGGCTCCTCAAGAAGAGTGGATGTGGCGTCCTGTGGGGGGGACGCCACATCCAAGGGGGGAGGCGGTCTTACATGTTCTTGTCGTTCGGATCCTTGAGCAGGTCGGCCGATAGCAGCACTACCGTGGTGTCGCCGAGATTCTTCCACCAGTGCGACACGTCCTTGGTCTCGGCGACCACGTCGCCGGCCTTGTGCACGATCGGCACGCCGCAATTACTGGCATATTCCTCGATCTGGCCTTCGACGATGTAGATGATCGCCGGCCGCTCACCGTGGGCGTGCCACGGCACGACGCCGCCTGGCTCGATGGTGAGTTTGCGCATGCGGAACTTGCGGTTCTTGATGCCTTGCTGTTGATCGACATCGATTATGGCGATGACCGTATCGGTGACGCCGATGGGCTTCATGTCGACCGGCTTGCGCACGTCGGCCTTCTTCTGATCGGCAGGGCATTCACCGGCGAAGGCGGCCGAGGCCATAACGCTCGCGCCCAATGCGATGCCGGCAATCAGAACTGTACGGCCGACCCGGCCTTTCTGTGTCGAGTGAAACATCTCCGTTGACTCCTTTGGCTAGTGCTCCGGCCGAAGGGAACGGCCGCGGCGATAGTAGGGAGGATCGGCCGGTGCCAGCTTAAACGGAAATGCCGGTTGGCTTTGGACTCGATAGCCGAACGCTATTCGGGGCGCCGAATGCACCCGTTCCATAGCGATAAGGTATTGGCCGGACAGGGGTATCAGACACTACGTATGGTTCGTTCCGACGGATCGAATGGCCCTCCGCCGGGAGCCTCCAAACCCCCCGAGGCCAGCCCATTCTGAAAAGGAGATTTAAAATGAAGCAG
>JBBQXL010000042.1:0-19494 GCA_038209695.1 Hyphomicrobiales bacterium
TCGACACTTATCTCGCCGGCTTCGAGGCCGATTGGCGCGACGCCTATCCCGGCATCAACGCCGTGACGCTGATGGAGATGAGCGCAAAGCCCGACCCGCGCCAGGCCGAGATCCTCCCCGTGGTGCGCTATTCCGCCGCCCGCAAGGCGGCCAAGGCCCCCGACTATTGGGACCACGCCACGCTGCTCGAGCTGGCGGTATTGGCCCGCGACGAGGATGACGCCACCGACCGGCTCGGCGACGCCTTGGCCGTGGCGCGCGCCTCATGGGAGCTGGAAACCACGGGTCGCAATCTGTCGCTGATCCGCGCCATGCGCGAGCGGCGCGGCGAGGATGTGGCTTGGATCGCGCAGCTCGAATCCACGCTGAAGGATCGGGCCGGGCGCCTCGAACGTGGATAAACCGTAAGCTGAAAACGCTTCCAGACCCTGGGCTGGATGGGTAATCTCTGCCCGCTCGGAAGCCCGGACTTGGTTGGCGGGCCAAGTCTAAACCAGAGAAACCCGGGAGGTTTTCGTGAATCGGCGTCAGTTCCTCATGTCGTCCGCCTGCGCCTGCTTGGCCGGCGCAACCGCCAAAATCAATCCGCTATTCGCGCAAGACGCCGCCCCCGCGGCGAAGCTTTACCGCTGCGGCACGCCGCCACCCACTCCGAGCGAGAAGATCCAGGCCAATCGCGTGATCACCGCGCTGCGGACGCACCGCGTCAGCTTCCGCGGCAAGACCGTGGTCCCGGTCCGCTTCCACATCATCCACCAGGGCACCGAGGGCTATCTGCCGGATCGCCAGCTGAAGGCGCAGATAGCGCTGCTGAACAGCACCTACGCGCCCGCCTCGATCGAATTCAAGATCGTCGACGTCAACCTGCATGAAAACGACGCCTGGTTCTACCACGAGCCCGGCACCGACGCCGAGACCGAGATGAAGACCCAGCTCGGCACCAACACCGCCGGTTCGCTCAACATCTACACCGCCCAGCCCGGCGGCGGATTGCTGGGCTACGCCACCTTCCCGTGGTGGTATGCCGAAACGCCCCAGCTCGACGGCGTGGTGCTGCACCACGCCAGCTTCCCCGAGGCCGAGCGCCCGTGGTCCAGCCAGCCCTGGCCGTTCGATCTCGGCCTGACCGCCGTGCATGAGATCGGCCATTGGTCCGGGCTCTATCACACCTTCCAGGGCGGTTGCGCCGCTCCCGGCGACGACGTCACCGACACCGCCTACGAGGCCAACGCCGCGACCGGCTGTCCGCTGCGGCAACCCTCGGCCTGCCCCGGCGAAGCGCGCTTCGACCCGGTCGAGAACTACATGGACTACTCCGACGATGCCTGCATGAAGCACTTCACGCCTTTGCAGTATCAGCGGATGAAGGACATGGTCGGCTATTACCGCTACAAGCTGAGCCCGCAGACGAGCCGCTCGGTGCTGCTCGAGCAGATCCGCAAAAGCATCGAGTGAAACAGTCTCCCGTCTTGCTCGCCTGCGCGGTGCTGGGCCTCAGTGCCGGCCCCGCGTTCGCCTTCAAGAATATCGCCGGCTGCGACCTCGTCGCCTTTGCCGCCGCCGATTCGCCCATCGCGATTGGCGCCGAGCGTTGGCAGTCTTATCGCGACCAAGCCGCCGCTATTCTCGCCGCTGCGCCTGGCGTCGACGCCTCGCTGGCGGCATGGCGCACGCTCGCCAATGAACTGATCGCGGCGCAGAACAGCGTGCTCGCGCCCGAGCGAGGGTCGGACGCCTATCGCGATTATCTGGCGAGCGATCGCTGCTTGGCGCTCACCAAATTAAATCCTGGCGCGGTCGACGGCCTGCTCGACGCGGTCGCGCAAACCGCGCCCGCGCCCATCGCCGCCGCCTTGCAGCGGGTTACCCAGGCGGCGCGCATGCAAATCGACGCTATCGAGCGGTCGGCCCGCTTCCGCTCCGGCCGGGACAAAACCGCCATGGCGGCGCAATATTATTGCTTCGTTGCCGGCGCGATCATGGGTCTGCTGCCGCCCGGGCGGGAACAGGCCGTCACGCTGGAGAGTTTCGGTACCACCACGCTGTGCCGCGACATCGGTAGGACCGGATAGACCACCGGAAAGACCAATTGGCCATTCCCACCCATATGCAAGCCATGGTGTTCGATCGGCCCGGCCAGCCGCTCAGGCTCGCCGAATTCCCGGTCCCCGCGCCGGGGCCGAACCAGATCCTCATCAAGGTCGCGTCCTGCGGGGTGTGCCGCACCGATCTCCATATTTTCGACGGCGAGCTGTCGCAGCCCAAGCTGCCGCTCATTCTCGGGCACGAGATCGTGGGCCAAGTGGCGGCGCTCGGCTCCGCCGCCGAGGACTTCGCGGTCGGCGACCGCGTCGGCGTGCCGTGGCTGGGGCATACCGACGGCACCTGCTTCTATTGCCGCCGCGGCCAGGAGAATTTGTGCGACGACCCGCGCTTCACCGGCTATCAGATCGACGGCGGCTATGCCGACTACACTGTCGCCGACGCGCGCTATTGCTTCAAGCTGCCGGCCGCCTATAGCGACGCGGAGGCCGCGCCGCTGCTCTGCGCCGGGCTGATCGGCTATCGCGCGCTCAAACTCGCCAGCGAGCCGCTCGGCGGCAAGATCTCGCGGCTCGGCATTTACGGCTTCGGCGTTGCCGGCCATATCGTGGCGCAGGTAGCCAAAGCGCAAAATTGCGAGGTCTACGCCTTCACCAAGCCGGGCGACGAGGCCGCGCAGGCTTTCGCCAAGTCACTTGGCGCGGTATGGGCCGGCGGCTCCGACGAGATGCCGCCCGAGACGCTCGGCGCCGCCATCATCTTCGCGCCCGTAGGTGCGCTGGTGCCGGCCGCGCTCAAAGCCGTGCGCAAAGGCGGGGTCGTGGTGTGCGGCGGCATCCACATGAGCGACATCCCGAGCTTCCCCTACGATCTCCTGTGGGAGGAGCGCATGCTGCGCTCGGTCGCCAATCTCACCCGCGCCGACGCGCGCGAATTTCTGGCGCTGGCGCCGCAGCTCAAAATCAAGACCAGCGTCACGCCGATGCCGCTCCACGCCGCCAACGAGGCGCTGGCACGCTTGCGCCAGGGCGAACTGACCGGCGCCGCGGTGCTGGTGCCATAGCGCCCAAGCCGAACGCGCTAGCGGTCCTTGCCGACGTCTATGCTGACGCCGCCGTCATTGTCCTTGGTCATCTCGCCGGAGAAGCCGGGCACGTCGATCGTGACCACTTTCCGGTGCTGCCGCTCGTACAGCATGTAGCCGAGCACACCGATCCCGACCACTACGATCCCGAGCAAAAAGGCCAGCATTGGGCTGATATTTCTTTGCATTTGCACCCTCCTGGACTGCTGCGTCACCCGACGAACGCCTTGGACGGCGCCCTGTTCCCGGTCACAGCCGAGTCACCCTGCTGCAACTTGAGGTTCCCCTTGACGCAGGTCAAGGCGCGGGAGGAGGATTGTCACAGAAGAACGAAAAGCGGCGAGTAAAGGGAGGATTCCATGCTTCACCAGGTCATCGAGACCCTTAATGCGCGTGTGGCCTTGCGGCCCCGCTACGACAATTTCATCGGCGGCAAATGGGTCGCGCCGGTCGCCGGCGAGTATTTCGACAATCTCAGCCCGATCACCGGCAAGGCGGTCTGCCAGATCGCCCGCTCGCAGGCGGCCGATATCGAGCTGGCGCTCGACGCCGCCCATAAGGCCAAGGACGCTTGGGGCAACACCGCCCCGGCCAAGCGCGCCGAGATCCTCAACAAGATCGCCGACCGCATGGAGGAGAATCTGAAGGTTCTCGCCGCGGTCGAGACCATCGACAACGGCAAGCCGATCCGCGAGACCACCTTCGCCGACATTCCGCTCGCCATCGACCATTTTCGCTATTTCGCCGCGTGCGTGCGAGCGCAGGAAGGCGCGCTGTCGGAGATCGATCACGACACGGTCGCCTATCATTATCACGAGCCGCTCGGCGTGGTCGGCCAGATCATCCCGTGGAACTTCCCGATCCTGATGGCGGTGTGGAAGCTCGCGCCGGCGCTCGCCGCCGGCAATTGCATCGTGCTGAAGCCCGCCGAGCAGACGCCGATGTCGATCATGGTGCTGATGGACATTATCGGCGATCTGCTGCCAACCGGCGTGCTCAATGTGGTCAACGGCTTCGGCGTCGAGGCCGGCAAGCCGCTCGCCCAGAACAAGCGCATCGCCAAGATTGCCTTCACCGGCGAGACCACCACCGGCCGGCTGATCATGCAATATGCCAGCGAGAATTTGATCCCGGTCACGCTCGAGCTCGGCGGCAAGTCGCCCAACATCTTCTTCGCCGACGTGATGGCCGAGGACGACGCCTTCTTCGACAAGGCGCTGGAAGGTTTCACCATGTTCGCGCTGAACCAGGGCGAGGTCTGCACCTGCCCATCGCGCGCGCTGGTGCAGCGCTCGATCTACGACAAGTTCATGGAGAAGGCGATCGCGCGGGTGAAGAAGGTCAAGCAGGGCAATCCGCTCGAGCTCACCACCATGATCGGCGCGCAGGCCTCCAACGATCAGCTCGAGAAGATCCTGTCCTACGTCGATATCGGCAAGAAGGAAGGCGCCAAGCTGTTGACCGGCGGCGAGCGGCTCGCGCTCAACGGCGAGCTGGCCGACGGCTATTACATGCAGCCCACCGTGTTCGAGGGCAACAACAAGATGCGCATCTTCCAGGAGGAGATCTTCGGCCCCGTGCTGTCGGTGACGCCGTTCGAGGACGAGGCGGAGGCGCTGGAAATCGCCAACGATACGCTCTACGGGCTCGGCTCCGGCGTGTGGACGCGCGACATCAACTGCGCCTACCGCATGGGCCGCGGCATCCAGGCGGGCCGGGTGTGGACCAATTGCTACCACCTCTACCCGGCCCACGCGGCATTCGGCGGCTACAAGAAATCGGGCATCGGGCGCGAGAACCACAAGATGATGCTCGACCATTATCAGCAGACCAAGAACGTGCTGGTCAGCTATAGCCCCAAGGCGATGGGGTTCTTCTAAGGGACCGAGAGCGACCCCGTTTCGGTGTCATTCCCGCGAAAGCGGGAATCCAGTAACCCCGGTGGTAGTAAGTCAACCGCCGCAGGGGTGACTGGATCGCCCCGTCAAGCCGGGCGATGACAAGGATGGTAGGCCATGGTCGAACGAGTCCTCGCCACCGACGCCGCGCTTGAGCTGATCGAGCGCCTGCGCGCCAAGCACGGGCCGCTGATGTTTCATCAGTCGGGCGGCTGCTGCGACGGCTCGGCCCCGATGTGCTACCCGGACGGCGAGTTCCGCGTCGGCGGCAATGACGTTCACCTCGGCGCCATCGCCGGCTGCCAGGTCTATATGGACGCCGACCAGTTCGACTATTGGAAGCACACCCAGCTGATCATCGACGTGGTGCCCGGCCGCGGCGCGGGCTTCTCGCTTGAGGCGCCCGAGGGGCTACGCTTCCTGACGCGCAGCCGCGTGTTCACCGATGACGAGGTGGATGCGCTGGCAAGCTCCTGAGCGAAACTCTTCTATCGTCCATTCAGGAAGCCATCGACCCTGCGCAGGAACGATTGTGACCGGCGCGACCGCGCGGTCCTGGCTTTGACCTGACCGCTTGGCTTGGCCTCATCGGCCGGCTTGGCGACATCGGCCGGCTTGGTCTCATCGTCCGCGTTGGATTCCTGAGTGCAGTTGGGGCTCTGGCCCTCCGACACGCCAGCCGTCAGGGCTGACGTGCCGGAACCACAAAAGGGTTGGTCTGCACCGCCTTGCTGTTCTTCTCGACGCATTGGTCGAGCCGGTCGAACGCCGCCGTGCTCGAATCGAGCGGCACGCGGATGGTAGCGCCGGCGGCGACCACGTTCAGCGCGTTGGCGTTGCGCAGGCCGGCGACGAACTTCTTGTCCTTGACGTCCATCGACACTGCGTTCGGCTCGGCCGCGACATCGGTGTCGAAGCTGAGCGTGCCGAGCGTCATCTTGACCGGATAATGCTGGCCGCGCTCGAGCCGCCAATTGGGCGATTCAAGCTCGAGCACCAGCCCGTCGGGGGTTTTGACGAAGGTCGCCACGATGTCGTCCGGCAGGCTGCGCTGGATGGTGCAGCGGTCGAACTTGTCGGCCTTGTAGGTCGCCTCGATCTGCCACTGACCGATGGTGTCGGACTTGCTCTCCTCGGCGGCATAGGCCAGTGCGGGCAAAGTGAACGAAGCGGCGGCCAGCGAAGCGAGAGCGGCACCAAGCCGGGTGCGGCGCCGATGCGCGCGCGAGGATTCAGTCGTCATTGCTGCGACCTCATCGATGTTGAGGGAAACGCACGAAACGCGTGGGTGTTATAGGAAGAACGCCTCAGTCGCGGCGCAAGTTCCGCCTCAGTTGCGGGCGTAGCGCCGTCTCTTCTCGGCCTGACGGGTGAGATGACGCTCCAATAATAGCGCGTTCTTGCGGTTTGCCTTCCATACAAAATCGAACAGATCGCCGAGCAAGGGTATCGCGCCCACCACGAAATCGACGCCGACATTGCCGAGCATGCGCAACAGGGTGAGCTTCGACGCGCCGGCGTGCCAGGCGTGATGCACGATCAACAGCGAGATGGCGCTGGTCAGCACATCGCCGAGGCCGGGGAACAGCCCGATCACCGAGTCCCAGCCGAAGCGGAGCGGCGTGCCGGGAATGCGGAAATTGTCGTCCATCAGCCGTGCCAGCCAACGGACCTGCGCCAGCCGCTCGTCGTGGCTCATGCCGGCGGTGTAGTCGCGGAAATAGTCCGACGCCGCGCGCCGCGACCACGGGTCGGGATCGGATGGGCTCAGAATTTCGACGCGGCTGCTCATGAATGTATCCCTATGTGCTCTTGGTAAAAACCAAGCAGGAACGAGTTCGTTCCGTCGCGGCGCTGCATATGGGGTCATTCGCACGCGGCACAAGTCGCCGCGTTACGCGGCGCTAGCCGGTCGCCGCCGGCTCTTCGGCAGCCGGAGGCGGCGGCGCATCCGCCACGGCGGCGGCCCGCTGCGCCAGCGCGTCAGCCTCGGCCACATTGTCGAGCATGGCCTTGGCGATCTCGTGCTCGCCCATCACCACCAGATTGGCGCCGTGCCGCTTCAGATATTCGATCTCCTCCTCGGAATGGGCGCGGGCGATGATCGGCAAATGAGGATTGATGGCATGGGCCTGCTGCACCACCTGGCCGCCTTCGAACGCGTCGGGAATGGCAACCAGCAGGCAGCGCGCCGCGGGCAGGTTGGCCGACCCGATCACCTCGGGGTCGGCGGCATTGCCGACGATGCACTCAATGCCGAGCGCGTTCAGCGCCGCGACGCCGTCTTCGTCGTCTTCGATGACGAACATCTTCATGTTGCGCTGCTTCAGCGCCGCGCTGATATAGCTGCCGACCCGGCCATGGCCGATCAGCACCACGTGGTCGGTGAGGCTGGTCGGGCGGATCGGCTCGCGCATCGCCTCCTCCTCCTCTGCTGCCGCCGCCTGGTCGGAAGCAGCCTGCTCGGCGACCGCCTTCTCCCGGCGCGCCGCATAGACGTCGAGCACGGCGAACAGCAGCGGATTGAGCAGGATACTGATGATGGCGCCGCCGAGTATCAGGTCGCGGCCCTCCGGCGGCAGCAATCCGAGCTGCAGGCTGCGATTGGCGAGGATGAACGAGAACTCGCCGATCTGGGCGAGCGAGGCGGTGATCATCAGCGCCGCCGAGCGCGAATGCTTGAACAGCCGCACCACCCCAAAGGCGATGGCCGACTTGCCGACCATGATGATGAGCACGGTCGCCATCAGGGCCAGCGGCGCGTCGATGACGATCGCCGGGCCGAACAGCATGCCGACCGAGACGAAGAACAGCACCGCGAACGCGTCGCGCAAGGGCAGCGATTCCGAGGCGGCCTGCTGGCTCAGTTGCGACTCGCTCAGCATCATGCCGGCGAAGAACGCCCCCAGCGCCAGCGAGATGCCGAACAGCTCGGCCGCGGCGTAAGCCACGCCGAGCGCGATCGACAGCACGGCGAGGCGGAACAGCTCGCGGCTGCCGGTGTGGGCAACATAATGCAGGATCGCCGGGATCAGCTTCTTGCCGACGATCAGCATGACGGCGACGAACACGGCGAACTTGCCGAGCACGATGGCCACCGAGCGGGCGATCTCGGCCGCGCCCGGCGCGGTCTCCACGCCATGAAACAAAGCGGCGAGCCCCGGCACCAGCACCAGCACCAGCACCATAGCGATGTCCTGCACGATCAGCCAGCCGACGGTAATCCGTCCGCGCTCGGTGTCCAGCAGCCGCCGCTCCTGCAACACCCTGAGCAGCACCACCGTGCTCGCCACCGACAGCGAGATGCCGAAGATGAGCCCCGCTATCGGCGGCCAGCCCTGCCACCAGCCGACCGCCATGCCGAGCGGGGTGGCGACCAAGCCCTGCGCCAGCGCCCCCGGGACGGCGATGGCCCGCACCGACAGCAAATCTTTGAGCGAGAAATGCAGCCCGACGCCGAACATCAGCAGGATGACGCCGACCTCGGCCAGCTGATTGGCGATATTCTGGTCGGCGACGTAGCCCGGCGTGAACGGCCCGACCGCCCCGATGGCAATGCCGGCCACGATATAGCCGATCAGCGGCGGCAGCTTGAGCCGATGCGCCACCACGCCAAAGGCGAAGGCCAGCACCAGACCGATCGCGATCGTGGATACCAGTGGCGGCACATGCGGCATGACGGAGCCTTCAGCACGGACGGACGAGGCCGGCGCCTCGCCTACAGCCTGACAATGAATGGCACCGCCGACAATCCCTTAGCGCTCACTTCCGCGCAACAATCGGCCCGAGACTGGTCTTGCCTTGGCTGCCATGCTTTAATGTCACTCGTGAGCGCGTTCGATTACAGGGCTAGCGCCGAGCTTTACGCCAGCGCGAGCAAGACTGGTAAGCGGCCGATGTGCTATTCGCGCTTCAACTATGCCGCCGAGGCGATCAAATATGCCGTCGAGGAATTAGCCCCCGAACTGCTGATCGGCAGCACGCTCGAAGTCAATGAGGAGCGATTCGACGGCTTCGGCATCCGCGCTCTTTACGACAACGCGCGCTATCCGTTGCGGCGGCGAAAAACCGGCTAATGTTCTGTTGTTATTGACTCTGAATAGCGCAAAACGCGGTTTTACTTGACATTTTGCCAACCGGCCTCCATGTTCCCCCCACATTGATTGCTCGCGATCGCGCGTAGCTGCCGCACATCCGCGGCGCCTCATCCCGAGACAATTTCTCTTCATCGTCTGCCCCCAGATAGCGCGTGGGGTGAGGCAAAGCGCCATTTCACGGCCCGCATGTCATGCGCCCGCCGCTGTTCGGCGTACAAGGAACATTTACAAGTGCCATTTTCTACTTTCGACGGCCTCGGCCTGATCGAGCCTTTGCGGCTCGCCCTCAAAGCCGAGAAATACCTGAAGCCGACGCCGATCCAGGTTCAAACCATTCCGCTCCTTGCCGAAGGCAAGGATCTGCTCGGCATTGCCGAGACCGGTTCGGGCAAGACGGCGGCCTTTGCGCTGCCCATCCTGCAGCGTCTTTCGCTTCAGCGTCTGCCGCGTGTACCGAGCTCGCCGCACGCGCTGATTCTCGCGCCGACCCGCGAGCTCGCCAGCCAGATCGACGAGCGCTTCCGCGCCTATGGCCGCGGCCTGTCCCTGCGCACCGCCGTTATCTTCGGCGGCGTCAATCAGCATCATCAGGTCAAAGCGCTCAAGGCGGGCGTCGACATCCTGATCGCCACGCCCGGCCGCCTGCTCGACCTCTGCAACCAGCGCCATATCCGGCTCGATAGAGTCTCGATCCTGGTGCTCGACGAGGCCGACCGCATGCTAGACATGGGCTTCATCCACGACGTGCGGAAGATCGTTGCCCAATGCCGGCGTGATCGCCAGACATTGCTGTTCTCGGCCACCATGCCGGCGCCGATTGCCAAGCTGGCCCACGACATCCTTGACCACCCGATTCGGGTCGACGTCGCCCCCGCCAAGATTGCGGTCGACCGTATTACCCAGGGCGTGTTCTTCGTCGACGCCAAGGAAAAGCGAGCCTTGCTCGAGGATCTGTTGACCGACCGCGCTATGGATCGGGTGCTGGTCTTCACCCGCACCAAGCGCAACGCCGACCGGGTCTGCAAGAATCTCGCCCAGGCCGGATTGGCCGCTGTCGCTCTGCACGGCAACAAGGCTCAGAACGCCCGCGTGCGCGCGCTCGATGCCTTCCGCCAGGGCCGCGTTCGCATTCTGGTCGCCACCGACATTGCCGCCCGCGGCATCGACGTTCCCAACATCTCGCATGTCATCAATTATGAGCTGCCCAACGAGCCCGAGAGCTATGTGCACCGCATCGGCCGCACGGCCCGGGCCGGAGCCGACGGCGCAGCCTGGTCATTCTGCGATCACAGCGAGCGGCCCTATCTCAAGTCGATCGAGCGCTTGATGGGGTCGTCGGTCCCGGTCGCCGAGCATCGGCTCGCCACCACTTCGCCCGCACCGCTCCGCCAGCCAGGGCGCAGCGAGGCGATTCCAGCCGCCAACCGGCACAGGCCCCGCCGCCGGCGCTTCGCCGGCGCCCCCCGTGTCGCGCGCACCTCTCCGAGAGGCGAGCGCGCCTACCCTCAATAGAGGAGATCTGAGATGAGCAAACCTTCTTCACGCGCCTCTGCCGCACGGCGGAATGCCGAGGCGCTTCTCAGCAAGAGCCAGAAGCGCGAAGAAAGCTTCAAGCTCGACCAAGAGCGCGAGCACGAGGCCATGATGCTCAAGACGGCGAGGCTGCGCGAGCTTCGTCTCGCCAAAGAGGCGGCCGACAACGAGAACAAGCCGGAAGCCTCGGCTCCTGCTCCGCGGGCTCCCAAGCCGCGGCGCTCCAAGCAGACCTAGTTCCCAAGCCGGGAGAGGACCGACATGGCCTTCAAGCCGAATTACAACCAGCAGCGCGCGGACCGCAATCGGGCCAAAGCGCAAAAGAAGCAGGAAAAGCTGAAGCGTCTCCAAGACGAGACGGCCAAGCGCAGGGCTTCGCGCAGCGATGAGCCCGAAGCCGAGAAAGCTCCAGAGGACGCCTAGGCGACGACATCATGGCCAAGAAACAGCAGGCGCGACCCAACGGCTTCGTGCTTTTCGACGTCCTCTACGAGGACGGCACCCAGACTTCCAACCGCAAGGTTCCGGCCACCGAACTGGGCGGGCTCGACGGCGATACGCCGGCCCGCACCTTCGTCGAAACCCAGGACCGGGAGATCGGCTCGATGTCCGGCCGGCCCCGCGGCCGGATCAAGTCGATCAAGCGCGCGCGCAAGGCCAAAGCCTCGTAATCCGGCCCAAACGGCATTTTTTTGCGCCCTGTTCCCGGTTTGCACGCCCCAAACCCCCTCAACGATGCTAGTTTTTTAGGCGCTGGTCCGAGGCCGTTCCGCGACGGCCTCAGACAGGCGGCACGCCGGATTTTCGACGGTCCAGCGGTGGCATCAAATGGCAAGATTGCTCGCGCGGCGGTGGCTATAAGCGAGGAAACTCGGATAGTCATCGAGTGCGGAGGGGGGTTGCATGCTCGGGGGAGCAGTCGTGACATACGCGCGTGCCGGCGTAGCGCTCTCCGGGGCTTTTTGTGCCTGGCTCGCCGCGTCGAGCCCGGCCTTCCCGGCCGACCTCACCTATGCCGAGCCGGCGGCACCCGCCAGCAAATGGGATTTCCGCTTCACGCCTTATGGCTGGATGATCAATATCAACGGCGACATTACCGCGCGCGGCCACACCGCCGACATCAATCGGAACTTCTTCCAGATCGTCGACAAGAGCGATTCACTGCTCGCCTGGATGAGTTATTTCGAGGCGCGCCGCGGCAAACTCGGCCTGTTCACCGATGTGGTGTGGATGGACCTGGGATTCCCCGGGAAGTTCCAAGCGCAGCGGAGTCCCCTCGCCCGCTTCCCGCAAGTCGTGGTGAGCGTGCGGGGCAAGGCGCAGCTCGACTACCAGCAGACCATCATCCAATCCGGCGTCACCTATGAAATCGCGCGCTGGGAAAACGCGCCGGGCAGCTTCACCGCCATCGATGTGCTGGGCGGGGCTCGCTATTGGAACCAGGATGCCGACCTCTCGCTGCGCCTGACCGGAACGGTCACAGCCGATCTCGAGCGGCTCGGACTCAAATTCAGGCGCTCGAGCAGCGTGTTGGTGGCCCGCGGTGACGATCTCGAATGGGTCGATCCGGTGGTCGGCGCGCGGATCAGACATCAGATCGCTCCCGGCAAG
Organism: Hyphomicrobiales bacterium; assembly: GCA_038209695.1. Taxonomy (GTDB): domain Bacteria; phylum Pseudomonadota; class Alphaproteobacteria; order Rhizobiales; family Methyloligellaceae; genus Methyloceanibacter. The sequence continues at coordinate 12,267 of JBBQXL010000042.1, forward strand.
GATCTTCGCCTCGAAGGCGACATTGGCGGCTTCGGCGTGGGCAGCGAATTCTCTTGGCAGGTCGTCGGAACCTATGGTTTCCAGACCGCCCTTTTCGGCGTGCCGTTTATCGCGGATCTCGGTTACCGCGCGCTGGCCGTCGATTACACCGAGCGCGGCCGGTTCGGGAAGAACGGCCTCGACACCGTGCAGCATGGTCCGGTGATGGGCGTAACCTTCAACTGGTAGTGCAGTCTTTTCCAAGAGTGGGAGGTGAAGCTCATGCCGGGTTTTGTCGCCGTACCAGAATTGTCTTCGCCGCCGCCTTCTCGCTCTTCTCGATCGACGCTCACAAGCGCAACAGCCGGTTGAGGTCGAGGCCGACGCCGGCGTCGTCACCATGGTCCGCACCGGTGGCAAGACCCGCACCATTCGCGCCGGGCGTGGCCGGCTTCGATCAGGTCGAGGTCGGCGATATGGTCGTGCTCGAAGTGACGCGGGCGGTGGCGATCAGCGTCAAGCCGGTCTAGTCGCGTCACGCTGTCCTGGGCCGGAACTCCTGATGACGCTCGACGTTTTTCGCTCGAGCGTTACAGGAGTTCACCCATGGCACGGAAATATTCCAAATCGGCATCGAAGGACGTCGAGCGCGCCGTCCATAAAGAGAAGCGTGGCACGCTGAAGAGTGGCAGCGGCAAGACGGTCAAGAGCCGCAAGCAGGCAATCGCCATCGGCCTGTCCGAGGCCCGCAAGAAGGGCAAGAAGGTGCCGGAGAAGAAGGCGAGCTAGCCGGCCTGTTTCGTAGGCCGGTTACATTTGCTGCGCGCCGACGACCTCGTGATCGGTAATCACGCACTCCCATGAGCCAATGGCGGGGAACTTGGCGAGATCCTGCCGCTGCTCGAGAAATTGCATGGCGGCGAGATAGCCGCCGTGACCCATGCACGCCGAGGGCGACATGGCGTCGGCGAGGAAGTCCATCGGCACCGGCACGTCGATGCACCCCAAGGCCACCAGGGCCGCCCTGCGCTCCTCGAGCGTCAGCGGCTTCTCGTCGTCGTAACTCTTGCCCTGGTTGGTCGGCTCGAGCGGCGTCTCGGCCTGCGGGCAGGCCTTGACGATGAGCTGCACGTAAACGGTCTTGTCCTTGGGTTCGCCCATCCTGGTCGGTTCCGACGGAGCGGGCTGGACTTCCGCGGCACCAACCGAGGCGCAGGCGGCGAGGCTCAACGCAAACGCGGCGATCAGGTAACGAGTCATGACAGGTCTCACTTTGCTGGGAGCTGAACGGCCGTGCTCCTGATCGCCTCACCTGCGGCCGACCGGAGCCGCTTGAGCAATTCTACCGGATATTACACCGTTTTCACCAACATCGCGACTGGCGGGAAGGTTGCAAGACTGGGCTCACGACGTTGTGACCTCATAGCCGAATTCGGGCGCCGAACTGGTGAGCCAGCGCCAGAAGCTCGCCGAGACCGAGCGGAACAGGGCGATGTCATAGCTCGGCGTATCGTCGATCTGCCACAGCTGCACGCCCATCAGCGCGATCGTGCTGGTGGCGGCGCTGCCGGGGGAGAACGCGCGCGGATGGAGGTCGATCGAGAGGCCCTTGGCCAGCACATCGCGGGCGCGGGGGCCACTCAGCCGCAGCACCGTCCGGCCGCCGCTCTGGTCGGAGATCGACGCCAACCCCCTAAGCCGTTGGGCCAGATCGCGGGCGAGGCTCTCATTGGCGAGGCTCTCGGACACGGCGAGCCATTGGCCCGGCCCGTAACCGACGAAGCTCAATTCGGGCCCCTGCCCGACCGAGGAGTCATCCGGCAAATTCACGCCGTAAGACGCCTTCACCGCGGCCCTGAGCGGCGCGCCTTTGCGCGCGGCGACCGTGGCCAGGCCAAGCCCAAGTCGTTCCACGATGGTGACGCCGGGCTCGCCGCCCGCCTTGCCGTAACGGCCGGGGATGGCTAGGCCGGCCAGCGCCGACATAGGACGGAGATGACGGTCAGACACGGAGCCGCTCCCCGTCTTGATCGATGAAGCAAGGCGGCCGCACTTCGACCAGCACGTCACCGTTCCGCACCGGATCGAAAGCGCGCACGATCTCGCCGTGACGCTCCGGCCCGCGGGCGAGCAGACCGAGCCCGAGCCAATGGCCGAGCGACGGCGAGTACGCAATCGAGGTGACATAGCCCTGGTCGTTCTTGGCGACCAGCTCCGCGTCCTTGGGGATCAGATGCGCGCCGGCCCGAATGAGGTCCGCGCGGTCGAGCGGCCTCAGGCCCACCAGCCTCGGCCGCGCCGGATCGGTCAGCGCTTCCCGCGCCGCCATGAACCGGCCGATGAAGTCCTTCTTGGCCGACAGCATCTTGCCGAAACCGAGATCGTGCGCCGTGGTCTGGCCGTTCAACTCGCCGCCGGCGGGATGGCCCTTCTCGATCCGCAACACGCCGAGCGCCTCGGTGCCGTAGGGCGCGATGCCGAACGCCGCGCCGGCCTCGACAATGGCCCGCGCCAGACTGTCGCCAAACCGGGCCGGCACCGCAATCTCATAAGCGAGCTCGCCGGAGAACGACAGCCGGAACAGGCGCCCCGGCGTGCCGCCGCACACCGTAACGTCGCCGCAGGCGAGATAGGGAAACGCCTCATTGGCGAGGTCGTAGGCCGAATCGACGATCGCCTGGATCACATCGCGGGCGCGCGGACCGGCCACGGCGAATTGCGCCCATTGCTCGGTGACCGACACCGTCTGCACGTCGAGCTCGGGCCAGAGACCCTGCTGGCAGAATTCGAGATGCTGCATGACCTTGACCGCGTTGGCGGTGGTGGTGGTCATGAAATAGTGGTCCTCGGCCAGCCGCGCCGTGGTGCCGTCGTCCAGCACGAAGCCGTCCTCGCGCAGCATCAGCCCGTAACGCGCCTTGCCGACCGGCAGCGTCGAGAAGGTGTTGGCATAGACCCGGTCGAGGAAACGGCCGGCATCCTTGCCCTGGACGTCGATCTTGCCGAGGGTGGAGACGTCGCACACTCCGACGCGCTCGCGGACATTGGCCACCTCGCGGTTGACCGCATCCTGCGGGTCTTCGCCGCGCTTCGGGTAATACAGCGCGCGCAGCCAAGGCCCGGTCTCCACGAACATCGCGCCCTGCTCCTCGGCATAGGCATGCGACGAGGCGAGCCGCGCGGGCCTGAAATCCGGTCCGCGATGATGACCGGCAAAAGCGCTGATGGCGACCGGGGTGAAGGGCGGGCGGAACGTGGTAGTGCCGACCGCGCCGATATAGCGCCCGGTGACCGCGGCGAGCACCGCCGCGCCATTGGCGTTACCGGTCTTGCCCTGGTCGGTCGCCATGCCGAGCGTGGTGTAGCGCTTGAGGTGCTCGGGGATGCGGAAGCCCTCGCGCGCGGCGAGCTTCACGTCGGACACCGTCACGTCGTTCTGGAAATCGACGAAGGCCTTGCCGCGGCTTTTGTCGATCAGCCAGACCGGGCTCGCCGCGCCACTGTCGTCGCTCGCTGCCGGCGTCTTCCCGGCCGAAGCGGCGAACCCGCACTCCGCGGCGGCGGCCGCGCCGGCCGCCAACCCCTCGGCCAGGCAGGAGGCAAGACCGAAACTGCCTGCAGCCGCGCCGGCCACGCTCATGCCGGGCGGCAGCGAGCCCGGCACCAGCGCCGACAGGCCCTCGTTCCATTGCGGCTTGCCGTTGAGATGGGTGGTGAGGTGGACACTCGGGTTCCAGCCGCCGGACATTGCGACCAAATCGCAATCGACCTGCTCGGCCTTGCCGGCCGCGTCCCTGATCTCGACCGCGTTGACGCCGCGCCCGCCTCCGACGCGCTCGATTGCCGCGCCTGACAGATAGCGCGCGCCCGCACCCTCGGCGATGTGCTGAGCGGCCGCGGACGGCGCCTTGCGCGCATCGATCAGCGCCGCGACGGCAACGCCGGCATCGGCCAGATCGGCGGCGGTGCGGAAGGCGTCGTCATTGTCGGCGAAAATCACCGCACGCTTGCCCGGCGTCACGCCATAGCGGTTCACATAGGCACGCACCGCGCCAGCCAGCATGATGCCGGGACGGTCATTGTCGCCGAACACGATTCCGCGCTCGATGGCGCCGGCCGCCAACACCGCGCGCTTCGCCACAATGCGCCACAGGCGCTGGCGCGGCTGATGCGCCGGCGGCACGGCGACGTGATCGTTGACCCGCTCGATGGCCGCATAGGTGCCGCCGTCATAGACGCCTTGCACCGTGGTCCGGCGCAGGATGCGGCAGTCCGGCAAGCTCTCCAGCTCGGCCTCGGCCGCCTTAACCCAATCGAGCGCCGGCGCACCGTCGATCTCGTAACGCTCGGCCAGCAGCCGCCCGCCGAGCCGGAAATCCTCTTCGGCGAGGATCACGCGGCAGCCTGAACGCGCGGCGGTGAGCGCCGCGGCCAGGCCGGCCGGTCCCGCGCCAATCACCAGCACGTCGCAGAACGCGTTGACCTTGTCGTAATGGTCGGGGTCCGGCAGCCCGGCGCCACGGCCAAGGCCGGCGGCGCGGCGGATTGCCGGCTCATAGACCTTCTCCCAGAACGAGGCCGGCCACATGAACGTCTTGTAGTAGAAGCCCGCGCCGAAGATCGGCGAGAACAGCTGGTTCGCCGCCAGCACGTCGAATTTCAGTGACGGCCAGCGATTCTGGCTCGCCGCGTCGAGCCCGTCATAAAGCTCGATGGTGGTGGCGCGGGTGTTCGGCTCGCGCCGCGCGCCTGAACGCAATTCGACCAGCGCATTCGGCTCCTCCGATCCGGCGGAGAGAATGCCGCGCGGACGGTGATATTTAAACGACCGCCCCACCAGCCGCACCCCATTGGCCAGCAGAGCCGAGGCCAGCGTGTCGCCATCATGGCCGGTGAATTTCTGCCCATCGAAGCTGAAGCGGATTTTCTTGGTCCGGTCGATCACGCCACCTTGGGCGAGCCGGTTGGGCTGGGAGGTCATGGCAACTTCCCCTTCCCCGCGAACTCGACCGCGACGATCTCGTGAGTGCGCGTGTCGCGCGTCACCACCAGCCAGGCATGGCAGCCGGCGCTGTGATGCCAGTGCTCCCGGTGCCGCCCGGCCGGGTTGTCACGAAAATAGACATAGTCGACCCAGGCCGGCTCGGAAGCGGCGTCAAGGCTGTCGGGCCGCGTGACCGTGGCATCGCCACGATAGGTGAACTCTTCCAGCGCCCGCTCACCGCAATAGGGACAATTGATCCGCATGATCCGGCCTCAGTGCAAATTGGGCTGGGCGCCCATGCCCTTTTCGTCGATCACCGCACCCCGGGCGAAGCGGTCGAGACGATAGGCGGCGGCCAAGGGATGCGGCGCGCTATTGGCGATGAGATGGGCGAAGCACCAGCCCGAGGCCGGCGTCGCCTTGAAGCCGCCATAGCACCAGCCGGCATTGAGATAGAGACCCTCGACCGGCGTCAGATCGATGATCGGCGACCCGTCCATGGTCATGTCGAGCAGCCCGCCCCAGGAGCGCAGGATGCGCAGCCGCCCGATCACCGGCATCAGCGCCATGCCGCCTTCGGCGACATCCTCGATCACCGGCAGATTGCCGCGCTGGGCGTAGGAATTGTAGCCCTCGATATCGCCGCCGAACACCAGCCCGCCTTTGTCCGACTGGCTGACGTAGAAATGACCGGCGCCGAAGGTCATCACCACGTCGATCACCGGCTTGACGCCCTCGGTGACGAAGGCCTGCACCGCATGGCTCTCGATCGGCAGCCTGAGGCCCGCCATCGCCGCCACCCGCGTCGAGTTGCCGGCAACCGACAGCGCCACCTTCTTGGCCCCGATGAATCCCTTCTCGGTCTCGACGCCAAGAACGCGGCCATTCTCGATGCGGAAGCCAATCGCGGCGCAATTCTGGATAATGTCGACGCCTCTGGAATCGGCGCTGCGGGCAAAGCCCCACGCCACCGCATCGTGACGCACCGTGCCGCCGCGCTTCTGCAACAGCCCGCCGCGGATCGGAAAGCGCGCATTGTCGAAATCGACGAACGGCACCAGGGCACGCACCTGCTCGCGGTCGAGCAACTCGGCGTCGACGCCGTGCAGCCGCATGGCGTTGCCGCGCCGGGCATAGGCGTCGCGCTGCGGATCGGAGTGAAACACGTTCAGCACGCCGCGCTGGCTGACCATGGCGTTGTAGTTGAGGTCCTGCTCCAGCCCCTCCCACAATTTCATCGAATGCTCGTAGAAGGGGAGATTGCCGGGCAGCAGATAATTGGAGCGGACGATGGTGGTGTTGCGCCCGACATTGCCGGAGCCGATATAGCTCTTCTCCACCACGGCGACATTGGTGATGCCGTGTTCCTTGGCGAGATAATGCGCGGTTGCGAGCCCATGGCCGCCGCCGCCGACGATCACCACATCGTAGGCGGGCTTCGGCTCGGGCTCGCGCCAGATCGGCTTCCAGTGGCGGTTGCCGGTGACCGCGTTGACGAGGAGGCTTCCGAGCGAATAGCGCATGACGCCATATTGCGCCGCGACGTCGCGCTCGATTGACATTTCCCGCCGCTTAATTGACATTTTGCGACATGAGCGCCAGACCCGACTCGGACCGCCTGGGTGCCCTTCCCCCCGTGCCGGGAACGCCGCAAACCGTGGGCTTCCTGCTGGTGCCGGACTTCGCCCTGATGTCCTATGCCGCGGCGATCGAGCCGCTGCGCGCCGCCAATCTGCTCTCGGGCCGGGAGCTTTACCGCTGGTGGCACGCCGCGCCCGGCGGCAAGCCGGTGACCGCCTCGAACGGCGTCGCCATCATCCCCGATTGCGGAACAAATAAAGAGCGCGAGGCCGATTTGGTATTCGTCTGCGCCGGCGGCAATCCGGCGATCTTCGACGACAGATCGGTGTTCGCCTGGCTGCGGCGGCTGGCGCGCAAGGGCGTCACCATTGGCGGCATTTCCGGCGGGCCTTACGTGCTGGCCAAGGCCGGCCTGCTCGATCAGCGCCGCGCCACGCTCCATTGGGAGCATCAGCCCGCCTTCCGCGAGGCTTTTCCCGAGGTCACCGTGGTGCCGTCGCTATTCGAGATCGACGGCAACCGCATCACCTGCTCGGGCGGCATCTCGGCGCTCGACATGATGGTGGCGCTGATCGAGCGCGATCACGGCCGCCAGCTTGCGGCCGCCGTCGGCGACTGGTTCCTGCACACTCATATCCGCGAGGGCTTCGGGCCCCAGCGCATGGATCTTCGTTACCGGCTGGG
>JBBQXL010000043.1:0-18951 GCA_038209695.1 Hyphomicrobiales bacterium
GCATACCGCTGCACGGCGTAAAGATCGGCGGCATCGACTGGGAGAAGCTGGGCCACGCCTTCGGCTGCGATGCGGCGGTGGTGGAGACCGAGCAGGCGCTGGGCGACGCCCTGGGCGCCGCCCTGAAGACCGGCCGCACCACCGTGATTGGCGCCCGCATAGATCCGTCCGGCTACGTGGCCCAGTTCAATGCGCTGCGGGAGCTGTGACGGCGTCGGTTGGGTCGAGCGTCTGCGATGACCCAACACCCCTTTTGCGATCGGCCGGTGTTGGGTCGGCGCTTCGCTTGACCCAACCTACGCCGAAGAGAAGCTTGCATGCCGACCGAAATCCTGATGCCTGCGCTGTCGCCCACCATGGAGGAGGGCAAGCTCGCCAAATGGCTGGTGCGCGAGGGCGACGACGTGCGCGCCGGCGACCCCATCGCCGAGATCGAAACCGACAAGGCGACCATGGAGGTCGAGGTGGCCGAGGACGGGCGGCTCGGCAAATTCCTGGTGGCGGAGGGCACCGAGCACATCCCGGTCAACCAGCCCATCGCCCTTCTGCTCACCGACGGCGAGGAGGACTCACCCACTCCCCTTGCGGGAAAGGGTGAGGGGACCCAGGCAACTGAAGCCGTCACACCCTCTCCCCAACGGGGAGAGGGAGTCTTCCGTGAGCTGGGCGAGAGCCTGCCTGATTTCGAGGAGGCTCCGGCCGGTCCGCCGCACGCGCCCGCCGAGCCGCGGCCCGAGCCCGAGATCAAGCCCGGCACCGAGATGATCAGCCAGACCGTGCGCGAGGCGCTGCGCGACGCCATGGCCGAGGAGATGCGGGCCGATCCATCGGTGTTCGTGCTAGGCGAGGAGGTCGGCCAGTACCAGGGCGCTTACAAAGTGACCCAAGGCCTGCTCGACGAGTTCGGTCCCATGCGCGTGGTCGACACGCCGATCACCGAATATGGCTTCGCCGGGGTCGGGGTCGGCGCGGCCTTTGCCGGGCTCAAGCCGATCGTCGAGTTCATGACTTGGAACTTCGCCATGCAGGCGATCGACCACATCATCAATTCCGCCGCCAAGACGCTCTATATGTCGGGCGGCAAGATGCATTGCCCGATCGTGTTCCGCGGGCCGAACGGCGCGGCCGCCCGGGTCGCCGCCCAGCACAGCCAGAATTACGCCGCCTGGTATGCGCACGTGCCCGGGCTGAAAGTGATCGCGCCCTATACCGCCGCCGACGCCAAGGGCCTGTTGAAGGCGGCCATCCGCGATCCCGGCCCGGTGGTGTTCCTGGAGAACGAGATCCTGTACGGCCAGAGCTTCGAGGTGCCGACGTCGTCAGATTTCGTGTTGCCGATCGGCAAAGCATTCGTGGCGCGCAGCGGCCGCCACGTCACCATCGTCTCGTTCTCACGCGGCATGGCCTATGCGCTGGACGCGGCCAAGCAACTCGCCGAGCAGGGCATCGAGGCGGAAGTGATCGACCTGCGCACCCTGCGCCCGCTCGACATCGACACCGTGCTCGCCTCGGTGCGCAAGACCAACCGCCTCGTCACGGTGGAGGAGGGCTGGCCGGTCTGCTCCATCGGCTCGGAGATTTGCGCCCGCGTCGTGGCCGAGGCGTTCGATTATCTCGATGCGCCGCCTTTGGCGATCACCGGCGCCGACGTGCCGATGCCCTATGCCGCCAATCTGGAGAAGCTGGCGCTGCCGTCGGTCGAGGGCGTGGTCGAAGCGGTCAAATCGGTCTGCTACCGGAAATGACGCAGATGTCCCAAGCCCCCATGGACTGGAAGCAGGGCGGGTGCCATTGCGGCGCGGTGCGGTTCGAGGTGCTGGCGCCCGAGGAGATCGAGGCGCGCGAATGCAACTGCTCGATCTGCGCCAAGAGCAGCTATCTGCATTATCACGTCGAAGCTGAGCGGTTCCGCCTGCTTCAAGGCGCTGACAAGATCACCACCTACACATTCAACACCGGCGCGGCCAAGCATCACTTCTGTTCCGTATGCGGAATAAAGAGCTTCTACGTGCCGCGGTCCAAGCCTGACGGCTTCAGCGTGAACGTGCGCTGCCTCGATGACGGTCAGGTGCGGGTCACTGGGATCTCCCTGTTCGACGGCCAGCATTGGGAAGAGGCTTTTGCCGCTTCGCGCGGGAACCTCTGAGATGCCCACGCAAATCCTCATGCCGCGCCTGTCGCCCACCATGGAGGAGGGCAAACTCGTCAAATGGCACGTCAACGAGGGCGACGCCGTCAAGAGCGGCGACGTGGTGGCCGAGGTCGAGACCGACAAGGCGACCATGGAGGTCGAGGCGGCCGAGGACGGGGTGATCGGCACGCTGCTGCTGGCCGAGGGCACCGAGCATGTGCCGGTCAATCATCCCATGGCGCTGCTCTTGACCGAGGATGACGGGGCCGAAGCCACAACAACCTCCCCCTCTCCCCAACGGGGAGAGGACGCGCCGAAGCCCAGCTTCGGCGCGGGTGAGGGGGGTCATAGGCCAAATGAGCCAGAATCCCCCTCGCCCCCACGCGCTCCCCGACGGGGAGAGGGAGAAACCGAGCAGGTGCTGAACCAGATCGCTGCGCAGATCAGGCGGAACGGCCGCAACGGCCAGGCCGAGCGCGTGTTCGCCTCGCCGTTGGCGCGGCGGCTGGCGCGGGAGCTCGGGCTCGAGCTCACCACGCTGAACGGCTCGGGCCCGCATGGCCGCATCGTCAAGACCGACATTGAGCACGCCGCGCGCGACGCCATGCGCCCCGCCGCGCCGGCTGAGGCAGTCGCACCGGCGCAGCCCGAGTCCGAAGCCGCCGAACCGGCTCCCGAGCCCCGTCCGCACCACGTCGTCGCGAGGCATGAGCCCGCCGAGGGGCGGGGCATGCCGGACAGCCAGGTGCTCGCGCTCTTCGACCCCGGCTCTTATGACATCGTGCCGCACGACACGATGCGCCGCTTCATCGCCGAGCGGCTCACCCTCTCCAAGCAGACCATCCCGCATTTCTATCTCGCCATCGACTGCCAGCTCGATGCGCTGCTGGCTGCGCGCGCCCGGCTCAACGCGCTGGCGCCGCAGGAGGGACCGCGCGCCTTCAAGCTCTCGGTCAACGATTTCATCATCAAGGCGCTAGCCATGGCGCTGCAATCGGTGCCGGGCGCCAACGCCACCTGGACCGAAGCGGGGGTGCTGCGCCATCGCGCCTCCGATATCGCCGTGGCGGTGGCGCTCGAAGGCGGCGGGCTGCACACGCCGGTGATCCGCGACGCCGAGGTGAAAAGCCTGTCCGAGATCTCCAACGAGATGCGCGACCTCGCCGCCCGCGCGCGCTCAAAGCGGCTGGCGCCGCACGAATATCAGGGCGGTTCGACCACCATCTCCAATCTCGGCATGTACGGCATCGACCGCTTCGATGCGGTGATCAACCCGCCGCAGGCATCGATCATGGCGGTGGGACGCGCCGAGAAGCGCCCGGTGGTCAAGGACGACGCGCTCAAGATCGCCACCATGATGAGCGTGACGCTGTCGGTCGACCACCGCGTCATCGACGGCGCGCTCGGCGCCGAGCTTCTGGCCGCCTTCAAGGCCTATCTCGAAGACCCCGTCACCATGCTGATGTAGGCTCGTCCTGCGATGGAGCTCGCGCCTCTCTTCAGACCGGCCCGCAAGGCCGACGCCGCTGCGCTGGCCGTGCTGGTCGACATCGCCGGTGAAGGCATGCCGGCTCATATGTGGAGCACGCTCGCCGCGCCCGGCCAGTCGCTGCTCGAACTCGGCCGCGAACGCGCCGCGCGCGAGACCGGCGGCTTCTCGTACAACAACGCCATTGTCGCCGAGATCGACGGCGAGATCGCCGCCAGCCTGGTCGGCTACCGGCTCGACGATCCCTACGATCTCGGCGCGCTCGACGACATGCCGGCCATCGTCCAGCCCCTGGTCAGACTCGAGGCACGCGCGCCGGGCTCTTGGTATGTGAATGTGCTCGCCACCTTTCCCGAGTTTCGCGGGCAGGGCATCGGCGCCAAGCTCCTGGAGATCGCCGAGAGAAAGGGCCGGGAGGAGGGCGCGCCGGCACTGAGCGTCATCGTCGGCGGTTGGAATGGCGGCGCGGCGCGGCTTTATCAGCGCGCCGGCTATTCCGCCCTTGCCAGCGCGTCCGCGATCCTGTTTCCAGGATGTCCCCACCAAGGCGACTGGGTGCTGATGGTAAAGTCGCTCGTAGGCAGCACTTGAGGTCGCATCATGCGAAGGCCTGACGGCAAATTCGTGCTGGCGCTGTTCGCGGCGGGCGCGCTGTCCTTTCTGGCCGGCTACGCCGTCACCGAACTGCTCGCGCTCATTCCCTGCCAAGGCGAGGGGCTCGCCTGCAATATCGATCAGGCCATCGGCGGTTACGCCGTGGTGATCTGGGCCATCCTCGGTCCGCTGATCTTCGGCCTGACCCTCGTCATCGCCCGCAACCGCACGGTCCTTGCCGGCGCCTGCGCGGTGCTGCTGGTCCCGCCGGTCGCCTTTTTTCTGATCAGCCAGATCTCGCATACGCTCTATGTCGGGCTTGAGCCTGAGCGGCAGTTCCGCACCTTCCTGGTGAGTTTCGCGCCCCCGGCTTTGACCGTGCTGGTGCAATATCTCATTTTGCGTCTGGTCGTGCCCAAGACACCCGCATCTACAACGACGGAGCCTCGACCATGACGCGGTTCGATGTGGCCATCATCGGCGCTGGGCCGGGCGGCTATGTCGCCGCCATCCGCGCCGCGCAGCTCGGTTTGAGCTGCGCGATCGTCGAGCGCGAACATCTCGGCGGCATCTGCCTCAAGTGGGGCTGCATCCCCACCAAGGCGCTGCTCCGCACGTCGGAACTTTACACCGCCATGCGCCACGCATCCGAGTTCGGGCTGGCATGCGACAATGTCCGCTTCGATCTCGCCCGCGTGGTCGAGCGCAGCCGCAAGGCGGCCGAGCGGCTGGCCAACGGCGTCTCCTATCTGATGAAGAAGAACAAGATCACGGTGATCGACGGTACCGCGCGGCTGAAAGGCCAAGGCCGCATCGCCGTCACCGGCAAGTCGGGCGAGCCGCTGCCCGATATCGAGGCCGCTCATATCATCGTCGCCACCGGGGCGCGGGCACGGACGCTGCCCGGGCTCGAGCCCGATGGCAGGCTGATCTGGACCTACAAGGAGGCCATGATCCCGACGCGCTTCCCCAAATCCCTGCTGATCATCGGCTCGGGCGCGATCGGCATCGAGTTCGCCAGCTTCTATCGCGGCCTCGGCGCCGACGTGACCGTCGTTGAAATGCTGCCGCGCATCCTGCCCGCCGAAGATGCCGAAATCTCAGAGCTGGCGCGCAAGGTGTTCACCAGACAAGGCATCGCCATCCACACCGAGGCGCGCGTCGAGCGCCTGGTCAAGGGCGACGACAGTGTGACCGCGACGCTGCGGCTGGCCGACGGCGCCGCCAAGGAGATCACCGCCGAGCGCGTAATCCTCGCCATCGGCATCACCGGCAATGTCGAGGGGCTCGGGCTTGAAGAGCAGGGGGTGCGCGTCGACAAGGGGCACATCGTGGTCGATGACTATTGCCGCACCGGAGCGCCCGGCCTTTACGCCATCGGCGACGTGGTCGGCCCACCCTGGTTGGCGCACAAGGCAAGCCATGAGGGCATCATCTGTGTCGAAAAGATCGCCGGCGTCGACGGCGTGCATCCTCTCGACCGCAGCGCGATACCCGGCTGCACCTATAGCGCGCCGCAAGTGGCGAGCGTCGGGCTCACCGAGGCGGACGCCCGCGCGGCCGGCTACGAGCTCAAGGTCGGCCGCTTCCCGTATTCCGCCAACGGCAAAGCGATCGCGCTCGGCGAGACCGAAGGCCTGGTGAAAACCATTTTCGACGCCAAGACCGGCGCGCTGCTCGGAGCGCATCTGCTTGGCGCCGAGGCGACCGAGCTGATTCAGGGCTTCGTCATCGCCAAGACCCTGGAAACCACCGAGGCGGAATTGATCGCCGCTATCTTCCCCCACCCGACATTGTCGGAGATGATGGGCGAATCGGTGCTCGACGCCTATGGCCGCGCGCTTCACATCTAGTTCGCCGGCCGACGCCCTCGACTCGAGAAACAGGGAGCAAAATCATGAACCTACTCATTTTTCTGGTGGTCGGCCTGATCGCCGGCGCGCTGGCCTCTTACATCCTAGGACGCCAGCAGGATCTGCTGATAAACCTGCTGATCGGTATTATCGGCGCCGTGGTCGGCGGCCTGCTTGCCGGCCTGCTTGGCCTTGGCGCCTATAATGTGATCGGCGAGATCATCATCGCCACCATCGGTGCGATCATCTGCATCCTGGTGTGGCAGCGCATTCGCTGAGTCCAAACGTCCGGCGTTGGGCCGGTCCAAACAACAAAGGGAGGTGACAATGGAGGGGGAACCCCAAACTCTGCTTTCGATGCCGGGAGTCGGCTTCATCGGCATGCTGATCATCGGCCTGATCGCCGGCTATATCGCCGAGAAGGTCACCTCGAGCGACCACGGCCTGCTCACCAATCTGTTGGTCGGCATCGCCGGATCGTTCGTCGGCGGCACGCTCGCCAGTGTCTTGAACATCGAGTTTCATGGCTGGATCGGCAATTTGATCGTCGCCTCGATCGGCGCGGTCTTGGTGTTGTGGATCTGGCGCAGCATCAGAGGCCCGGCCACCTGATCGATGGCTTTCAGGAGTTGGTTCGATCGTGACGCTGCTCGACAGGTCTGATGGGCTGAAGGCGCGGCCGCGCCATCCCGAGAAGGCGCAGCTGCCCGACACGCCGGTCCTGGCCAAGCCGGCCTGGATCCGCGTGAGGGCGCCGGGCGCGCACGCCTTCGACGCCACGCGCGACGTGTTGCGCGCCCACCGGCTCACCACGGTGTGCGAGGAGGCGGCCTGTCCCAATATCGGCGAATGCTGGGACAAGCGCCATGCCACCTTCATGATTATGGGCGAGACCTGCACCCGCGCCTGCGCCTTCTGCAATGTGGCCACCGGCAAGCCCGGCGCGCTCGATAAAGGAGAGCCGCTCCGCGTGGCGCAAGCCGTCGCCGCGCTCGATCTCGCCCATGTGGTGGTGACCTCGGTCGACCGCGACGATCTCGCCGACGGCGGCGCCGCCCATTTCGCCGCGACCATCGCCGCCATCAGGCGGACGCGGCCCGCCACCACCATCGAGGTACTGACTCCCGACTTCTTGCGTAAAGACGGCGCGCTCGAGATCGTGCTCGATTCAGCTCCCGACGTGTTCAACCACAATGTCGAGACCGTGCCGTCGCTCTACCGGCGCATTCGTCCGGGTGCGGACTATCGTCACTCGTTGCGACTTTTGGCGCGCGCCAAGGCGCTCCAGCCGCTGCTGTTCACCAAGTCGGGCATCATGGTGGGATTGGGCGAGACGCGCGAACAGGTTCTCGCCGTGATGGACGATCTTCGCGCCGCTTCGGTCGACTTCTTGACCATCGGCCAATATCTCCAGCCGACCCGCAAACATGCGGCCATTGACCGCTTTGTGACGCCCGAGGAGTTCCAGTCTTATCAGCGCATTGCCGAGGAGAAAGGCTTCCTGCTGGTGGCGGCCAGCCCATTGACGCGCTCCTCCTATCATGCCGCTGAGGACTTCACGCGGCTCAAGGCTGCGCGCCACGCCTCGCTCGGCGCCTAACCGAAGTACCGGCGCAACTCACATGCATGTTTACGAGACCACCCATTCCGTTGCCCATTCGGCCGAGGAGATGTTCGCGCTGGTGGCGCGCGTCGAGGACTATCCAAAATTCCTGCCGCTGTGCGAGGGGCTGGCGGTCAAGCGCCGCGAGCAGCGCGACGGCAAGGAGCTGCTGGTCGCCACCATGACCGTCGGCTACGGCATGATCCACGAGAGCTTCACCACCAAGGTGCATCTCGACCCGCCCGCCCGCTCTATCCTGGTCGAATATCTCGACGGGCCGTTCAGCTTCCTCGAGAATCGCTGGCATTTTCAGCCACTTGGCGCGGAATCGTGCGAGGTCGCGTTCTATATCGCCTATGCCTTCCGCTCGCGCCTGTTCGAGCGGCTGGTGGGCCGGCTGTTCGGCAAGGCGGTGGAGCGCTACACCAGCGCGTTCGAGGCCCGAGCCGACCTGGTCTATGGCCGAACGGATACGTCGTCCCGCCTCACACCAATGACAGCAGCAGACTGAGCGCGCGCTCGACGCTACGCCGCCTGATTTCCGCGCGGCCGAGATCGCCGAACAGCACGCTCTCGCTCACGATCGGCGTGTCGCGCCGTCCGGCCGCGAAATAGACCAGACCGACCGGCTTGTCCGGCGTGCCGCCGTCGGGACCGGCAATACCGGTGACGGCCACGGCGAGGCTAGCCTGCGAATGGGTCAGTGCCCCTCCGGCCATGGCGCGGGCCACGTCGTCGCTCACCGCGCCGTGACGCTCGATCAGCCAATACGGCACGCCGAGCATCTCGCTCTTAGCGCTGTTCGAATAGGTGACAAAGCCACGCTCGAACACGGCGGACGAGCCGGGGATGGCGGTGAGGGCGGCTGCGACCAATCCGCCGGTGCAGGATTCGGCGGTCGCCACTGTCTCGTTGCCGGCGCGGCATGCGTCGAGCAGTGCCGCAGCCCGAACCAGCAGCGCGGCGTCGAGTTCAATCGTCTCAGTCATGGCAGACCCACCGTGGCCGTTGCCATCGCCGCGATGCCTTCGCCCCGGCCGATGAAGCCGAGGCCTTCATTGGTGGTCGCCTTGATGCTCACCTGGGAGATTTGCACGCCGAGCATGCCGGCGATGCGGGCGCGCATCTCGTCGCGGTAAGGCCCGATGCGCGGGGCCTCGCACAGCAGCGTGATGTCGACATGCACGATGGTTCCGCCGCGCTCTCTCACCAGGGCAGCGGCATGCTTGAGGAAAATCTCGGAGTCAGCGCCGCGCCAGCGCGCATCCGACGGCGGGAAGTGGACCCCGATATCGCCCTCGGCGATCGCGCCGAGCAGCGCGTCGGTCAAGGCATGCAAGCCGACATCGGCATCGCTGTGGCCGATCAGCTTTTTCGGGTGCGGAATGCTGACCCCGCACAGCATCACTGCGTCGCCGGGGCCGAAGGCGTGAACGTCATAGCCCGAGGCCACGCGCATGACGGCGGCGCCGGAGGCTCCAGGCTGCAACAACTCGTCGGCGATTTTCAGATCCTCCGCGGTGGTAAGCTTGCGATTGTCTTCCCCGCCTTCGACCACCGCGACATCGAGGCCGAACCATTCGGCGATGCCGGCATCGTCGGTAAACTCGCGCGCAGGCTCATTGGCCGCGGCGCGATGGGCAGCGAGGATCGCATCGAACTTGAAGCCTTGCGGCGTCTGTGCCCGCCACAGCTGATTGCGCTCGGCGGTGCCGATCACCCTTCCCTCGGCAATCCACTTCAAGGTGTCGGTGACGGGAAGGCAGGGCAGGGCGCCCTGATGCGCGCCGAGACTGGCGATGACGCGGTCGATCAGCTCGGATTTGACGAACGGCCTCGCCGCATCGTGGATCAGCACGGCGGAGGGCGCCACGGCGGCGAGCGCCTCGAGGCCGGCGCGAACCGAGTCTTGTCGTCGTGCGCCGCCTTGCACCGGGTTTTGCAAACGTTGCGCGAAGGGTTCGCTCGCCGCGCGGTAGAGCTTCTCATCCTCGGGATGAATCACGACGAGAATGTCGTCCACGCGTGGATGCGCGGCGAAGGCGGCAATTGTCCGCGCGATCATCGGCACGCCGCCGACCGGGCAATATTGCTTGGGGCGATCGTGCCCAGCAGATGCCCTGGCGCCGCGGCCTGCCGCGACGATAAGCGCGGCCACGCTCACCGGCTTTCCCTCCGAAACCGCGTAAACCCTAGAATCATCGAAATGTTGCACTGCGGCAAAACGAGTGTTGCCGCAGCAGAAAATCCTGCGTATTGTGCCCAATTAAAGTTCATGGGGTCTTCTTGCATAAAAATTGTGCATCTTCGGACCGATCAGCCGGTGCGGCCGACCAAAGGATACACCGCTTGAGCGGGTCAACCAAAAAGCCCCCCACGCGACGCGTGCCCCCGTCCCAGCCGATCGAGGTTGAGGCGCTGCTCGGTGCGCTGCCCCATCCGCTTCTCGTCATCGGCGAGGGGCTCACCATCGTATACGCCAATACCGCGGCGGAAGACTTCTTCCAGATGAGCGCCGGCGTGCTGTGCCAACGCTCCCTCACCGACGTGGTCGCCTTCGGCAGTCCGCTCATCGCGCTGGTGGAGCAGGTGCAGCGCAACGGCACCACCGTTAACGAATATGGCGTCGACCTCGGCTCGTTCCGCTTCGAGGCGCCGAAGCTCGTCGACCTTTACGGCGGCCCGGTCCCGGAGATGCCAGGCCGGGTGCTGATCATGCTCCAGCAGCGCAGCATGGCGCAGATGATCGAGCGTCAGCTCACCCATCGCGGCGCCGCCCGCTCGGTGTCCGGTCTCGCCGCCGTGCTCGCCCACGAGATCAAGAACCCGCTATCTGGCATCAGGGGCGCGGCGCAGCTGCTCGAAAGCGAGCGCACCGACTCTGACCGCACCCTGACCCAGTTGATCTGCGCCGAGTCCGACCGCATCTGCAAGTTGGTCGACCGCATGGAGATCTTCGGCGACCAGCGCCCGTTGCAGCGCGAGGCGGTCAACATCCATGACGTACTCGATCACGTGAAGCAGATCGCGCAGACCGGCTTCGCCCGCCAGATCAAAATCGTTGAGCACTACGATCCCTCGCTCCCGTCCGTGCCGGGCAGCCGCGACAAGCTGATCCAGGCGTTCCTCAATCTCGTCAAGAACGCCGCCGAGGCGATCGGCGACGACCGGGCCGACGGCCAGATCACGCTCACCACCTCGTTCCGCCCCGGCGTGCGCCTGTCGGTGCCGGGGAGCCAGGCCAAAGTGAGCCTGCCGCTCGAGATCGCTGTCGAGGACAACGGCGCCGGCGTGCCGACCGATCTCATGCCGCATCTGTTCGACCCGTTCGTCTCCACCAAGCCGTCCGGCGCCGGGCTCGGGCTGGCGCTGGTCGCCAAGATCATCGGCGACCATGGCGGCATCATCGAATGCGACTCGCGGCCGCGCTTCACCGTATTTCGGGCCCTGATGCCGATGGCCGAAAGCGAAGCGTCGCATCACGGCGGGCAGGGCTAACACATGGCCAAAGGAAATATTCTGATCGCCGACGACGACGCCGCGATCCGCACGGTCCTGAACCAGGCGCTCGCCCGCGCCGGCTACGCACCGCGCGCCACCGGCAACGCCGCCACGCTGTGGCGGTGGATCAGCCAGGGCGAGGGCGATCTCGTCATCACCGACGTGCTGATGCCGGACGAGAACGCCTTCGATCTCATCCCCCGGGTCAAGAAGCTCAGACCCGATCTGCCGATCATCGTGATGAGCGCCCAGAACACCTTCATGACCGCCATCACCGCGACCGAGCGGGGCGCCTATGAATATCTGCCCAAGCCGTTCGACCTGAACGAGCTCGTCGCCATCGTCGGCCGGGCGCTGGCGGAGCCCCGGCGCAAGACCCAGCGGCTCGCCGCCGAGGCAAATGACGGCTTGCCGCTGATCGGGCGCTGCCCGGCCATGCAGGATATCTACCGCGTGCTCGCCCGCCTGACCCAGACCGATCTCACGGTGATGATCACCGGCGAGTCGGGCACCGGCAAGGAGCTGGTCGCCCGTGCCCTGCATGAATACGGCAAGCGCCGCAACGGACCCTTCGTCGCCATCAACATGGCCGCCATCCCGCGCGAGCTGATCGAGTCCGAGCTGTTCGGCCACGAGAAGGGAGCGTTCACCGGCGCCCAGACCCGTCACGTCGGGCGCTTCGAACAGGCCGAAGGCGGCACGCTGTTCCTCGACGAGATCGGCGACATGCCGATGGAGGCGCAGACGCGGCTGCTGCGAGTGTTGCAGGAAGGTGAGTACACCACGGTCGGCGGCCGCACCCCGATAAGGACCAATGTCAGGATCGTCGCCGCCACCAATCGCGATCTTCAGCAGCAGATCGACCAGGGCCTGTTCCGCGAGGATCTGTTCTACCGGCTGAATGTCGTACCGCTGCGGTTGCCGCCGCTGCGCGAGCGGCTCGAGGACATCCCCGATCTGGTGCGCCATTTCATCGGCATTGCCGAGAAGGAGGGGCTGCCGTCGAAGAGCTTCGAGCCGGCGGCCATCGAGCGGCTCAAGCGCTATCACTGGCCCGGCAATATCCGCGAACTCGAGAATCTGGTGCGACGGCTGTCGGCGATCTACGCCCAGGACATCGCCACCGTGGAGATGGTGGAGAACGAGTTAGCCAGCGCCGCCCGGCCGCCGTTCCCCGACGCCACCGAACCATCGGGCGACCTGTCCGAGTCGGTCGAGCGCTTCCTGTCCGGCTATTTCGTAAGCTTCGGCCAGGAGCTGCCGCCCTCGGGGCTCTACAACCGCGTCCTGCGCAAGATCGAGTCCCCGCTGATCAGCGCGGCGCTGGCCGCCACCAGGGGCAACCAGATTCGCGCCGCCGACCTGTTAGGGCTAAACCGCAACACGCTGCGCAAGAAGATCCGCGATCTCGGCATCAAAGTGATCAAAACGCCAGGCACCTGACCGGGCCCCAGTCCGCCGATAACTCGCTGAACAGCCTATGTAATATCTACACTGACCGGTGCGGGGCAGGTCTTCACCCGGGCGCCGTTAACCAGCCTATTGTCGCCAAAGCGCCACATTGTGATTTTATTGCATCATTCCTGAGGCGGACGCTCCCAAAATCGAAGGACGACAAGGTCCCCAGGGAGAGCAGGGCATGTGGTTGGGTGGCGTATTTCAGTCGCTACAGACGACGGCCGAGCGCCTGGCGCTTGGTGGCCCGCGCGAAGCCATGAACGATCTTTCAGCTGAGACCAAACCCTCTGTTGCCCCGGCGAAGTCCGCCGGCGATCTGACTGGTGGGGTCCACACCCGCAGCCGTCTGCCCTTCACCCTCGGCCTGATTACCGTGGTGCTGTCGCTGTGCTCCGGTCTTGCCACCTATTTCATCCTGACGGGCCTCACTCCGATCGTGCCGACCCACCTCGTGGTGGTCGCCGTCCTCCTCATCAACGTCGTGCTCGTGCTGGCGATGATCCTGACCATCGCCTGGCAAGTGACCGGCCTATGGCTGGCCCGCCAGCGCCAGGTCGCCGGCGCGCAGCTGCATGTCCGCATCGTCAGCCTGTTCAGCGTGATCGCGGTTATGCCGGCGATCCTGCTCGCCATCTTCGCCAGCATCTCGCTCGACCGCGGCCTCGATCACTGGTTCTCCGATCGCACCAAGTCGATCATTCAGAATTCGATCGACGTCGCCACGGCCTATCTCCAGGAGCATGGCCAGGTGATCCGCGCCGACACAGTCGCCATGGCCAGAGATGTCGACGAGGCCGTCGAGCTGGTAAAATCGCAGCCGCAAGGTTTCGGCAATTTCCTCACCGCGCAGGCCGCCATCAGGGCGCTGCCCATCGCCTATCTCATCGACGGCGAGGGGAAGATCCTCGCCACCGCCGCTTCGCTGCCCGAGTTCCCCTTCAAGCCGCCGCCGCAAGAGGCCATGGAACTCGCCAAGAAAGGCCAGGTGATCGTGATCGCCCCCGGCCAAACCAGCTTGGTCGGCGCCATCAAGAGCTTGCAGAATTTCACCGATACCTACCTCTATGTCGTCCGTCCGGTGAACGCGCGCGTGCTGCAACAGCTCCGCGCCACCCGCGCCAATGTCGCCGAATATCAGCTACTCGAACAGCGTCGCGCCGGCGTCCAGGTGGCGTTCGGGCTGATGTACGTGGCCATCGCCCTCACGCTGCTGCTGTCCGCCATCTGGATCGGCATGTGGTTCGCCAACCGCCTGGTGGCGCCGATCCGCCAACTGATGGGCGCGGCGCAGCAAATCTCCGAAGGCAATCTCGGTGTGAATGTCGACGTCGATCCCGCCGACGGCGACCTGGCCGTGCTCGGCTCGACCTTCAACACCATGACCTCCGAGCTCAAGAGCCAGCGCGACGAGCTGGTGGGCGCCAATTTGAAGCTCGACGAGCGCCGCCGCTTCATGGAGGCGGTGCTGTCGGGCGTGACCGCGGGCGTGGTCGGCGTCGATCCCGACGGCACCATCACCCTGGTCAACCGCTCGGCCGAGACCCTGCTCGACATGAAGGAGGCCGACCTCACCGGCCAGCCGCTCGCCAAGATCGTTCCCGAATTCGCCGCGGTGCTGAAGCGCGCCCAAAGGCAGGGCAAGCGCCTCGTCACCGATCAGATCACCCAGCGGCGCCGGGGCTCGGAGCGCAATTTCGCGGTGCAGGTCACCACCGAAGGCCAGGACCACGAGGCCCAAGGCTTCGTGGTGACCTTCGACGACATGACCGAGCTGGTCAGCGCCCAGCGCAGCACCGCCTGGGCCGACGTGGCCCGGCGCATCGCCCACGAGATCAAGAACCCGCTGACGCCGATCCAGCTCTCCGCCGAGCGCATCCGCCGCAAATACGGCGATTCTATCACCAAGGACCGTGAG
The DNA here is from genome assembly GCA_038209695.1 of Hyphomicrobiales bacterium. Classification (GTDB taxonomy): domain Bacteria; phylum Pseudomonadota; class Alphaproteobacteria; order Rhizobiales; family Methyloligellaceae; genus Methyloceanibacter. Next base: position 14,545 of record JBBQXL010000043.1, read on the forward strand.
GTGTTCGATCAATGCACCGACACCATCATCCGCCAGGTGTCCGATATCGGCCGCATGGTCGACGAGTTCTCCGCCTTCGCCCGCATGCCGCAGCCGGTGATGGAACGCCACGACGTGCGCGAGATCGTGCGCGAGGCCGTGTTCCTGTTCCAGGTGAGCCGTCCGGAGATCAATTTCGAGCTCGATCTTCCCACCAAGCCGGTGGTGGCGCTGTCGGACCGCCGGCTGCTGGCCCAAGCCGTCACCAACCTGGTCAAGAACGCTAGCGAGGGCATCGATACCGCGATCGAGGCCGACCCGGCCCGCGCCGGCACGGGACATGTGGTGGCCAAGGTCCGCACCAAGGGCGACCGCGTGCAGATCACCGTCATCGACAATGGCTGCGGCCTGCCCAAGGAGAACCGCGAGCGCCTGATCGAGCCCTATATGACCACCCGCACCAAGGGCACCGGGCTTGGTCTGGCGATCGTCTACCGGATTACCGAGCAGCATGGCGGGACGCTCACGCTCGCCGATGCGCCCAAACGCAACGGCAAGATCGAAGGGGCTTCGGTGCGCATCGATCTGCCGATGGGAGACAACGATGAGGCCGGCGTAAAGGCGGTCGAGCTGGAGCCGGCACCGGCCTCAGCCGAACGCGCCGATGAGGAAGAGGGAGTGACCCATGGCGTCTGACATTCTGGTCGTGGATGACGAGGCCGACATCAGGGAACTGATCTCAGGCATTCTCGAAGATGAGGGTCATTCGACGCGGCTCGCCAAGGACAGCGACGAGACGCTGCAGGTCATCGAGGAGCGGCGCCCGTCGCTGGTGATCCTCGACATCTGGCTGCAAAGCTCAAAGCTTGACGGGCTCGAGCTGCTCGACCGCATCAAGAAGCCGCATCCCGATCTTCCGGTCATCATCATCAGCGGCCACGGCAATATCGAGACCGCGGTGGCCGCCATCAAGCGCGGCGCTTACGACTATATCGAGAAGCCGTTCAAGGCCGACCGGCTGCTGCTTATCACCACGCGAGCACTGGAGGCCTCGCGTCTGCGGCGCGAGAATCGCGAGCTGCGCGAGCGCAGCAGCTACTCCTTCGACATGGTCGGTCACTCGGCCGCCATCAATCAGCTGCGCCAGGCGATCGACAAGGTCGCCCCGACCAACAGCCGCGTCCTGATCACCGGCCCGTCGGGCTGCGGCAAGGAGCTTGCGGCAAGGGTGATGCACGCCAAGTCGGCCCGCGCCGAGGGTCCGTTCGTGGTGCTGAACGCCGCCGCCATGGTGCCCGACCGCATGGAGCTCGAGCTGTTCGGCACCGAGGAGGGGGCGGGCTCGGGCCCGCGCAAGGTCGGCGCGCTCGAGGAGGCGCATAACGGCACGCTCTATATGGACGAAGTCGCCGACATGCCGCTCGAGACCCAGGCCAAGATTTTGCGGGTGCTGGTCGAGCAGCGCTTCCAGCGGCTCGGCGGCGGCACCAAGGTGCATGTCGACGTGCGCGTGGTGTCCTCCACCAGCCACGATCTTCAGAAGGAGATGTCGTCAGGCCGCTTGCGCGAGGATCTGTTTCATCGCCTCAACGTCGTGCCGATCAAAGTGCCGGGGCTGGCCGACCGCCGCGAAGACGTGCCCGAGCTGGTGCGCTATTTCGTGCAGACCATCTCGGTGGCCTCGGGTCTGGCACCCCGCCGCATCGGCGAGGACGCCATGGCGGTGCTGCAATCCCACGACTGGCCTGGCAATGTGCGTCAGCTCCGCAACAATATCGAGCGGCTGATGATTCTCGTCGGCGGCGATCCCGACTCGATCATCACCGCCGACATGCTGCCCGACGAGATCATCTCGCCGGTCCCGCTGTCGCCCAACGGGGCAGGGGGCGAGCATCTGATGTCGCTGCCCTTGCGCGATGCGCGCGAGATTTTCGAGCGCGAATATCTGTTGGCCCAGGTCAACCGGTTCGGCGGCAACATCTCGCGTACGGCCGAGTTTGTCGGCATGGAACGCTCGGCCTTGCACCGCAAATTGCGCGCGCTGGGGGTCAATTCGAACGAACGCGTGCCAGCCTTGCGCTAGCCGGGCAGGGGCGTTACACGGTGCCGGGGAAAGTCTTTCGCATCAGGCCCCTTGCGGGACGGCCTTTTAATCGCGTCTAATGCCTATCTCAGGCCGGGCAGGGCAAAAGACCGGCGTCATCAACAGCGTAAGCGTGACCAAAGGGACGGGGAAGCCCATGGCGACAGAACGCGCGCAAAGCCTTCAAGACACGTTTCTCAATCACGTTCGCAAGCAAAAGACGCCGCTGACCATATTTCTCGTCAACGGCGTGAAGCTCCAGGGCGTCGTGACGTGGTTCGACAATTTCTGCGTCCTGCTGCGCCGGGATGGACATTCGCAGCTCGTCTACAAGCATGCAATTTCGACCATCATGCCGGGTCAACCGATCCAGCTCGCAGACATCACCGACGCGGAAGGTGCCGCTGAGTAATTGCGTCCGACCGACCCCAAAGAGCTAAAGCGCAAAAAGGGGCGGGCAGAGCGCGGGATGACACCCGCGCGCCGTCACGGGCGCGTCAGGGCCGTCGTGCTGCTGCCGGTGCTCGACAAGAAACGCGGGAAGGGCGCCCGCACTTCGATTCACGATGGTTCGGAGCGCTCGCCGCAAGCGCGCCTGAAAGAGGCGGCGGGCTTGGCCGCGGCGATCGACCTCCAGGTCGTTGCCAGCGGCCTCGTACCGGTGCCCAGTCCACGGCCCGCGACTCTGTTCGGCTCCGGCAAGGTCGAAGAGCTCAAAGGTCTGGTGCGCGCCCAGGAGGCCGGGCTGGTGATCGTCGACCACCCGCTCACGCCGGCGCAGCAGCGCAATCTCGAACGGGCATGGCAGGCCAAGGTGCTCGACCGTACCGGTCTCATTCTCGAGATCTTCGGCGAACGGGCGCGGACCCGGGAAGGGCGCCTGCAAGTCGAGCTCGCCCATCTCGTCTATCAGAAAAGCCGCCTGGTCCGGTCGTGGACCCATCTTGAGCGCCAGCGCGGCGGCTTCGGCTTTCTCGGCGGCCCCGGCGAGACCCAGATCGAGGCCGACCGCCGCCTGATCGACGAGCGCATCGCCACCATCCGCAAAGAGCTGGAGCAGGTCGGGCGCACCCGCGGCCTGCAGCGGAAGTCGCGCCAGCGCGTGCCCTATCCGTCGGTGGCGCTGGTCGGCTACACCAATGCGGGCAAATCGACCCTGTTCAATGCGCTGACCGGCGCCGCGGTGCTGGCCGAGGACACGCTGTTCGCCACGCTCGATCCAACCATCAGGGCGATGTCGCTGCCCGGAGGGTCGAAGGCGGTGCTGTCCGACACCGTAGGCTTCATCTCCGACCTGCCGACCACGCTGATCGCAGCCTTCCGCGCCACGCTCGAAGAGGTGCTGCAAGCGGAGTTGATCCTGCATGTGCGCGACATCGCCGACAGAACCAGCCTCAGCCAGCGCGCCGACGTCAACGCCGTGCTGTTAGAGCTTGGCATCGACGCGGAAGGCGAGCCGGCCCGGCTGCTCGAAGTGTGGAACAAGGCCGATCTCCTCGACGAGGAGGAAATGCAGCGGGTGCGCAACGAGGCACGCCGCGCCGGCGCGGTCCTCGTCTCGGCAGCGACCGGCGCAGGCCTCGACGCCTCGCGCGGCGAAATCGAGCGAAGGCTCAATCTCAGGCGCGAGACCATCGAGATTGCGATCAAGCCGGACGAGGGCTCGCTCTCGAACTGGATCTACGAGAATTGCGAAGTGGTCGCGCGCGCGTCGCTCGGCGAGGGCGTCACCTCGTTGCGCATCCGCGTCGCGCCGGAGAAGCGGGAGCGGCTCGCCCGCCTCGCCGGTCCGGCGCGGCTCAGGCTCGCCGCGGAATAATCACGCCTTGGTCTCGGACGCCTTGGCCTCGTCCCACAGCGCGTCCATCTCCTCCAGCGTCGCGTCCTCGGGCTTGCGGCCGTCCTTAGCCAGCGCGCGCTCGATACTGCCGAAGCGCCTCACGAATTTATCGTTGGCGCCGCGCAGCGCCGCTTCCGGATCGAGTTTCAGATGACGGGCGATATTCGCCATCACGAACAACAGATCGCCGAACTCCTCGGCGACATGCTTGGCATCGCCCGCGCCGCCGTCGCGCTCGGCAATGGCGCTCTTGAGCTCGGCGATTTCTTCCTCGGCCTTGGCGAGCACCGGCGCTAGGCTCGGCCAGTCGAACCCGACCGTCGCCGCGCGCTTCTGCAATTTGACCGCGCGCGACAATGCGGGGAGCGCCAACGGCACATCGTCGAGCCGTGAGCCGGCAGGCGCGCCACGCGCGGCCTTCTCCTCGTCCTTGATGCGCTGCCACATGTCTTCGCTCAGGAACGCATTGCGATCGGCATCGCCGAACACATGCGGATGCCGGCGG
>JBBQXL010000044.1:0-18778 GCA_038209695.1 Hyphomicrobiales bacterium
ATGAAGCTGGCGTTCTCGGTGACCTTGTCGGCCTCAACCCCGAGATGCTCCACCACGATCTTCTTTACGCGCTCCGAGATATCGCTCATGTCCGCCTCACCGTCTCCCTTGCCTGTCAGTCCTGAAGCCCTGCACGCCCCCCGAGCTCGCGGCTCATGGCCTGACGCACCCCCGAGCGGTAAGTTTAGAGAGGGTTGATCGCGGTGGGATTGTCGTTTGTCAAGCCCCCACGGAGCGGCCGCCTGGGTACCACACTTTACGCGATTTCGCCAGAAGCCCCCACCCGGGAAATAATGCTTGCCAAACCTCCTGAAGCCGGTGCCCCAAGTCGTTGTCGATCAAGTACTTACACCATCACCATGCCGCCATTCACATGCACCGTCTCGCCGGTAATATAGACCGCCTCGCTGCTGGCGAGAAAGGCCACCGCCGCCGCGACATCTTCAGGTTTACCGAAGGTCTGGGTAGGGATGGCGGCGGCAATAGCCTCGACTTGCTTCGGCGTCAAGGCGTCGGTCATGGCGGTCTTGATGAAGCCGGGCGCGATGCAATTGGCGGTGATGCCGCGGGCGGCCACCTCGCGGCCCAGCGACTTGGTCATGCCGACCAGCCCCGCCTTCGAGGCGGCATAATTGCCCTGCCCCGGATTGCCGAGCACGCCCGAGATCGAGGCGATATTGATGATGCGGCCATAACGGCGCCGCAGCATGCCGCGCAGGATGCCGCGGGTCAGCACGAACACTGAGGAGAGATTGACGGCGATCACGTCGTCCCACTCCTCATCCTTCATCCGCATGAGCAGATTGTCGTGGGTGATGCCGGCATTGTTGACCAGGATATCGACCTGGCCGAGCACCTTCTCCGCCGCCTCGGGAAGCTGGGCCACAGCCGGCCGGTCGCGTAGATCGCACGGCAGCACGAACACGCGGCTGCCGAGTTCGGCGGCAAGCGCCTCGAGCTTCTCGGCCTTGGTGCCCGAGATCGCGACCTTGGCGCCCTGTCCATGCAGGGTCCTGGCGATCGCGCCGCCAATCCCGCCGGTGGCGCCGGTGACCAGCGCGCCCTTGCCTGTCAGGTCGAACATTGAACTCTCCTCTTCCTTCGAGCGCGGTTAGCCGGCCAGCGCGGCCGCGGCGGTTTCGAGCTCTTCCGGCGTGCCGATGCTCTTCGCCTCGATGCCATCGAAGCGCCGGGCGATGCCGGTGAGCACGCGCCCCGCGCCCACCTCATAGACCGTGCCGACGCCGTTCGTCTTGAGATAAAGCATGGTCTCGCGCCACCTGACCATGCCGGTGACCTGCTCGACCAGCCGGGCCCTGATCTCTTCCGGATCGGAGATGGGCGTGGCCAGCACATTGGCGACCAACGGAACCGCCGGCGCCTTGATCTCTACCTTGGCGAGAGCCGCCCGCATCGCCTCGGCGGCAGGCTGCATCAGCGCGCAATGGAACGGGGCGCTTACCGGCAGCTTCACCGCGCGCCGCGCACCGAATTTCGGCGCCAAACCGATGGCGCGCTCGATGGCCTGCTTGGCGCCGGAGATCACCACCTGACCCGGCGCATTGTCATTGGCGGCCTCGCATACCTCGCTCTCGGCGGCCGCCTTGGCCAGCTCCTGGGCTTGGCCGAGATCGGCGCCAAGCAGCGCCGCCATCGCCCCTTCGCCGACCGGCACCGCCTGCTGCATCGCCCGGCCGCGAATCTTCAAGAGCCGCGCGGTGTCGGCCACGCTGAGCGCGCCAGCGGCGGCTAGAGCCGAATATTCGCCGAGCGAATGGCCGGCCACATAAGCGATCCGGCCGGGAAGCCTCACACCCTTGTCGCCAAGCACGGCCATGGCCGCGAGCGAGACCGCCATCAGCGCGGGCTGCGCATTCTCGGTGAGGGTGAGTTCGGCCTCGGGCCCTTCCCACATCAGCCGCGACAGATCCTGCGACAGCGCCGCGTCGATTTCCTCGAACACGGCGCGCGCGGACGGGTAAGCCTTGTCCAGTTCGGCTCCCATGCCGACGGCTTGACTTCCCTGACCGGGAAATATGAAAGCAATGCTCATGTGGCTCTGGATGTTGGGGAGATGACCGTGCGGCCAAAGACACTCTTTCAATCTTTTCTGTCAAGTTGCGCGCGAGGCAAACGCAAACCGAAAAGATAACGCGCGCCGGCAACCCCACGTGCTAGAACAGCGTTCCCTATGGCACCCCCCAATCAAGACCCCACAACAGGGAGAGTTGCATGAATCGTCCCGTATTTCTCGGTGTCCTGACCGCCTCGCTGACAATGGTGGCCGCAAGCTTTCCGCTGCTGGCGGCCGATCCGGCGCCCTGGCCCTGGACGTCGAAACTGCCCCCCGATCCGGCTCTGGTTCAGCTCGTGTCGGTCGACGATGTCAGCGTCGTCATCAATAAGTCCAACCCGCCGACAGTCGCCATCACGGTCAACGCGCAGGCCCCGACTCCCAACTTCACCGAGCTCCAATTGACGCCCCGCATGGGCGACCCCAAGGACCTTATCTTCTCCTTCGACGCCAAAGGCCGCCCGCCCCAGGACATGACCATCCAAGTGGTTAAGCCGGTGAGTTTCACGGTCGAATATAGCGATGCGCCCATCGACAAGATCGGGGTGGTCGAGGTCAACGCCCTGGAGAATTGCAAGGCGTTCTCCGTGACCGACAACAAGGCGGTCGAATGCACCTCGCAGTCCACCCCGCAATAGGGCACTGCCTCGCGCCCCCTTGTCGCCCCTTGCAAACCGCGCGCGAAGCCCTATAAGTCCGCCACTAGCAACAGCTCCGGCCGGAGGCTGAACGGAGGACCGCTCATCGAGCGGCAGGCCTGAAAAGCCGCCCTCCCGTGTCTCCGCTCTCACGGTCGTCTCTGGGCCTTTCCTTCTAAAGCGCCCATGCGAGGCTTCGCGCCGGAGCAACGAAGAAGGAAAGGTAGTCCATGTCTCTTTACGAGCATGTCTTCCTGGCGCGGCAGGACATCTCCGCCCAGCAGGTCGAAGCTCTGATCGAGAGCTTCCGCACGATCCTCCAGGAGAACGGCGGGTCGGTCGGCAAGACCGAATATTGGGGACTGAAGTCCCTCGCCTACCGCATCAAGAAAAACCGCAAGGCCCATTATGCGCTGATGAATCTCGACGCGCCGCACACGGCAGTGGCGGAACTCGAGCGCCAGATGCGCCTGTCGACCGATGTCATTCGCTTTCTCACCATCAAGGTCGATGAGCACGATGCCACGCCTTCGGCCATGATGCGCCGTTCCGATCGCGACGATCGCGACGGAAGAGGTGATCGCGGCGACCGTGGCGATCGTGGCGATCGCGGCGGCTTCCGCGGCCCCCGGCGTGACCGCGATCGCGATTCTGCGCCACGCGAGGCGCGCGCCCCGAGCGAGCCCGAGGCCGATGCGGTGGTGGCTCCTGTCGAGGAGGATTCTGAATGAGCATGACCCAGACCCAGGCCCGCCGCCCGTTCTATCGCCGGCGCAAGACCTGCCCCTTCACCGGCGATAAAGCGCCGAAGATCGACTACAAGGACGTGAAGCTCCTCCAGCGCTACGTGTCGGAGCGTGGCAAGATGGTGCCGAGCCGGATTACGGCGGTGTCGGCCAAGAAGCAGCGCGAGCTCGCCAAGGCGATCAAGCGCGCACGCTTCCTTGGCCTTCTGCCCTACCTCATTCAGTAGGAGGTTCAGGCCCGCGAGCTTGACCTTTAAGCTTTAGAGAAAGTTGGGGCGGGGCATTCCCTCCCCTAACCGCTGCTAGGAGGCGGGACAGCGCATCGATGCCAGCATTCCTCATCATTGGCGCCGGCTCAGGCCTGATTTCGGCGGCTCTGTTCGCCTCGGCCGCCACCGCCACGGCGCTGGCCGGCGTGCTGTTCTATCTCGCGCCCCTGCCGATTTGCCTGGCAGGGCTCGGCTGGGGCGGCATGGCGGTGCTGCTCTCGGCCCTCACCGGCACGGTGGTGATCGCCGGGGCGCTGGGACCCGCCACCGCGGCGGTGTTCGCCATCTCCATCGCCGCACCCGCGGCGCTTCTCACGCACCTCGCGCTGCTGTCGCGTCCGGCCATCACGCCGCAAGGCCAGCAGGTCGCGGCGCTGGAATGGTATCCGCCGGGCCGCATCGTCGGCTGGGCGGCGCTGATGGCGGGCCTCCTCGCCGGCATGCTGGTGCTGTTCCTCGGCTACGACCAGGACAGCTATCGCGACTCGATCCGCGAGATTCTCAATCACAGCGCGCTCAAGGAACTCGATCGCGACGGCACCCTGTTCACCGACGAAAACATTGCCAATCTCTCGACAGTGCTGGCCCGGGCGCTGCCCGCCGTTTTTGCCGTGGTCTGGCTCACCATCACCCTGTTCAATCTGTGGATGGCCGGGCTGATCGTCGACGCCTCGGGCCGCGCGCGCCGGCCATGGCCCGATCTTCATGCGCTTGAGCTGCCGAATGTGTTCCTGCTGGTGTTCGCGGGCGCACTCGCGGCGTCATTTCTGCCCGGGCTGCCGGGGCTGCTCGCCACCGGCCTCGCCGGGGCGCTGCTGTTCGCTTACGTGCTGCAAGGACTGGCGGTGATCCACGTCTATAGCCGGGGCGTGCCACTCCGCAGTCTTCTGCTGGCAACCGTTTATATCGGAATTTTGCTGTTGGGTTGGGTTGCCATCATCGTCGCCATTGTCGGCCTGGTCGAGCCTCTGCTCGGCTTACGCCAGCGTGCCGATCGTGGTGGGCCGCCCTCCAACAGTGACGGCAAGGTCTGACCAGGATAGGAGTATCGAATATGCAAGTCATTCTGCTCGAGCGCATCGGACGCCTCGGACAAATGGGCGACGTGGTCAACGTCAAGGACGGCTTCGCCCGTAACTTCCTGCTGCCGCAAGGCAAGGCGCTCCGCGCTACGGAGGCCAATCGCAAGCGCTTCGAGCGCGACCGCTCGCAGCTGGAGGCCCGTGACCTCGAGCTGAAATCGGAAGCCCAAGGCGTGTCGGCCAAGCTCGACGGCAAGAGCTTCATCGTTATTCGCCAGGCCGGCGATTCGGGTCAGCTTTATGGCTCGGTCTCGACCCGCGACATCGCCGCGGCGGTTACCGAAGGCGGCTTCTCGATCGAGCGGCGTCAGGTCTTGCTGGACCGGCCGATCAAATCGCTCGGCCTACATGAGGTCCGCATCTCGCTCCACGGCGAGGTCGAGCCCCGCGTCACGGTCAATGTCGCTCGCTCCGCCGATGAGGCAGCGCGGCAGGCCCGCGGCGAAGACGTCAGCCGGGCCATGACCGAAGCCGAAGAGGACGCCGAGGCCGCACGCATCGCCGCCGCGGCGTTGTTCGAGGAAGGCGCGCCGGTCGAGCTCGCCGACGAGGCGGAAGCGGAAGCGGAGGAAGAGACCGGCGCATAGGGGGATGCCGCAGTGCGAGCGAGCCTGCGCTCCCTGTGGGCGAGATCACGCTCTCCCCGTTGTCCACAGACCCCATGGCTATCCACGACTCGCGATTGGAGTAGTGTTGGCGCATGAGCAACGCTTTGATTCGGTCGATAACGCCCGAGACTCCGGCTTTCCGCGAGGCTCCTCATAACATTGAGGCGGAGCAGGCCCTGCTCGGCGCCATCCTGGTCAATAACGAGGCCGTCGATCGGGTTTCGGGCTTCCTCAAGCCCGATCATTTCTACGATCAGCTCCACGCCCGCATCTTCGAGACCGCCTCGAAGCTCATCCTGAGCGGCAAGCGCGCGACGCCGATCACGCTCAAGACCTTCTTCCAGGCCGATCCGCCGGCCGGCGAGCTGCCGGTGCCGAAATATCTCGGGCGCCTGGCCGCCAACGCCACCACCATCATCAATGCCGAGGATTACGGGCGCACCGTCTATGACCTGGCGCTGCGCCGCCAACTCATTCAGATCGGCGAAGCGATGGTCAACACCGCCTTCGATTCGCCGATTGATGCGCCGCCCGCGCTCCAGATCGAGGAGGCCGAGCAGCAGCTTTACGAATTGGCCGAGACCGGCAAATACGGGTCTGGGTTCCAGCCCTTCACAGCCGCCTTGACCGACGCCATCGACATAGCGGCCAACGCCTTTCAGAGAGACGGCGGGCTTTCGGGGCTAGCGACCGGATTTGCCGATTTGGACTTGAAGATGGGTGGCTTGCAGCCGTCGGACCTGATCATCATCGCCGGGCGCCCCGCGATGGGCAAGACGGCGCTCGCCACCAACATCGCCTATCACGTGGCCAAGGCCTATAAGGCCGACCAGGACTCGGACAAGGTGCTCGACGGCGCGGTGGTCGGCTTTTTCTCGCTGGAAATGTCGGCCGAGCAGCTCGCCACGCGCATCATCGCCGAACAGACCGAGATTCCTTCGGAACAAATACGCCGCGGCCGCATCAATTCCGCCGATTTCGACCGTCTGCTCGAAGTGTCGCAGGACCTTCAGCACCTCCCTCTTTATATCGACCAGACCGGCGGCCTCACCGTCGCCCAGCTGGCCGCGCGGGCCCGCCGGCTGAAACGCCAGCGCGGCCTGGGTTTCATCGTCGTCGACTATCTGCAACTGCTTGCCGGCTCATCAAAGCGTGCCCACGAGGGCCGCGTGCAGGAAGTCACTGAGATTACGACCGGGCTCAAGGCCCTGGCCAAAGAGCTGCATGTGCCCGTGCTGGCCTTGTCCCAGTTGTCCCGCCAGGTTGAGCAGCGGGAGGATAAACGCCCGCAACTCGCGGATTTGCGCGAATCCGGCTCGATCGAACAGGACGCCGACGTGGTGTTATTCGTGTTCCGCGAGGAATATTATCTGGAGAACAGGGAGCCGGCTCCGAACACAAATGATCACGCCACGTGGCTAACCAGCATGGAAAACGCGCACGGAAAGGCCGAGGTGATCATCGGCAAGCAGCGCCACGGTCCCACGGGAACGATCAAGCTTCAGTTCGCGCGGGAGTTCACGAGATTCAGCAATCTCGCGGCGGGGGAGCGGCTGCCGGAGCGGCGGGAGTGACAGGCCGGCGCCCGCGCGAGGCTGTCTCGAGCGAGCGCAAAGAAGGGCCAAGCGAGACCGCGATCCTCACCATCGACCTTGACGCGCTGGCCGCCAATTACCGCGCCGTGCGCGATCTTGCCCCGCGAGCCGAATGCGCCGCCGTGGTCAAGGCCGATGCTTATGGGCTCGGCATGGCGGAAATCGCGCCGGCGCTGGCGCGCGCCGGCTGCACCATTTTCTTCGTGGCGACCCTTGGCGAAGCGACCGCGCTGCGCGGGCTGCTGCCTCAAGTCATTATCTATGTCTTGTCCGGGCTCATGCCGGAAACGGCCGAGATCTACCGCGCCGCCGGTCTCCGTCCGGTGCTGAACAGCGCCGAGGAGATCAAGGAGTGGGCGTCGTTCTGCGCGACGCGGGGCGAACAGCTTCCTTGCGCCGTGCATATCGACAGCGGCATGAATCGGCTCGGCCTTTCGGCCGAGGAGGTCGACCAGGTGGCGAATGCGCGCGAGCTCTGGCAGACCATGACGCTGTCTTTGGTCATGAGCCACCTCGCCTGCGCCGACGAGCCCAGCCATCCCAAGAGCGAAGCGCAGCGGAAGACGTTCGACCGGCTGCGCGCCCGCCTGCCCATGGCGCTGACGAGCCTCGCCAATTCCGCCGGGATCCTGCTCGGCCCTGACTTTGCCTACGATGTGGTGCGGCCGGGCATCGCCCTCTATGGCGGCCATCCCCGCCGCCACGGCGACAATCCCTTTCGGGCCGTGGTTCACCTCAAGGGCCGCGTCCTCCAGGTGCGTAACGTCGCCGCCGGCGAGACCGTGGGCTACGGCGCGACCCGGACCATGCGCCGGCCCGCGCGCGTCGCAGTCGTCGCAGTAGGCTATGCCGATGGGTTCTTCCGTTCGCTGTCGGCTGGGGATGGCGAGGAGGGTCTTGACGCCTATTTCGGCTCCCATGCCGCGCCGATCCTCGGCCGCGTGTCGATGGACCTGATCGCCCTCGATGTGAGCGAGGTTCCCGAAGAGATCTCGGGCCGCGGCGCATGGGTCGAGTTGATCGGACCGAATGTGCCCGCTCACGCGCTCGCCGCCCGCGCCGGCACCATCGATTACGAGGTCCTCACCAATCTCGGCCAGCGCGCCTTCCGGCGCTATATCGGCGGCTAGGCTCACCATGGCCAAAGTCTCTCGCGCCTTTGTCTGCCAAGCCTGCGGTGCGGTGACCTCCCGCTGGTCGGGCAAATGCGCCTCTTGCGGCGAGTGGAACTCCATCATCGAGGAAGCCACCCCGTCCGGCTCCCCTGCCCTGATCTCCATCAAAGGGGGTAAAGGCCGCCTAGCCACCTTCGAAACCCTCGCCGCCGCCAGCCATGAGGCGCCGCGCCTGCCGACCGGCATCGCCGAGCTCGACCGCGTGCTCGGCGGCGGTCTCGTCCCGGGCTCAGCCGTGCTGGTCGGCGGCGAGCCGGGGATCGGCAAATCGACACTGCTGCTCCAGGCGGCGGCCAGGCTCGCCGAGACCGGCACCAGGGTCGTCTACCTCTCCGGCGAGGAGGCGCCCGCGCAGGTGCGCATGCGGGCATCACGTCTGGGGCTGGCGCAGGCGCCGGTCGCGCTCGGCACCGAGACCAACCTCGCCAACATCATCGCCACGCTCGGCAGCGCCGCGCCGCCCGCTCTGATCGTCATCGATTCGGTGCAGACGCTGTGGTCCGAGGGCGTTGAAGCTGGGCCAGGCACAATCTCTCAGCTCAGAGGGTGCGCCTCCGCCCTGATCGGCCACGCCAAGGCCAGCGGCTCGACCCTGGTGCTGGTCGGCCACGTCACCAAGGACGGCCAGATCGCCGGCCCCAAAGTGATCGAGCACATGGTCGATACCGTGCTGTCGTTCGAAGGCCTGAGCGGTCACCAGTTCCGCATCTTGCGCGCGATGAAGAATCGATTCGGGCCGACCGACGAGATCGGCGTGTTCGAGATGCGCCAGGATGGTCTGAAGGAGGTCGACAATCCCTCCGCGCTGTTCTTGAACGACCGCGACCGCGGCGCGCCCGGCACCGCCGTGTTCGCCGGCATGGAAGGCACCCGTCCAATCCTGGTGGAGATCCAGGCGCTGGTCGCGCCCTCCTCGCTCGGCACGCCGCGCCGCGCGGTGGTCGGATGGGACCCCAACCGGCTCGCCATGCTCATTGCCGTGCTCGAAGCGCGCTGCGGGGTGAGGCTCGGCGCCCATGACGTCTATCTCAATGTCGCCGGCGGCTTGCGTCTCAATGAGCCGGCGGCCGACCTCGCCTGCGCCGCGGCGCTGGTGTCCTCGATGAGCGGCAAGCCTGCGCCCGAGGACGCGGTCTATTTCGGCGAGGTGAGCCTGACCGGCGCCGTGCGGGCCGTAGGCCATATGGATCAGCGGCTTAAGGAAGCCGCCAAGCTCGGCTTCGGCCGCGCGGTGGTGCCGGCCGCGGCCCGCGAAGGGAATCGGGAGGTCAAGGAGATGAGGCTCCTGCCGCTCGCCCAATTGGACGAACTCGTGGCCTTATTTGCAGCACCGAGGCGAGTAGAGTCTCGAGTAGAGTCATAAGCCCTGCGACAATGCGCCGGTCTCCGCTTCAATGATTGCGCGAGCGGACCCATTTGTGCTTCATCGCCGGGAATCGTGATAATGTGCGGCCGCCCGCCCGAAGGAGCCTCGCGCCATGCCCATCTCCTGGCTCGATGTCATTCTCATTGTCATCATGCTCATCTCGGGCTTCCTCGCCATGGTGCGCGGATTCACGCGCGAGGTGCTGTCGATCTTCTCCTGGGCGGTAGCCGCCGTCGCCGCCCTCTACCTCACGCCGAAATATGCCAGCGTGCTGGACCCCTATATCGACAACCCCAGCGTCGCTCAGATCGCCTTTGCCGCCGGGGTGTTCATCATCACCCTAATCGTGGTGAGCCTGATCACCTTCCGCATCTCCGACAGCGTGCTCGATAGCCGGGTCGGGGCGCTGGACCGTACCTTGGGCTTTATTTTCGGACTAGCCCGCGGCTTCCTGTTGGTTGCCATCGTGTTCATTCTGTTCACCGCGCTCGCCCGCGACCAACCAGATTGGGTCCGCAATGCGCGCTCTTTCCCCATCCTTCAGAAGACGCAGGTCGCCATCGAATCGTTGCTGCCGATGAACCCGGAGCAGTTCCTGCCGTCGTCGAAGGACGACCAGCCCGACGGGCAGACAGAGGGCAAGCCTGAGGGCAAGCCTGAGGGCCAGCCTGAGGCGCCAACCGAACAGCCTCAGCCGGACCAGAAATCGTGAGATTAAGGTTCTAGGAATCCGTTGCGTCGCGTGCCATTGAAGCGCTCTCCGGGGCGCCTATCTACTTATAGGAGGCTAAGGCCCGTGACCGAGCAGATTCTGACCAAGGCACCCGATCTGAGCTGGCTGGAGGAAGACCGCCTGCACGAGGAGTGCGGCGTGTTCGGCATCTTCAACCATCCCGATGCGGCAGCCCTGACCGCCCTCGGGCTGCATGCGCTCCAGCATCGCGGCCAGGAAGCGGCCGGCATCGTCAGCTTCGATGGCCATCACTTCCATACCGAGCGCCGCGTCGGCCTGGTCGGCGATCATTTCACCTCGCGCCCGGTGATCGATCGGCTGAAAGGCGACATGGCCGTCGGCCATGTCCGCTACTCCACCTGCGGCGACCCGGTCTTGCGCAACGTGCAGCCGCTCTTCGTCGATCTCGACTCGGGCGGCTTCGCGCTCGGCCACAACGGTAACCTCACCAACGCGCTCACCATGCGCGACTGGCTGATCAAGAAGGGCGCTATCTGCCAATCCACCACCGACACTGAAGTGATCCTGCATCTGGTCGCCCGCAGCGAGAAGCGCCGCTTCGTGGAGAAATTCATCGAGGCGCTGTTGCAGGTCGAGGGCGCGTACGCATTTGTCGGCCTCACCAACAAGAAGATGGTCGGCGCGCGCGACCCCTACGGCATCCGGCCCCTGGTGCTCGGCAAGCTCGGCGACGCCTGGGTGCTCGCGTCGGAGACCTGTGCGCTTGACATCATCGGCGCCGAGTTCGTGCGCGAGGTTGAGAACGGCGAGGTGGTGGTGATCACCCGCGAAGGTCTGGAGAGCCACCGCTTCGTGCCCAAATACCCGGCTCGGCTGTGCATCTTCGAATATATCTATTTCGCCAGGCCCGACTCGATCGTCGGCGGCCGCTCGGTCTACGAGGTCCGCAAGGAGATGGGCCGGCAATTGGCGCGCGAGGCCCCGGCCAACGCCGACGTGGTCGTCCCCATTCCCGATTCCGGCGTGCCGGCCGCCATCGGTTATTCCCAGGAATCCGGCATACCGTTCGAATACGGCATCATCCGCAACCACTATGTCGGGCGCACCTTCATCGAGCCCGAGCAGCGCATCCGGCAACTCGGCGTGAAGCTCAAGCACAGCGCCAATGAGTTTCAGGTCAAGGGCAAGCGCATCGTGCTGATCGACGACAGCGTGGTGCGCGGCACCACCTCGGTGAAGATCGTACAGATGATGCGCGAGGCCGGCGCGCGCGAGGTGCATATGCGGATCTCCAGCCCGCCCATCACCCATCCTGATTTCTACGGCATCGATACGCCCGATCAGGACAAGCTGCTCGCCGCCCACCGGACGCTGGAGGAAATGCGGGAATTCATCGATGCCGACTCTCTTCAATTCCTGTCGGTCGACGGCATTTACAAGGCCATGGGCTTCGATGGCCGCGACAACGCCCATCCCCAATTCACCGACCATTGCTTCACCGGCGAATATCCGACCCGCCTCAGGGACCGCGAAGGCCCGCCGCAGCAAAAGCAGCTCTCCTTCCTCGCCGAAGTCGGTTGAGTCTCGGCGTCCGGCTTTCTGCATCTCGATAGGGGGCGATCCATGCCCTTTGTGACGAGGACGTTTGTAACCCATTCAATCGGTTAGAATTGCTTATGGCTTCCGTCGCCGACATCGTGCGGATGCATGAGCTGCGCATGCAGGCGCAGAGCGTCTTTTGCGATCTCGGCAACCACAAAGAAAAAAAGACGATCAGGCCGCACGCTGACGAACCTGTATTTCGCTCTGCTGCGCGCCGTGGCTCCGCCGCTTTTCATCGAAGCCGGCGCGCGCGACGCATCGGTCTCGTTTCGTGCCCGCGAGGTGCTGCCCCACGCGCGCACCGTCGCTTTCGAACCGAGCCCCCTACAACGTCGAGCATTACCGGCAGGAACTCGACTATGACGGTCAGCGTATCGAATACGAGCAGCTCGCGCTTGCCGACGCCCCCGGGGAATTGCCGTTCTATCTCCGCACCTCCGTCGACGGTGTCGAGATGCCTTTGGTGGTCGGCAGAAACTCCCTGATGAAGCGCACCGCGCCGAACACCCTCTATGAGGAGGTCAAGGTTCGGGCGGTCCGCCTGGACGACTATTTCCGGGCCGAAGCAGCGGAGAATTGCTGCCTCTGGATCGATGTCGAAGGAAGCTCGGGCAAGGTAATCGCCGGTGGCAAGCGCCTGCTGGGACAGACGCAGGTGCTGATGATCGAAGTCGAGGATCGTCCGGTCTGGCAGGGTCAATGGCTCGCCACTCAAGTGCTGGAATTTCTCTATCCCCTCGGACTTGTGCCGATCGCCCGGGACTTCGAATGGTGGCCGGACAATTACAACGTGGTCTGTGTGCGCCAGGATCTGATCGCGCGGCCCGACATCCGCTTGGCGATCGATGAATTCTATTCCAGCATCGGCCAGCGGCTGCGCCAATCGGTTCAAAAGAAACCAAAGCCCAATCTATGGCAACGGCTTCGGGCTCGGCTCGCCTAAGGTTATGGGACCGAGGCTTGGGCAATGACATGAATCAGCAATGACCGCGCCACGCCTCACGGGTCGCATCGCGCTCATCACCGGGGCCTCGCGCGGCATCGGGCGTGCGGTCGCGGAGAAATTCGCATTGGAGGGCGCCCATGTTCTGCTGCTCGCCCGCAACCGCAAGGCTCTGGAGCGAGTCGACGACGCGATCAGAGCCGGCGGCGGCAAGGCGAGCATCATTCCGCTCGAACTCTCCGATGGCAAATCCGTCGATGCGCTCGGCCCCACGCTCTATGAGCGCTTCGGCCGGCTCGACGTGCTGGTCGGCAACGCCGCCATACTCGGCCGCTTGTCGCCGCTGACCCATGTTCCCGCCGAGCACTGGGACCGGAGCTTCGCTATCAACGTCACCGCCAATTGGCGGCTGATCCGCACCCTCGATCCCCTGTTGCGCCGTTCGGACTCTGGCCGCGTGATCTTCGTCACCTCGTCGGGCGTGGCGAACTCGGGCCGCGCCTATTGGGCCCCCTACTCCGTCACCAAGGCCGCGCTCGAATGTTTGGCCAAGACCTACGCCAACGAGACCAGCGACAGCCCGATCAAGGTGAACCTCATCGACCCCGGCGCCACCGCGACGCGCATGCGGGCCGAAGCCTATCCCGGCGAGGACCAGGCCACTCTGCCCACGCCCGCAGACGTGGCGGAAAGCTTCGTTGCGCTCGCCATGCCCGACTGCTCAAAGACTGGGCAGATCATCGAGGCGGACCGGCCAAACTAACAAAGCAATCCGTAGCCCCAATGGCGCTCCCAGTCCGGGGTTCACCCATCATTGGTCAGGACCATGCCGTCATAAGCGGGCTCGACGCCCGCCGGCAGCTCCCGCTTGAGCGTCTCGTAATCGAGATCGACATGCATATGGGTGAGCACGGCGCGTTTCGGCTTCACCCGCGCGATGAAGGCGAGCGCCTGCTCGACCGAGAGATGGCTCGGATGGGGGGTGTAGCGAAGCGCATCGAGGATCCACACGTCGAGGTTATCGAGAGCTTTAAGTGACTCCTCCGGAAGGTCGCTGGCATCGGGCGAATAGGCAATGCCGCCGAAGCGGAAGCCGAGCGTTTCGCCCTGGCCGTGGAACTGGCGGAAGGGCAGCGCTTCGATCTCGCCGCCCGCGCCTGAAACTTTGACCGCCTCGCCCACACGGATCTCGTGGCCTTTGAGGATCGCCGGGTATTCGCTGCCGGGCGGCGATTGGAAGCAATAGGCGAACCGATTGTGGAGCAGCTTGCCCGTGGCCTCGTCGTAATAGACGTCGACCCGGCGGCGGCCGTTGAACGACACCATGCGCAGGTCGTCGATGCCGTGCGAATGATCGGCGTGGTCGTGGGTGTAGAGCACCCCGTCGAGCCAGCCTACCTCGGCATCGAGCAGTTGCTGGCGAAGGTCCGGCGATGTATCGACGAGCGCCGTGGTGCTGCCGTCGCGCCTCGCGCGCTCCACCAGCAGCGAGCAGCGCCGGCGCCGATTTTTCGGATTGGCCGGATCGCAGGCGCCCCAATGATTGCCGACGCGCGGCACGCCGCCCGATGTCCCGCAGCCGAGAATGGTGAGCTTCAATGTCATGCCGCGCTGAGGGGAGCCTTCAGGGCCGATCGCGGCACCTTCTTGAACAGCCTGAAGAAGTTTTCCGTGGTCATGCGCGCCATCTCGGTCTCACGCACGCCGCGCAAGGCGGCAAGCCGGGCGGCGGTATGCGCCACGAAGGCCGGTTCGTTGGTCTTGCCGCGCATCGGCTCCGGCGCCAGATAGGGCGCATCGGTCTCGACCAGGAGCCGGTCGGCCGGCATGGCGAGCGCGATATCGCGCAGAGCTTGCGCGTTCTTGAAGGTGACGACGCCCGAGAACGATACATACCCGCCGAGCGCTAGCCCCCGATGCGCGAGCTCCGCGCCGCTGGTGAAGCAATGCAGCACGAAGGGAAATGCGCCCTTCTTGGTCTCTTCCTCGAGGATGCGCGCGACATCGGCGTCGGCCTCGCGGGCATGGATGACGAGCGGCAGGCCGGTCTCGCGCGCAGCGGCGATATGGGTGCGGAAGCTCTTTTTCTGCATGTCGTGCGGGCTGTGATCGTAGTGGTAGTCGAGGCCCGCCTCGCCGATCGCCACCACCTTGGGATGACGGGCCAGCTCCACCAGCTCCTCGACCATAATGTCGGGCTCCTCGGCGGCGTTGTGCGGATGCGTGCCCACGGAGCAGAACACATTGTCATGAGCCTCGACCAGGCCGCGCAATTCGTTGAATTGGCGGACCCGCGTCGAGATGGTCACCATCAGGCCGACGCCCGACGCCTGGGCTCGGTCCAGTACCCCGTCCAGCTCGCCTCTGAGCTCCGGAAAATCGAGGTGGCAATGGCTGTCGACGAGCATGAAATTACCCAAATTAGTTAATGTTAAATATTATCGACACGATATAACCATATGTTATATATAGTTTTCGTTGGACGGATTGAGGCCGGACAAGGATGCGGTTCCTGGTTATGGCGCAACTGGTCCCTCATCGCGAAAGCAAAGATCGGAATCGCGGGCACCGGCTTCATCGGTCGGGGGCTCGCTTTGGCCTTGGAGGCCCGTGACGACCTCGCTCTGTCCGCCGTATTGACGCGCCGGAGGATCGAGTCGGTCGGCCAATTCCCGCGGCCGGATAAGCTTACCAACTCGCTGTCGACCCTGATCGATAAATCCGACCTGATTGTCGAGTGCACGGGCGACGTGATCCACGCCACCGACATTGTGGCCGAGGCGTTGTACAGCGGGCGCCCCGTTGTGACAATGAATGCCGAGTTCCACGTGACCACGGGCTCCTATTTCGTGAATCGCGGACTGCTAACCGAGGCGGAGGGCGATCAGCCCGGCTGCATTGCTGCACTGGCGGAGCGGACCAGAGAGATGGGTTTCACTCCGGTGGTATACGGCAACCGGAAAGGCTACTTCCAGCCCAATCCTCCCGTCGATCAAATGCAATACTGGGCGAGGAAGCAAGGCATCAGCCTGGAGCAAGTCACCGCCTTCACCGACGGCACCAAAGTCCAAATCGAAGCCGTCCTGATCGCCAATGGGCTCGGAGCCAAAATTGCCAAAGAAGGTCTTCTCGGACTTGAGGCGGATGACCTCCAATCGGGAGGCATCAAGCTCGCGCGTGCTGCCACGCGGCTCGGGTCGCCGATCAGCGACTATGTGCTCGCCCCCAAGGCGCCGCCGGGGTACTTCATCGTCGCGACTTGCGACAGTCCACAGCGCGGCGCGCTCGAATATTTGAAGTTTGGACGCGGGCCCTATTATGTGCTGGCCCACAACGACCATCTTTGCCACCTCGAGATCCCGAAAACCATCCGCCGTGTGTTGAAAGACGGTCGGCCGCTCTTGACGAACTCTGACAAGCCAACCGTGAGTGTCGGCGCGATTGCCAAGCGGCCGCTACAAGTGGGCGACAGGATTTCACGTGGCATAGGCGGTTTCGACTTGCGTGGCGCGGCGATACGAATGGCCGGCCATCCGACCCATATTCCCATCGGACTGGTGACCGACGCCATCGTCACGCGTCCGGTCGAGCCAGGGCAGCAGCTCACGTTCGATGACGTCTCCATCCCCAACACCAACGCGGTCCGCGTGTGGAAGGAGATTGCCACCGGACTCGAGCGGGTGGCGGCTTGAGAGTGGCGCCGCCATGTGGGTGACGTTTGCTACACCGGCATGAAACGCATGCCGACGGCAAATTTGGTTCGTAAAGTCGCCAATGTCCTGCGCCGCTCATGGCGGCGGCTGCAACAGCCGGCGTGAGCGCTAGCAGGTAACGTCACCTCTCAGCGACGCAGACCAGTCTTGTTCAAGCTGCTAGGCTGAGGCCGGGCGCCTCTTGCCGCGCTGCGCGCACACGATGAGGGGCTGGGGAAGGAACCACGCGGAAATCATGTCTCGCTTTCTGTTTGGCATGGCCGTGGCCACCGCGCTGTTCTGGCTCCCCGCTTCGGCCGACGCCGGCTGCGACAAGAGCGTCATCCTGTATAACGCCAATTGGTGCCCCTATTGCCGGCAGGTCAGGGCAATACTAGCGCGCAACCACATCAGATATCGCATCCTCGACGCGACCACCGCGCCGGTCCAAGCCGACATGATCAGGCGCTTTGGCGACACGGCGGTGCCACGGACGCTGATCGGCGGCGTGCTCGTCGAAGGCGTGGACGAAGCGCGCATCAAGCAGCTCTGCCGCTAGGTGACGTCAGGCGACGGGAGTCGCTTCGGTCTCGACGTGACGCGGGAACACAGCCTGAGGCGGCGGCAGTGCGGTCCCGGGCTTGAGCCGGCCCTTCGGCCCGAGCGCGGCGAAGTCGCGCGCCTCTTGCGGCACGCCGAGCTGATCGAGCAGCTTGGCAGCGCTGTCCGGCATCACCGGCTGCACCAGAATGGCGATCTGGCGCGTGACCTCGGCGGTCACATAGAGAATGGTTCCCATCCGTTCGGGATCGGTCTTCTTGTGCGCCCACGGCTCCTCGCCGGCGAAATAGCGGTTGGCGTCGGCAACCAGCGCCCAGATAAGCTCCAGCGCGCGGTGGATAGCGAACGCGTCGATTGCCTCCTCGACCCGTGGCAAAAGGGTGTCGGCGGACGCCAGGATGGTCTCGTCGGCAGGTGTGAGCGTGCCGGGCTTGGGCAAGCGACCCGCGCTATTCTTGGCGATCATCGACAGCGAACGCTGGGCGAGATTGCCGAGATCGTTGGCGAGGTCGGCATTGATCCGCTGCACGATGCCGTCGCGGCTGTAATTGCCGTCCTGGCCGAACGGCACCTCGCGCAGCAGGAAGTAGCGGATCTGGTCGACGCCGTAATCGCCCACGAGCACGAAGGGATCGACCACATTGCCGACCGACTTCGACATCTTCTCCCCGCGGTTATAGAGAAACCCGTGGCCGAACACGCGTTTCGGCAACGCCACGCCGGCCGACATCAGAAAGGCCGGCCAATAGACGGCGTGAAAGCGGATGATGTCCTTGCCGATGACATGCACCTCCGCCGGCCAGTAGCGCTTGAAGCTCGCCGAGTTCTCGTCGGGGAAACCGACGCCGGTGAGATAATTGGTGAGCGCGTCGACCCACACATACATGATGTGCTTGGGGTCGCCCGGCACGGGGATGCCCCAGTCGAACGTGGTGCGCGAGATGGAGAGGTCCTGGAGGCCGCCGCGCACGAAGCTCTTGACCTCGTTCGCGCGCGTGTCGGGCCCGATGAAGTCGGGATGGGCGTCGTAATAAGCCAGCAGCCGGTCCTGATAGGCTGACAGCTTGAAGAAATAGCTCTCCTCCTCGACCCACTCGACCGGCGTGCCCTGCGGCGACAGCTTCTTGCCGTCGCTTCCCTCCTTCAGCTCACTCTCGTCGTAATAGGCCTCGTCGCGCACCGAGTACCAACCGGCATATTTGTCGAGATAGATGTCGCCGGCCGCTTGCATGCGCCGCCACAACTCCTGGCAGGCCCGCTTGTGGCGCTCCTCGCGCGTGGTGATGAAATCGTCGTTGGAGCAGTTCAGCGCGCCGACCATGTCGCGGAACTTGGGCGTGTTGCGGTCGGCAAGCTCGGCCGGGCTGATGCCTTGCGCCTTGGCCGTTTGCAGCATCTTGATGCCGTGCTCGTCGGTGCCGGTGAGAAAGAACACGTCGCGGCCCTGCAGCCGCCGGAACCGCGCCAGCGCGTCCGTCGCCACGGCCTCATAGGCATGGCCGATATGGGGCGCGTCGTTCGGATAGGAGATGGCCGTGGTGATGTAATAAGGCCGTTTGTCCGCCATGGCGGAGGAATAGCCTTGAGGCGGCCTGCGAGCAAGCTTGCTCGCGTCACGCCCTAAACAGGATGTTCCCGCGCCACCTGCTGAAGCCGGAACCAGGTTTCGAGCAGCAACAGGCCGCGATCGAGATTGAGGGCATGGGCCTCGGCCTTGGCCTCCGACATCGCCT
>JBBQXL010000045.1:0-18772 GCA_038209695.1 Hyphomicrobiales bacterium
TATTTCGTGTTCGCCACCATGGTTATCGCGGTGCCTACCGGCGTGAAGATATTCTCCTGGATCGCCACCATGTGGGGCGGTTCGATCAGCTTCCGCACGCCGATGCTGTGGGCGCTCGGGTTCATTTTCCTGTTCACGATCGGCGGAGTCACCGGCGTCGTACTATCGAACGCCGGCGTCGATCGTTCGATGCATGATACCTACTACGTGGTGGCGCATTTCCACTACGTGCTGTCGCTCGGCGCCGTGTTCTCCATCTTCGGCGCTTGGTACTACTGGTCGCCGAAGATGACCGGCTACATGTATTCCGAGACGATCGGCAAGCTGCATTTCTGGCTGATGTTCATCGGCGCCAACTTGGCCTTCTTCCCGCAGCACTTCCTCGGCCTCGCCGGCATGCCGCGCCGTTACGCTGACTATCCGGATGCCTTCGCCGGCTGGAACTTTGTCTCCTCCATCGGCTCCTACGTCGCTTTCGCGGGCTTTTTGGTCTTCCTGTACGGCATCGCCAGTCAGTTTGCGCGCAAGGTGAAGGCGCCCGCCAATCCTTGGGGCGTGGGCGCCACGACGCTGGAATGGACGCTGCCCTCGCCGCCGCCCTTCCACACCTGGGAGACGCTGCCGCGCGTGAAATAGAGAGAGATGCTTGGGTGAGCATGGCTGACGTCGCATATTCTTCAGGGGCCGGGACGGTCGAAGCCGCTGCCGGCGGCGACGTCGCCGACTATGTCGCGCTGATGAAGCCGCGGGTGATGTCGCTCGTGGTGTTCACCGCTCTCGTCGGCCTCGTCGCGGCGCCGGGCTCGATGCATCCGGTGCTCGCCATCGCCTCGCTGATCTGCATCGCCGCCGGCGCCGGCGCCTCCGGCGCGCTCAATATGTGGTACGACGCCGATATCGACGCGAGGATGGCGCGGACCGCGGCGCGCCCAGTGCCGCGCGGGCGTGTGACTCCGGAGGAAGCGCGCTCGTTCGGCGCTGTGCTCGCGCTTGGCTCGGTGCTCTGCCTCGGCCTGATGGCAAATTGGCTGGCCGCTGCGCTGCTCGCGCTCACGATCGCCTTTTATGTCGTTGTCTACACGATGTGGCTCAAGCGGACGACGCCGCAGAACATAGTCATTGGCGGCGCCGCGGGCGCGGTGCCGCCGATGATCGGCTGGGCCGCGGCGACCGGCAGCATCAGCCTCGCGCCGTTCATCCTGTTCCTCATCATCTTTATCTGGACGCCGCCGCATTTTTGGGCGCTGGCTCTGCTCCGGACCAAGGACTATGCCCGCGCCGGCGTGCCGATGCTGCCGGTGGTCGCCGGCCCCGACGCTACCAGGCTCCAGATCCTGATCTACAGCCTCATCCTGGCGCCGCTCGGCATGGCGCCCGCCATTATCGGGCTCGGCGGCACGCTCTATATGGGAGCCGCCGCTGTGCTCGGTTCGCTGTTCGTGGTCATGGCGCTCGAATGTTACCGGGTGCGGGAAGGGGAGGCGGCCGACCGCGCCGCCAAGAACCTGTTCGCCTATTCGGTGCTTTACCTGTTCCTGCTGTTCGCGGTTCTTCTCGTCGAGCAGGGTTTTGGCATTGACGGCAGCACGTTGCCGTCGCTTTGGGCGGTGTGATGCAAGATGCGGAAAAGGAGCGCCAACGCCGCCAACGCATGCGATCTGTGGCCATCGCTTGGGTCCTGGCGGCGCTCGTGGTGCTGTTCTTTATCGTTACCATTGTCAGGCTCGGCGGCAACGTCGCCAACCGGCCGCTGTGAGCGGATGCCATGAGCGATTCTGAACGGAAGCATAGAAAAAAGCGCCGGGATGGCGTCGTCGCCCTCGCTCTTGCCGGGCTGGTCGCCGCCATGGTCGGCCTGTCCTTCGCCGCCGTGCCGCTCTACCGCATCTTCTGTCAGGCTACCGGCTATAATGGCACGCCGCAGCGGGCCGACAGGGGCGCCGACCATGTGCTCGACCGCACCATCACCGTGCGCTTCGACGGCAATGTCGACCCGGGCCTGCCGTGGAGCTTCGCGCCGGTGCAGCACACCATGGAGGTAAAGATCGGTGAGACCGCGCTCGCCTTCTTCAAGGCGACCAACAACGCCGACACGCCGGTCACCGGCAACGCCATCTTCAACGTTTCGCCCGAGCAGGCGGGACTCTACTTCACCAAGATCGAGTGTTTCTGCTTCACGCAGCAGACCCTCAAACCTGGGGCGAGCGTCGAGATGCCGGTGACCTTCTTCGTCGATCCCAAGATCGTCGACGACGATGACACTAAAAATATCGGCGAGATCACTCTGTCCTATACTTTCTATCGTAGCGACCAGGCCGCCGGCGTTGCCGCGGCGCCCAGGAACGACAATTCGGGATCGTGATTGATTGAGGCGGGCCGCCGCCTCGGCAAGTTTGGGAGGAAACGGAGCGAACCATGGCTGAAGCGCACGCCAAACCACAACACGACTACCATCTCGTCAATCCGAGCCCATGGCCGCTCGTGGGAGCCATCGGCGGGCTGACGCTCGCGATCGGGGCCGTCCTCTATTTTATTTCGCGCAAAGCCGGCGACCCGCATCTCTGGTACGTGCTCCCTGGCCTCCTCATCGTCATCATTACCATGTTCGGCTGGTGGCGCGACGTGATCATAGAGGCGCATGAGGGCTACGAAACTCCGGTCGTCCAGCTCCATCTGCGCTACGGCATGATCCTGTTCATCGCCTCCGAGGTGATGTTCTTCGTGGCCTGGTTCTGGGCCTATTTCGACGCGGCGCTTTATCCGGCCGATGCCATAACCTATGCCCGTACCCAGGTGCTGGGCGGGGAGTGGCCACCGATCCCGAGTGTCGATGCCGGCGTGCCCGGCCTCGGCAGCTTCAAGCACACTTTCGATCCCTGGGGCCTGCCCTTCGTCAACACGTTGATCCTGCTGACCTCGGGCACCACCGTGACTTGGGCGCACCATGCCCTGCTGCACAACGATCGCCGCGGAGTGGTGCTTGGGCTGGTCTGCACCGTGGTGCTGGGCATCCTGTTCACCACCTGCCAAGCTTATGAATACGCCCATGCCGGGTTCGGCTTCGCCAACCACATCTACGGCTCGACATTCTTCATGGCCACCGGCTTCCACGGCTTCCACGTCATCGTCGGCACCGTCTTCCTGA
Organism: Hyphomicrobiales bacterium; assembly: GCA_038209695.1. Taxonomy (GTDB): domain Bacteria; phylum Pseudomonadota; class Alphaproteobacteria; order Rhizobiales; family Methyloligellaceae; genus Methyloceanibacter. The sequence goes on from JBBQXL010000045.1 coordinate 3,146, forward strand.
CAGTTTGCCTGATCAGGGCGATGCGGGGCGACTTCACGCCGAAGCAGCATTTCGGCTTCGAGGCCGCCGCCTGGTACTGGCATTTCGTCGACGTGGTGTGGCTGTTCCTGTTCACCTGCATCTATGTGTGGGGCGCGGGCAGCAACTACCCGGTGCACTAACCGGCTTCGTGCCGTAATCGGGGGCGGCCTCGGGCCGCCCCTTTTTATTTCTGGAGCGTTGATGAGCCAAATGACACGCGGACAGCCTGTGCCGTCGTCCGGCTCGATGCTATGGGCGGGAATCGCCGGCCGCTGCCCGTCCTGCCACCGCGGCAAGCTCTATGACGGCTATCTCACCATTGCGCCGAAGTGCAAGGTCTGCGGGCTCGACTACGCCTTCGCCGATTCGGGCGACGGGCCTGCTGTGTTTGTGATCCTGGTGACCGGCTTCATCGTGACCGGCTTGGCGCTCATCACCGAGATCCTTTACACCCCGCCTTATTGGCTTCACGCCGCGCTGTGGGGTCCTCTCGCCATCCTCCTGCCGCTCGTCCTGCTTCGGTCCTTCAAAGGCGTCCTTGTCGCGCTCCAGTTCAGGCACAAGGCCGAAGAGGGCAAGCTTGTCTCCAAGTAGAGCGGCAATGGAGAAGAGGGGCCTGCTCGGGCTGACCGCCTTCATGCTTGCCGCGCTTGCCGTGCTGATCGGACTTGGGGTGTGGCAGCTCAAGCGGCTGGACTGGAAGGAAGGCCTGATCGCCAAGATCGAGACGCGCACCAAGGGCGCGCCGATCGCCCTCAAAAAGGCGGTCGCCATGGCGCGCGAGGGGCGCGATCCAAGCTATTACCGGATCCGCGTCGATGGCCGCTTCCACCACGCCAAGGAACTCTACCTCTACTCGGTGTCGGATGATGGGGTCGGCTGGCACGTCATCACCCCGATCGAGACCGCTGACGGCGACATGGTCCTGGTCGATCGCGGCTTCGTCCCGGACGAGCTGAAAGATCCGTCGTCCCGTGCGCTGGGACAGGTTGAGAACGTGGTTACCGTCACCGGCATCGTGCGGTCGCCGGAGACCCAGGGCCTGTTTATCCCCGACAACGAGCCCGCCGCCAATCGCTGGTTCTGGCGCGACCTGCAAGCCATGGCGATTTCCGCATTTCCCGGCGGCATCATCCAAGTCGCGCCATTCTTCGTGGAAGCCGATAAGTCCAGCGTGCCCGGCGGGTGGCCCGAGGGCGGCCAGACCCGCCTGGAGATCCCCAATAACCATCTCCAATATGCCATCACCTGGTTTCTGTTGGCCGCCTGCCTGCTCGTCATCTATGCCGTTTATGTGCGTGGTCGTTATCGCCGGGATCGGCCCTAGATCGGCCTTGGTCCTGTTGCGGGCGACCGCGCCGACCGCTAGGGTCAGCCCAGAAAACCCCCATTTCCTGCCCAACGAGGCTTGTCGTGAAGTTTGTCTCAACGCGCGGTGAAGCGCCCGCGTTTTCCTTTGAAGGCGCGCTCCTGGCCGCGCTAGCCCGCGACGGTGGCCTGTTCATGCCGGAGACCTGGCCCAAGCTTCAGCCCGACGCCATCGCCGGACTGGCCGGCCTCGATTATGCCGACGCCGCCTACCGCGTCATGCGGCCCTTCCTCGAGGACGATCCCTGCCTGGCCGATCTCGAGACCGTGCTGGAAGAGGCCTATGACGGCTTCCATCACCCCGCCGTGGCGCCGTTGCGCCAGATCGCGCCCAATACCTTCGTGCTCGAGCTGTTCCACGGACCGACGCTGGCCTTCAAGGATCTCGCCATGCAGGTGGTGGCGCGGCTGATGAATCGCGCGCTGCTGCGCAAAGGCGCCCACGCCACGGTGATCGGGGCGACATCGGGCGACACCGGCGCCGCGGCCATCGAGGCGTTTCGCGGCCTCGAGGCGATCGACATCTTCATCCTGCATCCCAAGGGACGCATCAGCGACGTGCAGCGCCGCCAGATGACCACCGCCACCGAGGCCAACGTCCACAACATCGCCATCGAAGGCACCTTCGACGACTGCCAGACCATCGTGAAGGCGCTGTTCGGCGACATGGCGTTGCGCGATCGGCTGGAGCTGACCGGGATCAACTCCATCAACTTCGCCCGCATCCTCGCCCAGATCGCCTATTACTTCACCGCCGCGGTCAGCCTCGGCGCGCCGCACCGCGAGGTCGCCTTCACCGTGCCCACCGGAAATTTCGGTGATATTTTCGCGGGTTACGCGGCGCGACAAATGGGTTTGCCGGTCGCGCGCCTCGTTATTGCCACGAACCTCAATGACAGTCTGGTCCGCGCCCTTGGCTCGGGGGTTTACGAGCCCAAGGGTGTCATCGCCACATCAAGCCCGAGCATGGATATTCAGCTTGCCAGCAATTTCGAGCGCCTTCTGTTCGAGCTTGCCGGCCGCGATGCCGCGCGAGTGAGATCGCTCATGGAGGAACTGCGCCAGACGGGGTCGTTCCGCCTGAACGATACCGAGCTTGCGGACCTCAGAGAGTTGTTCGCGGCGCACGCCATCGGCGAGCATGACAGCGAGATGACCATACGCTCCCTGGTGGAGGAGACCGGGATGCTGGTCGATCCGCACACCGCCGTCGCCATCGCCGCGGCGCGGGAGGAGAGCGGGCTCGGATCGTGCCCCATGGTGGTGTTGTCCACCGCCCATCCCGCCAAGTTTCCCGAGGCGGTCGAGCGCGCTTGCGGTCGCGTGCCCGAGCAGCCCGAGCGCTTGCGCCTGAAGCTCGGCCAGCACGAGCGCTGCACCTTTCTCCCCAACGAGACGGGCGCCGTGGCGAGCTTCATCGAGAGCCATGCCCGCGCCGGCGGTAAGAACGCAGCCGCCCGCAAGCGTCGAGCCGAGGTGCGCGCGTGACCATCGAACTGTCACAGCTCGCCAATGGCATGACGGTGATCAGCCACGCCATGGCCGAGGTCGAGACCGTGTCGCTCGGCATCTGGATCGGCGCCGGCAGCCGCAGCGAAACCCTTGGCGAGCACGGCATCGCCCATTTCCTCGAGCATATGGCGTTCAAAGGCACCGCGAGCCGGAGCGCCTGGGACATCGCCGAGCAGATCGAGAATGTCGGCGGCGAGCTCAATGCCGCGACCGGCGTCGACTCGACCGCCTATTACGCGCGCGTGCTGCGCAAGGACATGCCGCTCGCGCTCGACATCCTGAGCGACATCATCCTGTCGCCGCGTTTCGATCGCACCGAGCTCGGCCGCGAGCGCGACGTGATCCTGCAAGAGATTGCCGCCGCCATGGACGCGCCGGACGATATCGCCTTCGACCTGGTGCAAGACGCGGCCTTCCCCGATCAATCGGTCGGCCGCTCGATCCTCGGCACGGTGGAAAGCGTCAGCAGCTTCAAGCGCACGCATCTCGGCTCCTATTTGTCCGCCCACTATCACGCTCCCAACATGGTGCTGGCGGCGGCTGGCGCCGTCGACCACGCGGCACTGATGGTCGAGGCCGAACGGCGGCTGGGCGGTTTCGCCCTCGATCCCGCGCCTCAGCCGGATCTTGCCCGCTATGAAGGCGGCGTCAGGCGTTCCGACAAGCCGTTCGAGCAAACCCATGTCGTGCTCGCCTTCGAGGGCGCGCCCTACCGGCACGCCGACTATTTCACCGCGCAGATTTGCGCCGGCGCCCTTGGCGGCGGCATGTCCTCGCGCCTGTTCCAAGAAGTGCGCGAGAAGCGCGGGCTCTGCTACGCCATCTATGCCTTCGCCAGCGGGTTGACCGACAGCGGCATGTTCACCATTCACGCCGCCGGCGGCCCCGATAAGGCGCACGAGCTGTTCGCGGTGATCCGCGACGAGTTGGTCAAGGCGGCGGAGAAGGGGTTCCGTCCCGACGAGCTCGCCAGGGTCAAGGCCCAGATCAAGATGGGGCTGCTGGCCGGACTCGAAAGCTCGAGCGCCCGCGCCGAGCAGCTCGCCCGTCAGGTTCTGATCCATGGCCGCCCGCTCTCGACCGAGGAACTGATCGAGCAGGTGGAGATGGTCCAAGCCCAGGACCTGCAAGCTTTGGTTGCGCGCATGCTCGCCTCGCCCGCGAGTCTTGCCACGGTGGGGCCCATTCTTCATGTTGCAAGATTCGACCGGGTGACCGAAAAATTCACCGTCCCATCAACCAAGGCCGCGTGACAGGGGTGCTATAGGCCATGGCGTTATTGCGAACTGCCTCCCCGAGCGATCTGGGGCCGGTCATCGAGTCCGAGCTGGTCACCTTGCGGACGCCGCAAATGTCGGACTACCCCGCCTGGGCCGAGATCAGGGCCCAGAGCCGCGAATTTCTGACCCCGTGGGAGCCGCTCTGGGCGACCGACGAACTGTCCCGCGCCTCGTTCCGCCGGCGCGTCCGGCACTATCAGCGCGATCTCCGCGAGGATGTCGGCTATGCGCTGTTCATCTTCAGCGTTTCGACCGGCGGACTGGTCGGCGGATTGACGCTGTGCAACGTGCGGCGCGGCGTGACCCAGTCCTGCACTCTCGGCTATTGGGTCGGCGCCACACACGCCAACCAGGGCTATATGACGGCTGCGGTTCGCGCCATCGTCCCGTTCGTATTCGATTCGCTCGAATTGCACCGGCTGGAAGCGGCCTGTCTGCCGTCCAACACGGCCTCGATCAAGCTCCTGGAGAAGACCGGTTTCAAGCGCGAGGGCCTCGCGCGTCGTTATTTGCGTATCAACGGCGTATGGCAGGACCATCTGCTTTACGCGCTGCTCGAGTCCGATACCTGCCGTTAGCGCGGACATTCGGCAAGCAGCACAGAAGCGGGGGAGGAATGGCGGAGTTGAGCGCCTCAGTACGAGGTGAAGCGGCGCCCTCCCGGCGGTTAGGCGGGAGGATCGGCGCGCTCGTTTGCGCCATCGCCGCCGCCATCATCCTGGTGACGGCGCCGCTCGCTCACGCCATCGAAGCGATCACGGTCGAGCCCAATCAGGAAAAAATCGACATCACCGCCAAAGGCGAACTCTATGAGGGCCGCGGCGACCGTTTGCAGATCGAGACCGCGCCGGGCCCGGACGGCTATATCGGCCGCATGGCGGTGTCGGCCTCGACCCCCGGCACCAATCCGGGCTGGCTGGTATTTGCCCTGACCAACCCGACCTCCGAGCGCATCGTGCGCTGGCTGGTCGCGCCGCGCTACACTCTCGCCGATTCGCGCGTGTTCTGGCCCACCCTCGATGCGCCGCGCATCTCGGCCGTCACCCCCTCGCTCGGCTTCCGCCCGGAGACCTTGAAGAGCGCGCGCGCCGACATCTTCAGGCTGAACCTGGAGCCTGGGCAGACCGTCACCTTCGCCGCCGAGATGGCCTCGCAAATGGTGCCGCGGCTCAATCTGTGGGACCCCAACGCCTACCAGGCCAAGCAGCAGGATCGCATGCTGTTCAACGGCGTGCTGCTCGGCATCACCGGTCTGCTGGCCATCTTCCTGACCGCCATCTTCGCCGCCAACCACCGCGCCATCTTCCCGGCCACCGCGCTGGTCGCCTGGGCGGCGCTGGCTTATTTCTGCGTCGATTTCGGCTTCTGGAACAAGCTGTTCCCGGTCGGCCCCGACCGCACGGCGCTGTATCGCGCGGCCGCCGAGGCCGGGCTTGCCGCGAGCCTGGTGCTGTTCCTCTACACCTTCCTCCGCATCGGGCTGTGGCATGGTTGGATCAGGACCTTGTTCTGGGGCTGGATCGCCTTACAATTCGCCCTGGTGTTCGTCGCCATTGTCGATCCCGCCTTTGCAGCCGGCATGGCGCGCGCCTCGCTGGTGGCGGTCGCCGCGATTGGCACCGGCCTCATTGCCTATTTTGCCCTGCGCGGCCAGGACCGCGCGCTGTCACTGATCCCGAGTTGGATGCTGCTGGTGGTGTGGTTGTTCGGCGCCGCCATGGTCGTGCTCGGCAAGCTATCCGGCGATCTCGTGGTCTCGAGCCTCGTTGCCGGCCTGGTGCTGCTCCTGGTGCTGCTCGGCTTTACCGTGACGCAATTCGCCTTCCGCTCCGGCGGCGCGCCGCTCAGTTTCGGACCGCCGAGCCTGGTGCAGATGAAGTCGCTGGCGGTGGATGGCTCCGGCGCCCACATCTTCCAATGGCACGCCGGCCGCGACCAGATCATTGTGGCCAATGAGGTGGAGCAGGAGCTTGGGCTCGAGCCCGGCGCGCTCAATGTCGCCGTCGACGACTTTCTGCAATACATGCACGGGTCCGACCGCGAGCGCTTCCGGCTAATGTTGTGGTCGCTCCAGGAGAAGCAGGGCGGCGACCTCCAGACCGATTTCCGCTTGCGGCGCCAGGACGGCACCTATCTTTGGTACGATCTGCGCGCCCATGCGGCCCCCAGCGAGAATGCGCGGCTGCTGCGCTGCACCGGCTTGATGCGTGACGTGACCAATGTGAAGCGCTCGCATGAGCGGCTGATCCACGACGCGGTGCATGACAGCCTGACCGGCCTGCCCAACCGCGAGCTGTTCATGGATCGGGTCCAGGGTGCCATCACTCGCGCCCGCGAAGGCCAGGCCAACCGTCCCACCGTGCTGTTCATCGACATCGACCGCTTCAAGAACGTGAACAAGAGCTTCGGCTTGGTGATCGGCGACAGCATGCTGCTCACGCTCGGCCGCCGGCTCTCCCGCCACCTCAACCCGCAGGACACGCTGGCGCGCCTAGGCGGCGATCAATTCGCCATCCTGCTGATCTCGGAGGCCGACCCGCATCATGTGGCGACCCTCGCCGAGCGGGTCAGGCGCGCGCTGCGCACGCCGATGAAGATCAGCTCCAAGGAGATCATCCTCACCGCCTCGATCGGCATCGTGGTGCATGACTCGAGCCAAGCCACGGCGCAGGACATGCTGCGCGAGGGCGAGCTGGCCATGCTGCGCGCCAAGCGCGCCGGCGCCGACCGTATCGAGATTTTCAATCCCGCCATGCGCGGCGAGGACGAGAGCAAGCTCCCGCTCGAAAGCGACCTCAGGAAAGCGCTCGAGCGGCAGCAGATCGCCGTGCTCTACCAGCCGATCACGCGCCTTGCCTCCAACCAGCTAGCCGGCTTCGAGGCGCTGATGCGCTGGGACCATCCGACCCACGGGCGGCTTGGCGCCGAGGATTTCATCCCGCTTGCCGAGGAGTCGGGGCTGATCGTCGAGCTCGGCAGCTATGTGCTGGGTCAGGCGCTCGAGGAGGCCGGCCGCTGGCACAAATTGCTGCCGCGCGATCGCGATCCGCTCTTCGTCAGCGTCAATGTGTCGAGCCGCCAGCTGTTTCGCCAGGACATGGTGCAGGAGATCAGGCTGATGCTGGCGCGCGAGGCAGTGCCCAAGGGCACGCTCAAGCTCGAGATCACCGAGTCCCTGGTCATGGAGAATCCCGAGCGCGCCGTCGAGATCCTCACCTGGCTCAAGACCTTCGGCGCCAGTCTAGCGCTCGACGATTTCGGCACGGGCTATTCATCGCTGAGCTATCTGCACCGCTTCCCGGTCGACACCATCAAGGTGGATCGCTCGCTGGTACGCGACAGCGGGCTCAACGGCTCGACCCCGCTCATCCTCCGCTCGGTGATCGCGCTGTCGCACGAGCTCGGCAAGGAAGTGGTGGCCGAGGGCGTCGAGACCCAGGCCGACGCCAGCTATTTGCGCTCGATCGGCTGCGAGTATGGGCAGGGCTATTATTACGGCGAGCCGATGTCGGCCAAGGACGTGGCGAGCCTGCTCTCCGCCCTTGCCAGTCACCGCAAGCGCCGCGAACGCGAACGCGCCCGCGCACCAGCGGAGCCGCAAACGCCGAAGGGCTTGGACGTGCAGGTGAGCGGCCCGTCGCCGCTGCCGGCTCTTCCCAACGGCACGGTGCCGTCAACGTCCTAGCGCGCGGCACGCGCTAAGCGTGGCCCGCATCATTGACCAAGCGCACCGGATCGACCCCGAGCTTGTTAAGCGCCTGCGAATATTTCCGGTCGACCTCGGGATCGAAGATCAGCACCGGGTCGGCCGGGCAATTCAGCCAGCCATTGGCTTGAATCTCGCTTTCAAGCTGGCCCGGCGCCCAACCGGCATAGCCGAGCGCGAGCAGTGCCTTGTCGGGCCCGCTGCCCTTGGCGATGTCGCGCAAAATGTCGATGGTCGCGGTCAGGCAGACGCTTTCGTCGATCGGCAGCGTGCTCTCGGCCTTGAAATAGTCGGCGCTGTGCAGCACGAAGCCGCGGCCGGTCTCGACCGGGCCACCGAGATGGACGGCCATGGCATGCAGGCCGGCCGGCAAATGAATGCGGTCTTCCGGCGGCACGATGTTGAGCTGCTCCAACAGCTCGGTGAAGCTGATATTGGGCGCGCGTTGATTGATGATGATGCCCATGGCGCCGTCGGCGGAGTGCGCGCACAGATAGATGACGGAGCGGGCGAAGCGCGGGTCGCCCATGGCCGGCATGGCGATGAGCAACTGACCATCGAGATAGCTGCCGCGTTGCGGCTTGGTCTTTGAGCTACGAGCTGACATTGCTCCAGACTACAGCAGTTCTAGGGCCAGAAAAGGGGCCGTTGCCGATTAACGCGAGGCGCGGCATTTTCGCCGCATTGCGCTCACGAAAGAGTGACGCTTTTCTGATTGCTTTACGTCGCGCCGCATCTGTCCTGAAGCTAGAGTTGCGCCGGTCATCAGACCTGTGGATCATGACGATGAAATTTGCCTTTTTTCGGCGCAATGCCGTGCCGGTCTTACTCGCTCTTGCCGCCGGCGCCATATTGGGCGCGGCTGCAGCCACCAGTAGCGCGCTCGCCGCGGCGGCAAGCGCGTCGCCTTGGGTCGCTTCGGTGGACTCGAAGGTGCGCCTCGTGTCCGGCACGGTTGATATTGACGGCGCGCCCGCGCTGGTGGCCGGCATCCAGCTTCGCATGACTCCCGGCTGGAAGACCTATTGGAAGAACCCCGGCGATTCCGGCGTGCCGCCGAGCTTCGACTGGGCGGGATCGAAGAACCTGAAACATGCCGAGGTGCTGTACCCCGCGCCCCACCGTTTCGCCGACGCCAACGGCACGGCGATCGGCTATGACGACCAGGTGGTGTTCCCGGTCAAGCTCACGCCGGAGCAGCCCGGCGAGCCGATCGAGCTCAAGCTCGCCTTCGCCTACGGCCTGTGCAAGGACCTCTGCATTCCCAACGATGTGAGCCTTAGCCTGACGCTTGACCCCAATGCCGGCAAGGGCGATGCCATGCTGCTGCAAAGCGCGCTCGCGCTGGTGCCGAAGCCCGCGCGCGCCGGCCTGTTGCCTGAAGTCAGCACTGTGGAAGCCAAGCTCGACGGCGCAGCGCCCGAGCTGGTGGTGGAGGCGCTGTTTCCGCCCGGCACTACCAGCACCGATCTGTATATCGACGGCGGCGACGTCTTCATTCCCGTACCCGCCTCGCTCGGGCCCGTGGCCGACGGCAAGGAGCGCTTCGCCATCAGCTTCGTCTCGCCGGCCGAAGCCGCAACCATCAAGGGCAAGACCTTGGTGCTCACCCTGGTGTCGAATCTGGGGTCGACCGAGACTGCGCGAAAAGTGGAGTAGGCTCGCTTGGCCGCCACCGGTTAAGCCGGTATGTTGCCGCGCATCAGAGTTCAGGGAGAGCAGCACATGACCATTGCGATCGGAGATCGCCTGCCCGAGGTTACGTTCAGGGTCATGACCCCTGACGGCATCAAGGAGAAGACCACGGGCGACGTGTTCGCCGGCAAGAAGGTCGTGCTGTTCGCCGTGCCGGGCGCGTTCACCCCCACCTGCCATCTCAAGCATTTGCCTGGGTTCATCGAGACTGCCGACGAGTTCAAGGCGCTCGGCGTCGACACCGTGGCTTGCGTCGCGGTGAACGATCCGTTCGTGCTCGGCGCCTGGGAGGAGAAGTCCGGCGGCAAGGGCAAGGTACTGTTCCTGTCGGACGGCAACGCCGAGTTCACCAAGAAGATCGGCATGGATTTCGACGGCAGTGGCGTCGGCCTCGGCACCCGCTCCAAGCGCTACGCGGCGCTGGTCGAGGACGGCGTGGTGATGGCGCTGAATATCGAGGACTCGCCCGGAGTCGCGGTCGAGAGCACGGCCGCCAAGCTGCTCGAGCGCTTTACGTAGTCAGGCGTCGTTCTTGCTGGTTCGGCGATGCGCGGGCAGGAAGGGCTCCATGCCCTCGCGCGCGAGCTCGTCGGCGCGCTCGTTGGCGTCATGGCCGACATGGCCTTTGACCCAGTGCCAGTTGACCTTATGGCGGGAGGCCGCCTTTTCCAGCCGCTCCCACAATTCGGCATTCTTGACCGGTTTCCGGTCCGCCGTGCGCCAACCGTTCCTCTTCCAGCCCTTGATCCAGCTGGTAATGCCGCCGCGCAAATAATTGGAGTCGGTGTAGAGCTCGACGTCGGACGGCGCCTTCAGCGCATCGAGCGCCTCTATCGCCGCGACCAGCTCCATGCGGTTATTGGTGGTCAGCGTCTCGCCGCCCTTGATCTCCTTGCGATGCGCGCCCGCTTCCAGGATCGCGCCCCAGCCGCCGGGCCCCGGATTGCCCGAGCAGGCGCCGTCGGTATGGATTACCACCTTGGGCCGCTCAGCCATGCGCTGGCCGCTCCTTGAGTCCGTAATCGCGCGTCGACTTCACCCGCTGATGGAAGCGGAGCTTGCGCAGATATTCGTTCGGGTCCTTGGTCTTCACCAGCGCGTTGGCGTCGGTGTTGAGCAGATCGTAAGTGCGCGTCAGCAGAAAGCGCAGCGCCGCGCCGCGCGCCAAAGTCGGCAGCCGGTCGAGCTCGGCCGCGGTGAGGAGGCGCACGCCTTCATAGGCTTCGAGCAATGCCCGCGCCTTGGTGACATTGAAGCTGCCGTCGCTCTCGAAGCACCAGGCGTTGAGGCAGACGGCCACGTCATAGGCCAGCATGTCGTTGCAGGCGAAGTAGAAGTCGATCAGGCCGGACAGCTTGTCACCGAGAAAGAACACATTGTCGGGGAACAGATCGGCATGGATGACGCCTTGGGGCAGATCCGCCTGCCAATGCCCTTCCAGGTACCGCAGCTCTTTCTCGATCTCGCGGGTAAGCCCGGGCGTAACCTGATCGGCGCCGTCGCCGATTTCGCCGAACAGCGCCCGCCAGCCGGGCAGGGACAGACTGTTCGCCCGTGTCATGGGGAAGTCCTGGCCGGCGAGATGGAAACGGCCGAGAGCCTGGCCGAGCCCGGCGCAGTGCTCGATGCTCGGGCGGCGCACCCATAAGCCTTCGAGGAAGGTGATCAGCGCCGCCGGCCGTCCCGCCAGCTCCTTCAGCGTGCGGCCGGCACGGTCCTGCACGGGCAGCGGGCAGGTGATGCCGCGCGCCGCCAAATGCTCCATCAGCGCTAGGAAATAGGGTAAATCCTCCGCCCTGACCCGCTTCTCGTATAGCGTGAGGATGTAGCGCCCGCTTTCGGTGTGGACCAGATAGTTGGAGTTCTCCACCCCCTCGGCGATGCCCTTGAACGAGGTCAGCGCGCCGATGGCGTAGCTTGAGATGAAGGCTTCTAGCTCTTCGTCGGAGACGTCGGTGTAGACCGCCATTTATAGCGCCGGCATCTCGCGAAGCTCGCGCGGCAGCTTGAACGAGATGGCTTCTTCCGCCGTAGTGACGGTCTCGACCTTGGCCGCGAACCGCGCCTTGAAGGCGTCGATGATCTCGTCCACCAGCACCTCAGGTGCCGAGGCTCCTGCCGTGACGCCGAGCCGGGTGATGCCGGCGAACATGTCCCAGTCGATCTCGGCCGCGCGCTGGATCAACACCGCATAGGGACAGCCGGCTCGCTCGGCGACCTCGACCAGGCGCAGCGAGTTCGAGCTATTGGGCGAGCCGACCACGATCATGCGGTCGCAGGCCGGCGCCATCCGCTTGACCGCCTCCTGGCGGTTGGTGGTGGCGTAGCAGATGTCGTCCTTGCGCGGGGTGATCATGCTGGGGAAAAGGTCCCTGAGCACGCCGACGATCTCCTTGGTGTCGTCAACCGACAGCGTGGTCTGAGTGATCACTGCGAGCCGATCGGGGTCGCGCGGATTGAAGGCGCGCGCGTCGCTCACGGTCTCGATCAAATGCACGGCGCCGTCCGGCAATTGCCCGGTGGTGCCGACCACCTCGGGGTGTCCGGCATGGCCGATCAGCAGGATCTCGCGGCCCTCCTCGAACAGGCGTTCGGCCTCGATATGCACCTTGGACACGAGCGGGCAGGTGGCGTCGAGATAGAACAAATTGCGGGCGCTGGCGGCCGCGGGCACCGCCTTGGGCACGCCATGAGCCGAGAATACGATCGGCGCCCCGGTATTCGGGATTTCGTCCAATTCCTCGACGAAGATGGCGCCCTTGGCCTTGAGGCTCTCCACCACGTAGCGGTTATGGACGATGGCATGGCGCACATAGACCGGCGCGCCGTATTTGGCGAGCGCCAGCTCCACGATCTGGATGGCGCGGTCGACGCCGGCGCAGAAGCCCCGCGGCGCGGCCAGGAAGATGGTGAGGGGAGGGCGGTCGGAATGCCGCCCATTGGCCTTGATCGTGCCGGTCATTGGTGTCCCGGAGAGTGCGTTAATCTGCCCGCGAGGGGGGTCGAGTCCGGCCTTGTCGCGCTTGCTGACTACGGATAGCGTGGCGCGCCAGGCATACAAAAGCTGGCAACTCGCGATATTACAAAGCTTATCTTAGAATCGGCATATCAGGCGGGGATGCCTGGCATGTCAAGCCGAGGACGGGGTCAGGTGAGGCGTACCGACGCTCTTTGGTGGTTGTGCCCATGCGTCCTGGTCGGGCTCTCCGCCGCCGCCATGTTGATCTCGGGCTGCGCCGTCTCCCGGCTTGCCAGCCCGTTCAGCTCGGGCAGCGAGGATACCTCTGCCTCGGCCGTGACCGAGGACCGGCTGCTCCAGACCGCTAAGGCCGATACCGGCACCGATCTGCCGGGTGGCCTCAGCACCCATTGCCCGCAAGTGGTGGCTTGGCCGCGCGACCGGCTGCTCACCATCTACCAGCCCGGGCATGTGGGCGAGGCGACCGCCGTCGTCCATCGCGGCGAGATCACCAAGATGGCGCGCGAGTGCCAGCTTTATTCCGATCGCGTGGTGGTTAAATACGGCTTTGCCGGGCGGGTGCTGCTTGGGCCCAAGGGGGCGCCGGGGACTGTGACCCTGGGCGTAAATGTCCGCGTCGCCGGCACCCAGCAGAACACGCTCGCCACCGACAAGATGAGCATCACCGCGACCATCCCGCCGGCCGACCCGGCCGGCTATTTCTCCATGGTGCGCGAGATCGCCTTCCCCATCACCATTGGCACCAGGCCCGAGGACTACAAAGTATTCGTCGCCTTCGAACGCAACGTCGCCGGCGCGGGCTAGGCGAAAAATCCGGGCAGATGCCCCGCTGTTTTCATGTTGATGCCGCAATATTGAACCAGCGTCATGCTAACGCCAAGGCAGGTCTTCTCCGAGGCCGGGCTCGTGAGGGACGGGGGACAAGTCAGTGATTGACCTTTATCGCGTGCTGGGGGTCGAGCGACGTGCGCCGCGGGACGAGATTCATCGCGCCTATCGGCGCAAGGCCAAAACCTCCCATCCCGATAGCGGCGGCTCGGTCGAGGCCTTCGGCGAGGTCGCCACCGCCTATACCGTGCTGTCCGACACCAAGCGCCGGGAGCGCTACGACACCACCGGGGAGATCGAGCTTCCGCGCGCCGATATCCTCGATGCCAGTGCCATCGAGATCATCGCCCAGAAGCTTGGACTGGTCATTCATGCCGAGCAGGACGTGACGGCGCTGGATATCGGGGCGCTGATCGAGGGGGCGATTCGCGAGGATATCGCCCAGCGCCGGTCGAACATATCGAGCCAAAGCCGCGCCATCGAGCGGACCACGAAGCTGCGCGCCCGGGTCAAGCGCAAGGCCAACGGCCAGGACAACATGCTGGCCAAAGTGCTCGATTGGCACGAGGTTTCGGCCGGGGACCAGATCAAGAAGAACGAAGCGGCGGTCTCGTCCCTGGAGCGGGCGCTTGAGATTCTGAAGGACTACTCGTTCGCCGACGATTTGGTGCCGGCCGCTGGCCATGAAGTGTCGGGCGCCTTGCTCGACGCGCTCGAGGCGCTGGACCAGCTGGCCGCGGTGCTCAAGACCGGCCCCAATTGGTGCGATGTCGATGTCGCGCGACCATCGGCTAGCGGCTAACGCGGACAGGGTCAGTTCAGTTTGCCCTTGAGCGCGTCGATGCCCTGCTTGACCAGCTGGTCGGCGGCATCGGGCGTGAGCTTGGCTGCGATCACGGTCTGGGCCGCGATGACCGCCGCATCGGCGGCAGCCTCGCGCACCTCGCGCAAGGCTTCGGCTTCGGCGCGGCCGATCTTGTCCTCGGCCAGCTTGATGCGCCGGTCGAAATGCTCCTTCATCGCGCGGCGGGTCTCGGCGGCAAGGATCTCGGCCTCTTTCGAGGCGAGGTTGATGATGGCTTCGGTCTCCTTGACCGCTTCGCCCTGCTTGCGCCGATAATCGGCCAGCACCTTCTCCGCCTCTTCGCGCAAGCGCTTGGCCTGTTCGAGCTCCTTGGCGATGGTCGCGGCCCTGGCGTCGAGCGCCGAGGCGATCTTCTTGTGCACGCCAAGATAGAGCAGCCCGCCGACAAACAGGAAAAACGATATTGCGACCCAGAATTCCGGCTCGAAGATGAATTCCATGGTCAATCTTTCCGCGCGACGGCGACGGCCTGGTCGATCTCGGCCTTAGCGGGGGCGACCCCGATCAGCCGGCGCACGATGTCGGACGCCACATCGGCGGCGACGGCGTTCACCTCGCGCATGGCCGAGGCCTTAGCCTCGTTGATGCGGGCCTCCGCTTCCGCGCTTTTCTTGCCAAGCTGGCTGTCGAGCTTGCCGCGCTCGGCGGCGGTCTCCTCTTTGAGCTTGGTGCGGCCCGCCTCGATGATGGCATGGGCCTTTTGCTTGGCCTCGGCCAGCGCCTGCTCATAGGCCGCGATCGCCTCCTCGGTCTCGCGCCGCAGCTTGTCGGCGGTAGCGAGATCCTTGGCGATATGGTCGGCGCGGGCCTCGATCACCGCGCCGATGCGCGGCAGCGCCACATACACCATGAGCAGATAGAGGATGCCGAAGGTGATGAGCAGCCAGATGAGCTGCGGCGCCCAGTCGAGCGGGTTGAGTTGCGGCATGGTCGCCTCTCGCTTGCCGTGTCGGCCTTGGCCGGACCTAGAACACGAACAGGATGATCAGCGCCACCACCAGGCCGAACAGGCCGGTGGCCTCGGCCAGGGCAAAGCCGAGCAGAAGATTGGCGAATTGCGACGGCGCCGCCGACGGGTTGCGCAGAGCGCCTTGCAGATAATTGCCGAAGATGGTGCCGATGCCGACGCCGGCTCCGACAAGCGCGATCGAGGCGAGGCCCGCGCCGATCAATTTTGCTGCTGATGGATCCATGACTTATCTCCCTTTGAGCGATAGTGGCGGTTGGTGCGATGGCTAGTGATGCATATGGATGGCGTCGTTCAAATAGATGCAGGTCAGAATGGCGAACACATAGGCTTGCAGGAACGCCACCAGAATTTCGAGTCCCGTAAAGGCCACCATGAAGGCGAGCGGCGCCCAGCCGCCGAGAA
>JBBQXL010000046.1:0-18030 GCA_038209695.1 Hyphomicrobiales bacterium
TCTTCGCTGGCGCTGGTTTGCGCCTATCGCCTACTAGGCGGCCGCATGCCGCCCCAAGACGCGACCATGATGGCGCGCGCTGCGTAGGACGAGGGCAGCGGCTAATCCACCTTAGAAACTATTCGGCGGGCACCAGCGGGCGCGTGGCTTTCACGGCTTCGGCGGCGTTGCGCGGATTGCGATAAACGAACGGCGTCGGCGGCTTGGCCGCTTCGGCGCGGGCCAGCGCCACCATCTCGCCGTGATAGGGCGACAGCGCGCAAGCGGGGTCGGTGTTGGCCGCGTCGCCGGTGATGGCCATGGCCTGGCAGCGGCAGCCGCCGAAGTCGATGTCTTTGAAGGCGCAGGAGCGGCACGGCTCCTTCATCCAGTCGGTGCCGCGGAAGGCGTTGAACGCGTCGGAGTTGAGCCAGATGTCGAGCAGCGGACGCTCCTGCACATTGTCGAAGGTGAGCGTCTTGATTGTCTCGGCGGCGTGGCAGGGGAGCACCTTGCCGGCGGGGGTGATGTTCATGAAGCCTTTGGCCCAGCCGCCCATGCACGGCTTCGGGCGCTTGGCGTAATAGTCCGGCACGACCATGTCGATGGTGAGCACGCCCTTGAGGCGCTCGCGCTCGCGTTCGACCAGTTCGATCGACTCGATGGTCTGCTCATAGGTCGGGATCAGCGCCGCCCGGTTGAGATAGGCCCAGCCGTAATATTGCACATGGGCGATCTCGAGCCGCTGGGCGCCAAGCTTGATGGCCAGCTCGATATAGCGGCCGACATTATGAATGTTCTGGCGATGGATCGGAGCGTTGACGGTCAGCGGCAGGCCGAGTTCGGTCACCCAGCGGGCGACTTCGAGCTTCTTGGCGGTGGCGCCGGGATAGGCGCCGATGCGCTCGGCGTTGTCGGCATCCACGTCCTGGAACGAGATCTGGACGTGATCGAGCCCGCGCTTGGCGAGGTCTTCCAGGCGGGGGCGGTTGAGGGTGACGGCGGCGGTGATCAGGTTCGAGTAGAGGCCGGCTTCGGAGGCCGCCGAGATGATGTCCTCGAGATCCTTGCGCGCGGTGGGCTCGCCGCCCGAGAGATGCACCTGGAGGATGCCCATCTCGCCGGCCTGCTTCATCACCGAGCACCACATCTCGGTGGAGAGCTCCTTGTTGACGCGCTCAAGCTCGATGGGGTTGGAGCAATAGCTGCACTGCAAGGGACAGCGATGGGTCAGCTCGGCGAGCAGCCCAACCGGCGCTCGCGCGCACAGCAGCGCTTGCGCGTCGCCGCTCACGCCTTCGGTCGGCTCGTCGTCGACGACAAGCGTTTCGCAATGTCCGTTGCCTTTGAGTTCCTCGGTCATCCTTTTACATATCCCTTGTCGGCCAAGCCCTGGAGCAGATCGAGCACGTCGGCGCGGATCACGTCCGCCGGTGCCGAATATTCCTGGGCCAACGCCTTGACGATATCCTCCACGGTCCGTTTGCCGTCACAGAGCTGGAGCACCGAGACGGCGGTTTGATCGGGCGTCAGCACTCGCTCGGGCGCCAACAAAAGCCAACGGCCTCGCCCAGCGTCGTGGCGGAGCTTCAGATAGGCCGGCAGAAAAGGCCGCGTCTCCCTTCCGACGATCAGGCGTGTAGGGGACGTGGCTTCGGTCATGCTTTCTCCGGCACGAAGGCGCCGGGCGGGATCAGCCCGGGCTCGACATAGGCGTAGTGCAGCGCATCGAGCTGCGCCCAAAGGACGTTAGTCTTGAATCGCAGCGCATCGAGAACGGCGGCCTGCGCTTCCGGCGTGCGCGCGTTGCGCTTCACATAGTCGAGCGCGAATGCGGCGTCGTCCGGCGCCTGGGTCAGGCGGCGCTTGAAATACTGCATCACCTCGTCGCTGATGAAGTCGTAGTTTTCGAGCATGCCGGAGATGCGCTCCCGGTGGATCTTCGGCGCGAACAATTCGGTGAGCGAGGATGCGACCGCCTCGACCAGGGTCTTCTCCCGCACGAAATTGACATAAGCCTCGACGGCAAACCGCGTCTCGGGCAGGGCGCCCTTGGTGGAGATGACGTAGTCGCGGTCGAGCCCGAGTCCGCTGGTCAATACCAGCCAGCGCTCGATGCCGCCTTCCTCCTCGCCAAAACCGTCGTGATCCATGATGCGATGAATCCAGTCGCGCCGGAGCTGGCGGTCGTGGCAGCGGCTCATCAGGGCTGCGTCCTTGCGCGGCACCGCCGCCTGGTAGCAGTAGCGATTGAGCGCCCAGGCCTGCACTTGGCCCTTGTTGAGCTTGCCGCCATGCAGCAGGTGATGAAATGGATGCTTGTCGTGATATTGCGCCGCGCCGATGGCGCGAAGCTCCTGCTCCAGTTCCTCGGGGCTCATGATCTTGGTCATGGCTTATTTCCTCTTGCTACCCGGCCGATGCGAAACCCGGATAGTCCTCCCTAGAATTCGCGGCCTTGATGCGCGTCAACGGCCCTGCAACCAGCCAGCCTCGAGACGTATTGCCACGCACTAGATATAGGAAGCATGAAGCAAAATCACATGATCCGCACATGAACGCTAGCTGGATACCAGATTAAGAAAATCTGAACGGATATTTTGGCAAGGCCGCGTCGGGGGGCGAGTGGCTCGCAAAAGCGAAACGGCGACCAGGCTTCCGCCGGATCGCCGTTCGCGTGTTTCCGAGATGAGAGACCGGATTAAGCGCGATCCAGCTCTGCCAGCAGGTAACTCGTTACCTCCATGCCGGACTCCGTCTCGTCAATCGTCGGCTTTTGCCACTCACGCATGCTAGCTCTCCTTCCGCGAGTTAAGCCTAGCGTCGGCCGGTGCAGCCAATGGTTTGCGAACCCGGATAAGGCCGCCCCGGCTCTGCCGTTTGAATATGGTTGCCGGCCATGATAATTTCCAATCGTATTTCCTTATAGGAAGCATAAGCGGGCCTTATCGGTAATGGTGTCCCTCCGGCAACTGCGCTATCTCGAATCCCTGGCGGAGACCCGCCATTTCGGCCATGCCGCGCAAGCCTGCGCCGTCAGCCAGCCGGCCCTCTCCATGCAGATCAAGGAGCTCGAGGACGAGCTCAGCGTGAGCCTGATCGAGCGGCGTAAGTCGGGCATCGAGCTGACCGCGCAAGGCGAGGAGATCGCCCGACGCGCCCGCACCATTCTCGCCGCGGTACGCGATCTGCTGGACTACGCCAAACATCAGGAGGGAGTGCTGTCGGGCGTGCTGAAGCTCGGCGCTATCCCCTCGATCGCGCCCTATCTCCTGCCGTCGGCACTGCCGGAGCTGCAGCGGCGCTTTCCCGCACTCAGCCTTCAATTGCGCGAGACGATGACCTCGACCCTGGTCCACGAGCTGCTCGCCGGGACCCTCGATCTCATCCTGGTGGCGCTGCCGGTTGACGACCCCGAGGTCGAGACCTTCCATCTGTTCGACGACCGGTTCATTCTCGCCGCCAAGGCGACCAAGCGAAATCAGCGTCTTCGCCACGCGAGCGCCGAGATGCTGGCCCATGATCGCCTGCTATTGCTCGAGGAGGGCCATTGCTTGCGCGACCAGGCGCTGTCTTACTGCCACATGCTGACGCCGGAGGCGCGCGACAGCTTCGGCGCGTCGAGCCTCGCTACTATCGTGCAGATGGTCGCCAACGGCTATGGCGTCACGCTGTTGCCGGAGATGGCGGTCGCCAGCGAGGTTCATGCGGGCGGCGACATTCGGCTGTTGCGGTTCCGCGCGCCCGAGCCGAAGCGCGAGATCGGGCTGGCCTGGCGCAAGACCTCGCCGCGCAAGCGGGACTTTGTCCAGTTTGGGGAGCTGTTGCGCGAGGTCGCACCCCGGCCGGGAAAACACGCGCTCAAATAGCAGAGCGCGGTAGCGTAGTGTAACGAGGGAGGCTGGCGACGCTCACCATCCAAATTCTCGTGGTCGCGGTGTTGGCGCTCTATGCCAAGGCCGGCGCCGTCGCGCTCAGGCGGCCGATCTCCGACTTTTATGTGGCCGGCCGGCTGGTGCCGGCGCCGTTCAACGGCTGTGCCATCGCCATCTGTCTTATCCCCGTGCTCGCCTTTGCCGGCTTGGCCGGGGCGCTGAGCCAGGGATGGGACGGTGCCACACTGCTGGTGCTCGGCGGGGCAGGGGGGCTGCTGGTCATCGCCTTCTTGCTGGCGCCTTATCTCCGCAAGTTCGGCGGTTACACCGTGGCGGATTTTCTCGGCGAGCGGTTCGGCGGCAGTGGGGTCAGGTCGCTGGCCGTGCTCGCGGTCGTGGCGTGCTCGTTTCCGGCGCTGGCGTTGGCGCTGGCCGGGTTGAGCGCCATCGTTGCGCGCCTGTTCGGGGTTGACCCTCTTCTGGGCATGGCGATTGCCGTCGTCATGCTGTTCCTGTGCAGCTTTGCCGCCGGCATGCGCTCGGCCAGCCTGACGCAGATCCTCCAATACGCCGTGTTTCTTGCCGCCGCCTTGGTCACTCTGGCGATACTGGCCGGGGAGCAAGGCGCTTTGCTGCCGGCGCTCGATAACGCTCTGCTCGACCGGGCCTTGGCGGCGCTTAAGCTGGAGACCTTCGCCACTCCGGACAGCACCAACCGCTTCGCCTTGCTGTTTTGTCTGGTCGCCGGGATCGCGTCGCTGCCGCCGCTGCTGATGCGAAGCTTAGTCACGCCGTCGATCGAGGAGGCGCGGAGCTCGTTTGTCTGGGCGCTGCCTTTCAGCGCGGCGCTCTGCCTGGTGGCGGCGCCTTGCGTCATGCAGTTCGGCACGGCGCCTGCCGAGTCAGCCGAAACGACGGCGATCATCACCTTCGGCCTCACTGCCATCGGCGCAATCGCGGCCTTGCTCGGCATCGGCAGTGGGCTCACCCTCGCGATCGCCAATACGCTGTCCTACGACGTCTATTATCAGAGCGTGCATCGCGGCGCCTCGACCGAGCAGCGCATCCGAGCGGCACAGGCGGCGATCGTCGTGGTTGCCGGACTAGCCGCCTGGGCGGCGCTGGCTACGCCGGAGACCATACTGGCCATGACCGGGGCGTCGTTCTCGCTGGCGGCCAGCGCGCTGCTGCCCGCCCTGTTGCTTGGCATCTGGTGGAAGCGCGCCACCGGCGAGGGCGCACTCGCGGGCATGCTGACCGGACTGGCGGTGTGCCTCTATTACATGCTGGCGCCGCGCTACATCCCGTTCGCCTTCTACGAGTCGTCGAGCTTCCTCTCCAACGCCACGGCAGACGAAGGCGCGCGCTATGCGGCACTGAGGCAGAGCTACTATCTGGTCGATGAGGGCGCGCGGGCGGCGGCGCTGGCCGCCTGGGAAGAGAGCGCGCGGGCGGTCGCCAATTGGGCAGGGGTCAAACGGGATTTTGCCGCTCTGTTCGCCGTGCCGGTCGGTCTCGTGGCAATGATCGGCGTCAGCCTGTTCACGCCGGCGCCGTCGCGAGACGTGCAAAGCTTCGTCGAGGATCTGCGCAAGCCGTCGGCCGCCTGACCGAGCCTGAGCTTACTGCTCGTCTGGATTGGCGGCGGATTGTGACGAGGGCTGGTCGTCGCCAAGCACGCGGAAGGAATCGCGGAAGCGCTCGGCGTCGTCGCCAGTGGCGTGGCCTCGGCCGCCGGCCGTTACCAGCATGTAGATGCGGTCGCCGTCCGGGACGACATCGATCAGGTGACTGAGCTTGCCCTTGCTGTCGTCGGCGATCGCCTCAAAACCTTGGTGCCCGGCGATGGTCGCCGGTCCCCTTTTGCGCAAGCGGGATTCGCTGCCCTTGGCGTAGGCGTTCACCAGCTTGACGTAAGAATCGGCATCGGGGCGCGGCCCCTTGCCTTCCGGATATTCAAACACCACCACGCTATAGACGGTGTCCTCGCCGATGCTCACCTGGAAATCGTATTGGAGCAGCGGGTTCTGCCCCTCGACCGGCGTGCTCGTCGTGCTGGGCTTGCCGGGGAAGGAAACGGCGAAGCCCCGGTCGGCCGACTGGAACTCCGTCCATTGCGGCTCGTCCGGGGCCGCTTGCTCCTTGGGCTCTT
This sequence comes from Hyphomicrobiales bacterium, assembly GCA_038209695.1. Classification (GTDB taxonomy): domain Bacteria; phylum Pseudomonadota; class Alphaproteobacteria; order Rhizobiales; family Methyloligellaceae; genus Methyloceanibacter. Next base: position 6,007 of record JBBQXL010000046.1, read on the forward strand.
CGGCCAACGCAGCCGGCATCAGCGCGGCAAGGAACACCACGCCCAAGGTTGCTTTGCGGATCGACATCGCCGACTTCCCTCGTCGCGTTTCGCTCGAATCGGCATCTTAACCGATCCGGAGCGGGGGTTCACCACAGAGGTGACCCGCGTCGTCTCAGCCCTGCGGAGCGGACTTCAAGGCCTTTTCATACATGGCCTCGACATCCTTCTTGAGCGCGTGGCGCGTGTCGGGCCGGAGATAGAGCATGTGGCCGCCGGCATATTCCTCGATGGTGATCGGGCTTGCGCCTTCGAGCGGCGTAAGCTGGTTCACCAGATAGACCGGCCCCAGATAGGGGGTGATCAGATCGGTATAGCCGGTGGCGATGAGCACTTCGAGCGCGCGGTTAGCGGCGCGGGCGTTCTGAAGATCGTCGAGCACGCCGGCATAGCCTTGCCGGGTTGGGCTGGTGCCGAAATCCCATTTGCCGCGCACCTCGCGATTGAGCAGCCGGTAGCTGGCATCGGTCTTGAAGCCCAGTTCGTCCTGGGCGTATTGCACGAAGGCGCTCGTCCATAGCGGTATGGTCGAGTCGAGCACGGGATCGGGGCCGTGCGGCCAGGCGCTGGCGGGGTTGGGATCGGGGCCGCCGATGCTGCCGTCATAGCGGCTCAGCACTTGGCCGTGGGCGCGGTCGAATTCCTTGATGAACACGTTGGGCGGAATGCGCGCGAAATTCCGCTGCACGATGTCGACCGGGAGCCCGGTCAGCCGCGCGATTGGGTCGCTCGCGGCCTCGCCGCCTTGCGTGGCGCCTGACGCCAGCGCCACCAGGTACTCGTTCAGCGCATAGTGCTCGGCGTCTTGCAGGGCCGCGGACAGCGCCTCGCGTCCGGTGATGCCCTTGCTCTCGAGATTGACCGCGGCATAAGAGGGCAGCGCCAGCGCCCAGGGCAGCGGGTCGTAGTCCTCGCCGTTGATCAGGGCGAATTCCAGCGCGGGCGAGATCAGCACCAGGCCGTTCGGCGAGATGCCGCCGGTCTTCTGCAGCGCCCGGGTGATGGTCGCGGCACGAAAGCCGCCATAGCTCTCGCCGGCGAGAAAGACCGGCGACGACATGCGTCCGGCATCGGTCAGATAGAGCCGGATGAAATCGGCAAGCGCTTCGGTGTCCTTTTCGACGCCGAAGAAGTCGTCTTCCTTCGTGCCGGGGCTGACCCGGCTGTAGCCGGTGCCGACCGGATCGACAAACACCAGATCGGTGAAGTCGAGCCAGCTCGAGTCATTGGCGACGAGGCGGGACGGCGGGCCAAGCAGTTCGCCTTTGTCGTTCACTTCGACCGTCTTTGGTCCGATCGCGCCGAGATGCAGATAGGCCGAGGCCGCGCCGGGGCCGCCGTTGAAGACGAAGGTGATCGGCCGCTTGGCGTCGTGCGGCTCACGCGCATAGGCGACATAGAAGATGCTGGCGGGCGCCTTGCCCTGTCCGTCGCGGAGCGGAAGCAGGCCGGCCTTGGCGGTGTAGGGGACATCGACCCCGGCCAGCCGCAAGCTGTGTTGGGTGATCGAAACCGGCGGCAGCGGCTCGGCGGCTGTTTGATCAGCGGCAGGCTGCGCCTTGTCGCTCTGCTCGGCGGCAGCCGCCGGCGCCGCCGTACCGGTCTGCGGCGCCGAAGCCGCATCCTCGGCCAGCGCGCTTACGGGGAGGACCAGGAGCACGACGAGCGCTCCGATGTTGAGGGCGCGGCAGAGTAGGGTCAAAGGCTCCGTCACGTCGTGCTCCTGTTTGGGGTGGCGAAGGTCGGGTCTGGGAAAGGTAGGAGCGAGGCGCGCGGGAAACTAGAGGACAGGTTCGGCAAGCGTGACAAAGACGCCACGTCGCTCGCAGTTCGGCGGTTAAGACTACAAAATGGTAGGCTGTTAGGGGTTTAGCCGCTAATGTGAAGGCTCGCGCAGAGCAGCCAGCCAGCAATCTTGGCTGATTACCCCGGCGTTCCCCGTCTCCGCGTCCTCGCCGGGAGCAGCATTGCGCAGCGCCCCTTGATGGCGGCAAGGACGTCCGGCAGCCTTATGAGGCTCTACGGGGGAGCCGAAGCCTCGTCCGGCAACGTTTAAAGTCCCCTGGGAGGCGTGTGGTTATATGAGTCTTGTGTCACATGAGGCTCGCCATGGACCCGGGTTTTAGGGGAGCCGCTACGCATGGCCAGTCCAATGCGTGAGAAGCGCACATGGCCTCCGCAGGACAAGGATTCTGACGGGGAGACCGTTGCCGCGTTCGAGGCCGCCGTCGCCGTTGTCAAGGAGACGGTGGTCAGGTCGGGCGAGGTCCTGGTCTCGGCGAAAGAAGATCTCAGCGACCATCAGCGCTGGCTCAAAAAGCAATCGGCCGCGGTCGAAGCCGACCGGGAACGGCACGACCGCTGGCTGCTGCGTCAACGCGAGCGCCAGGAGGCGCTGCTGCGGCGGGAACACACGCGGGCGCGGCGCCGGGCCAAGCGCCAAGCGGCGGCGGAGTCGCTCAAGGGAACGGCGTCGGCCGTGTCCTTTGCCGTGCGCTCGGCCCTGTGGCTGGCGGCCGCCAGGACGATGGCGGGCCTCAATTATATCGACGCGCTGGCGGCGCGCGGGTTGCACTGGGTGGGCGCTCGGCTCGGACGCTTCGGGTTTTATGTGGCGACGGCCGTTCGGCACGGGTTGAACTTTACCGGCAGGCAGGCGCGCGCCCTCGCTCTCACGCTTGGGACGCTGGTTTCGGCGGGCGCGGCGACGATCACGGCGAAGACGCATGCTCTGGCGCCGTCGGTGGGCAATTTCCTTTCTGTGTGCTTCGGCGGATTCGCGGCCAGGGCCCACGATGCGTCGCACACGATCGCTCGAGGGGCCAGGGCGGGCCTGTCCGGAGTTTCGGCAAAAGCCCACACGCTGGCGCGCTCGGCGGGTGAAACGCTGGGACCCGCTCTGTCATCGATCGGGGCGAGGGCGCATGCGCTGGCGCCCGCGCTGACGGAGCGGATCGCCCGAGCGGGGGTGGTGGCCGGGAATTATGCAAGGGGAGGCGCGGCGCGGGCCCATTCGCTATTGGCGCGTGCCAAGGCCCCTCGGGTTGACGCCGAAAACGCGGTATCCTCACCTCGGCTTGCAGGGAGATTTGATCTGAGTCAGATGCTCATCATCGCCGGAACTCTGTTGCTGGTGTGTGGCGGCCTGATGTTGGGCGGCGGCTTCATGCTGCGCGCCAAAACGCCGGGGTCGTCTCCGCTGGCCGCAGCCACGGCTGCCGAACCTATCGCGTGGCTGTTTGAGCATCCGAGCCTGCCGATCGAGGAGCGTATGGTGTTCCTGGTCGACGCAACGCCCGACGGGCTACGCGTCAAGGGATTTGCGATCGGCGGGGTGAACATGTCGGAGGATATGCTTGGCTCGCTCGGCGGCGTGGTCAAGCCGGATGGGCACGACCAGGATCTCACGCTCGAGCTCAACGTCGAGCAACCGGAGCGCGATGCCGACGCGGCGCAATCTCCGGAGGCGCCGGCCCAGCCCGCTATGGCGCTGCCGGACGGAGCGATCCCGTCGCAGGCGCCGTTCAAGCTGGTCTTTCTCTTTCCGGATGGCGGGATGGCGCCGCAAGAGGTCGTTTCGGCGTCCGGCGGCCTCTTGCTCAAAGTTCATTACGAGATGGATGGCAAGCAGCGATCTCTGATCAAATATTTGCCGGCCTCACTGCTGGAGGAGCAGCTGGCCGAGATGCAGGCGGCGGCCAAGGGATCCTAGTCCACTCCGCGACCAGGCTGAGCGATGCTCAAAAGCAATTGATCGATCGCGATGAGCAGCCCCTGATGCTGAGACACGCCTTGAACTGGGAGCAGCACCTCAAGCTGCAGCCGGCGGTCACGGCGGAGGGGTCGAGCGCCGTGGCGGTGCACACGCTGCTACAGGAGCGGAAGTCGTCATTGCAGACGCGGACGCTCTGACTGCCCGCGCCGCAGGCTGATTGGCTGGGCCTGAGCGACTGGGCGGGAGGAATAGGGTTGGTCGTTTGAGCCTGCGCGCTCCCTGCCGCGAGAAAGAGCACGGCGACGAGGGCCCACAGCACATATTTCGTCATATCGTTTCCGCCCCCCAGGCGACCCTTGCGCCGCGGCCTCAAAGCGTCTCTCTAGATGGCTAAGCCCGTCAAGCCCAACTTGCTCGCCGGCGCACACCGATCACCAAACGGCCAAAAAGGCGCGCCAGGTTGGCCGGCGTCAGCGAAGGAACCCCGAGCTTTGCGCGTTCACCTCATCGCTTTGACCTTATTGTTGCCGCTTGCGGCCACTCAAGGCTGCGCCACCAAGGACCCGGCGGCCCTGGCGGAGGAGCACGCCAAGACGGAAAGCGACGACGATGCTGCGTGCCGGGAGAAGGGTGCTGCGGACAGTAAGGCCTACCAGGCGTGCCGTGAGAACCTGGCCAACGCGCGAACCCAACAGAACGCCGTCCGGTATCAAAAGGCGCGGGACTTCGACCGAGTGCTCGGCGCCGGCACCGACGGTCAGAACGGTTATTGAGCAAACCGCATTTCATCCGCCGCACCGTGCGGCTAAGCGCTCGACAAATTTGGTCATCTCATAGAGCATTCGCGCGGGCCACCTCGTCCGGCTGCTGATGAGCTTAGGGCACCAATGTCCGTGCTGTTTTTCGATCCCCGGTGCCCAGAGCCCTATACCGCGCCGACTTTCGGGCAGAGCGGTCTGGGCGGCACCGAGGCGACCACGATACGCGTGGCGGAGGCGCTGGATGCCGTCGTGGTCCAGCACAATCGGCTCCGACCCTTCAATCCGCTTTGCGGAGGTCGACCCTGGGAAACGCCGCCATGCCATCCTGACGGCACATGCAAAGGCCCGGCGGCTGCTCTGTTCCGCAAGATGCAGAAGGCGGGTATCTCGCGCTGGCATCCCGACCCGCTCAGCGCATTGGAGGCGGTAAAGCAATGAGCCGCGCCGCCGCGTTTCGCGATGCGCTGGCGCGATGCCGCGACCGGGAGCGCCAAGCTCAAGCGAAGTTCGCCTTGTTCGCCGCGGGCTGCGATATGGCCGACGCCAAAGTGCGCGCCCGGCGCCGCGACCTTCGGCATAGTTGGGAATAGTGCCAGCGTGAGGCCCAAGATTTGCAGCGTGAGCTTGACCGCGCGACGGAAATAGCGGGGATGGACCTGTGACGCCCTTCACCGCTCGGCCTGCGGCCTTCGTGAGCCTGCCTTCTTGGCGACGGCGCGCTTAGTTACCTGCCTCTATTGCGCTGTCGAATTGTTTTCCTTTTCCAGGTCCCGACGGAGCAAGTCTTCGCGTATTTCCCTTTGCCTCCGCAAATGACCGCGCCGCCGCCTGATGCTAGGCAGCCATAGGCGGGCGAGTCGATGGTCGGCGGCAGAAAGGTTCCGTTATTGGATCTACAGAGGCGCGCTAAACTCGACGAATCGTAGAAGGGCGTCGCGTGCGCCGAGGGCGCTAGGAAGGAAAGAAGGCCCAGACACCCGACTAACGACGCCAGTGCAAAAATCCTCTTGGCCATGGACATGCTCCTTCTGATCGGAAACGCCCACACAGCGTACAACAAAAGGGCACGCGCCCGGAGACCAGAGTGCCTCCATTAGTTTCCAAGTAGTTTCGGCAGCTTGGCGATGTTGCGGGCGACGCGCCTCGCCTCGTCCATCGTGAGCACCTTGGCGGAGGCTAGAGAACGATTGGCCGATTATCTCGTTTGTATGAGCAGCCGCACCACCAGATTGCGGAGCTTAAACGAGGAAACAATGGCCGTTCCACAAACATCGGGATATTTTAGGTTCCAGCCAGCAGCGGAGCATCAGGCCTTCGCGCTAAAATTGCTCTGCCTAGGCTCGTTCATGCTGCTTGGCCTGATCACGGCTGGGGTTCTCTAGTCCCGCCGCTCACCTTTTCTATTCGACTTTCGGCGTCTTCGACACCTTGTCGTATTCCGCTGGCTTCGCAGCCACTGCGCTTTCAGTTCTGGAACAAAGCGACCGTCTCTACGTTTTTAAAGAACGGAGCGGGCTCGACTGAGAGGCAATACCATGATCACGATAGCCAGCGTTCCGGTAAGGACGCGCGTACCTCTGACTGCGTGGGTGATCGCAGCGCTGCTGACGCTCTTGTCCTTAGCATCGACGCTGGCACACACTGCACCTAGTTTAATGGTGGCAGGATCACTTTGATAAGTAGGTTGTGACTCGGAGTGCGATTAGCTGGTCCTCAATCGCAGCTTCTACGGCGTCGGCTTCTTTTTCGGAAAGCTCGCTTTGGCGTAGCGAACTCAGCGTATCCAACAACGCTTTGCGCGCCTTCTCCAGACGCGCTTCCTTATCCTGCTTATTTTTGTCGCTCATACCTTTGCCGTTCCGACCTGGCACGAGACAACGGATAAGGGCGCTAGCCGAAGCCAGCGCCCCATTAAGGTTTCCTGTTAACGATCAAGGTACTTAGCGTCGCACTTCCGACAAAGCGGGCGCATGCTTTCCCTCGCGGCTCGGGCTGACGCTATGACCATACTTGATAACCCTAGTGAGTGCCGGGACAGGGCGCTTCGATGCACGGAGGGAGCACGCACATGCCGTTCCGAGGCCGAGCGCCAGAAGCTCCTTGACCTCGCCAAGCTGTGGCTGATGCTGGCCGTCCAAATTGAGGATTGGCGCTTCTCGCGACGGAGGACGATTGCGGGCAATCAACCAAACAAAAAGCCCCGCTAGGGGCGGGGCTGTGTTTGTCAGATGGGAACAACACCCCTCGCGAGAGTGTCGAGGGTTCACCCTAGCTGGTTCGCCACCAAGAAAAGAGCGCCGACACGAGCCCCTTATTCCGCATATGTCCCAGCTAGGCCTGCGACATGGAGCGCTGCCATAACTGCGGGCAAGAGTTGATCGAGATTGAAAACAGCGGCGAGCGCCTAACCGGATGCTTGTCGTGCAATCTTTGGGCTGCCGTCGATGGGGATCGATGGTTTAGGCTATCCGAAGAAGATTTGCGCGCCCTCCACCAACTGCGACACGGCGGACATAAATAGGGCGCCGACCGAAGCCGACGCCCTTCGTGTCTCTCTGAATTCGCCACCAATAAAAAGGGCGCCAAGCCGAAGCCGGCGCCCCTCTAAACGCACGCAGCACCAAACGCAGAACCCCCGGTGCCCCGTAGCTTGAATTGAGAGTGCTCTCGGTAAATTTACAAAAACCTAAATCGGCCCGAACAAAAAGCCCCGCTAAGTGCGGGGCTGAATTGCTGCATGTGGACGGCACTGGTCCGGGGCAGAGGACAACTCTGTTAGATATGGACTCGCCCCGCACTGCGCAAAAGCGTACAATTCTGCATCGCCGGCACAAATTGATACCAGGCACCGGTGGCTGAGAGAGTCTGCGTGTTTGCGCTCCCGCCTGTAAATACCAGGGAGACCGGCCATGGGCACTTTCAAGCATCCCCCCGCATTCGATTCACTAGACTTGGAAATCATCGACCAGGTCTACGCGGCTATTTGGGCGCAGCTTGAAGCCCGTGACCCGTTCCGCGATAGAGAGCGGGATGGCGAGCGGGGTGAGGCACTACGCAAGTTAGTCACGGAGAATGCGGGCACCGCCATTGTTGGCTTCGACACCCTCTACGAAAGAGTGCTCGCCGATTTGCCCGAACCCTTGATCGTGTTCACCTCTGAGCCTGACAGGATGCAAAAGGCCGGGTGAACAAAAAGCCCCGCTAGGGGCGAGGCTGAGTTTGTCAGATGGGAACGACACCCTAGGGTACCGAGGGCCCATCCTATCTGATTCGCCAGCCACGCGCTTCATTCCGACAAATCTCCCAGCTAGGCCTGCGGCATCTGAAAGGAAACTCAAGATGGACAGGAAACACCTGACAGTTGGCGTGTGTGTCGCCTCCTTGGCGCTGGCCATGCTGATCACCCCGGTCTTGGCTCGTGGCGTCACGCAGGCACAAAGGGACGCCTGCTGGCGGGCCGCACAATACGTAAGGCCCGCTCTTGGGGCGCGCGAAAAGGAGGCCTGGATTACCGGCTGCTTGGCAGATGCTACGGTCGGGTCGCCACCAAAGAAGAGCCGCAACTATTAATCGGCCCGCGCAGCGGCAGGCGCTTTTAGGGCTTTAGCAGTTCTGGCAATTTGGCAATGTTGCTCGCCACGCGGCGCGCCTCGTCCATCGTAAGCACCTTGTCGGTGTCCGCCTCGGCCCGCGTGTCGCGCGCATAGACATAAGCGAGCGATTGGCCGGTCGCGTCCTTCACGACATAGCCGCCGGGAATCGGTTCGGCGGACCAAGGCGGCGGGAAGCGGCGCACCGTTCTACCAAGGAAATCCTCTGGGGTTGGCGTAACCAGCGCAGGAACCCTTCAGCCGGTTGTCACCGCCGATGATCTGGCAGAGATAGACCTTCGTATTCGGGTTATTGTGAACCTCTGCGTCCGTCACTGCCATTCCATAGGACCTAGCCACGCGGGCGATCTGCTGTTCCTCACAATACGGCGTGGATATTGGACCGTATTTGTTCATCTGGAAATTGCCCCGGCATTCGATCCGGGCCGCAGCGGGAGATGTCACAAGGATAGTGGCGACAATCGCCGCGAAGCCTACGAGATGTTTGCTCATGGGGAGCCGTCCTCTAAGCCGCATAATTTCACGGCTGACATTAGCAGCAAAAAGGGCGCTCGCCGAAGCGAGCGCCCTCATGCACCATAAGAAGCAGACTGGATTACATCTTTTTCTCGGAGCACACCTTGGTGCTGGCGTCCCACGAGCCTTGAGCCTTCTCACAGTCGGCTTGGTTCTTCGCGGTCGTCACATCTCCGGCGAAAGCAGGGCCAGTGAAGGCGAGTGCCAAAGCCAACGCGAACGTTGAGACGAGTAGTTTCATGGAAGTCACTCCTTTACGGTTGTACGGGGGTGCCAGGAGAACTCCGCTCCAATGCCTCTTGTTCCATGCAAACCTAATTGCCCGTCCGCCGCGCTTTTTGGAATAGTAATTCCACCCCCACCCTACCGACTCATTTTAGTATCGTGGTCGCAGAAGCGGGGGAATTGTGACGATGAGCTATTTGTTCGCTGCAGTATTACTATTCTCCTCACCTGGTTGTCCGCATGAGGAGCCCACTTGCATAACCCCGACCGAATATGTCGAGGTCAATCTGCGCCCTGATGTCCAACCTGGGCCGATTAGCATGTTGAAGACCTTGCGGCTGTATCCATGAGGATCCGCTTGCTTCGCCGACGTGGATGGCAAAAAGGGCACCGACCGAAGCCGACGCCCTTACGCAATTGCCACCTGGAATTGACTTAAAACCAACGCCCGCGGCCGTAAAAGCCGCCGCCAAACAGCAAAACAAGAACAACAATCACGATAAGCAAAGTGGTCGTATCCATGGATTTCTCCTTTGGCCTCGACCAGTGACCAACTCTGCTCGCAGTTTAGAGTTCCCTTTCCCAGCTTCGTCACTTCTACCCGATTGCAGCTCGTACACGAGCGCGGCGGTAAGCTGACACAACTGCGCCGCATCCAGCGCAGTGCGGGCGATTGAGCCGCCCAAACGAGCGTTCCCCAAGACTCAGCGGCAGATGCACGGCAAGAAGCCTCCTGCGCAAGACGTTTGCACAGCGCTAAATCGACGCCAACGGGTTTTCGAAATAAAGCAATAGTGGGCATGAACCTCTCCATGGGTTTGCTGCCAAGTGTCGGCCCGGAGGTTCGCGCCTGCGGGCCGATGCGCATTAAAGCCCTGTCTGTTGTTACCTTTAGGGTTACCTTTGGATGGGAGAGGCTGCGCGTCTAAGGCTTCAAGTGCTTGGGTTTGCTGGTGCCGGGTAGAGGATTCGAACCCCTGACCTACTGATTACAAATCAGCCGCTCTACCACCTGAGCTAACCCGGCATCCCTGAAGCTCAACGAGTTAAGCGCCCAGCGCGCGGAAGGCAAGCGGGCGTCAGAACCGGTAGCTTAGGTCGCCATAAACGCCGAAGCGTTCGCTGGTGAAGTCCTTCAGGGGCACCTTGGTGTCGAAATGGATGAACTCGGTGCTGCCGCCGACCGCGGCGTACCAATAGCGAACGCCGGCGCCGGCCGACCAGCCCGGAGTGATGTCGTAACGCAGCGCCGCCTCGAGCTGATAGCCCCAGCCGAAGCCGTGATCCTCGATATTGGGCGGATGGCCGAGATCCGCGCGCAACAAATGGCTGTCATCGTTCATGACATAGGTGACCGGCAGGATGGCGGCCTCGCCCATCACCGTGAATCGATCCCAGAGCTTGGCCTTGACCTCGCCGCCGAGCCTGAGCGCCGACCACATCGCCTTGTTGTTGATGACCTCGGTGGAGAACGGCACGACGACCGTGCCCGGCGCGCCGCAGACCGCGCCACCGACATCGTCCGCATTGCAGCGGGCGCCATAGGCGGTCGCCGTCTCCTGCCAGTAATTGTAACCGATGAAGGGACTGAGCGAGAGCTTGCTGGGGCCGTCGATCACCGTGAAATGCTGGCCGACATCGATCGTGCCGTAGATGAGACTCTCGCCCTTGACCGTGCTGAACGTGTCGGAAAACTTGACCTGGCCGGCGTAGTAATCCTCGTCGTCAAGACTACCGCCGCTCAACCCGCCGCCGCCGATGAAGCCTTTGGCAAACGTGTCGGTCTCGTTCCGCGCGTACCAGAAGAACTCGCCGGAATAGCCGTCCATGTTGTCGTATTTCAGCACCGAGGTGGGGTTGCCGAGCGTCGGGTCGACGTTGCTTGAGTTGAAGCTGAAATGCGTGCTCCCGACGCTTTGCCAGTAGCGCATGCCGATTTCGAACCGGGGCTCCAGTTCGGGCGGCAGCGGAATGGCGTAAGCACTCGGCACTTGGTAGATTTCCGCGTGCGCGGCGGTAGTGCTGCCGACAAAGGCGGCCGCGCACGCCACGAGAACCAAGCCTTTGCGCATGGAATGCCCCCGCCTCGCGCCCCGGTGGAATGAGCTTTCGCTCATGGCAACACTGCCAGCGGGTAGTTAAGGCAGGATTAAGAGATGTCCCGCATTAGGACGAGCGGGCCTATTTGCGGCGGCTGGCCAATATGCCGGCGACGAAAGCAATGGCGAGCAGCGTCACCGGGCCAACTTGCTGCATGGCCTTGCTGACGCCTTGATCGAGCATGCCCACGCCTTCGCTCGCAGCTGCCATCGGACTCACCGCCGTTTGCGGTTTGCGCTTGCGCCCGAACAGGGGAAGCGTGGCGAGGATCAGAACGCCAAGCAGCGCGAGCGCGGCCGCGACGATGCCGGCCGCCTCGGGCGGGGTGAAGCCGTAGGACAGGATCAGCGCCTGATAGGCCGCGACCAGGCCGAACACGGCGGCGGCAATCAGAATGACCACCGCCACCGCGATCACGACCGCCTGCCTGAGCGAGCGCTCGACCGTTTCCTTGATGCGCAGGCCGATCTGCAGCGATGAGAGCAGCGCGAGCGCCGAGCGGAGCATGAGCTTCGCCTAGCGACGCGTGAAGACACCAAACAGGAACCCAAGGCCCGCTGCGATGGCGATGGCCTGGAGGGGATTGCGCCTGATGGCCTCTTCGGCCTCATAGGCGGTCTCCATGGCCTTGTCTTGGGCGCGGTTGACGCCTCCCTTGGCGATGCGGGTCACGGTGCCGGACAGGTTTTGCAGATCGGCGCGAATCGCGTCGATCTGATTGGCAAGTTCATCGGCGTCACGGGGGCTGGCGCCGGCGCGCTTGGCGCCCGAGCGGATATCGCTATCGGTTGATGACATGGACACGTTCCTTCCTGGAGAAGATCGTTGGGGGCGGCGATTACGTGGGGAACTCTGTTCGGGCGTGCTTCGTTCCCTGTAGTTATGCGCGAGTACGGCTCCATGCACTTAAACTTGACCGGTGCGGCACTGTCACAGTCAAGAGATGTTGCGGGCGGGTTCCTTTACACGACAAAAGTTGCGGAGGCTTGCTTCGGGCACAGCGGCCTTCTAGACTCGCGCTTCTGCCGAGGGGTTGGCCAAGGGGGGACGAGCATGG
>JBBQXL010000047.1:0-17109 GCA_038209695.1 Hyphomicrobiales bacterium
GATCCGGACGCGCTTTCGCCAAGATCATGCGCAAAACCCTACACCGCGCTGGCCTTCGCCGATTGCTTGAGGCTATGCTGATGCACGACAAGACCAGAGGGGCCATTCAGCCTTGATGAATCGGTTCGAACGCAATCTCGGCTTCAAGGGCGAGGCCAAGCTCAGATATCTCGACGGCGAGGTGCAAGTGTTGACGCCCGGCGACTTCGTGCGCTGCGCCGTCACCGGACGCACCATCCCGCTCGACGAGCTGCGCTATTGGAGCGTGGAGCGGCAAGAGGCCTATGCCGACGCGGCCGCCTCGCTCAAACGCTTCCGCGAGATCCATCCGACCCCGGCTGAGTAAGGCGCGCGGCGAGCAGCGCCTTCACCGCGGCTTCATCCTCGAACTCAATGGCGATCGGGAAGGGGCGGCAGCGATGCCTGAGCTCGCCGAGCGCGCTGTCTTCGTCCGCGTCCTCGGCCAGCCGCACGAAATCCTTCTCGGTGGTGACCAGCATGGCGTTCTGCGTCTTGGCCGCGTCGAGCAGCCGCCGCGCGTCGCGCATCCGATAGCGGTGATGGTCGGGGAAGGAGCGCGTTGCGATCAGCCGCGCGCCGTTATTGCGCAGCGTGGCGAAAAATTTCTCCGGCCGCGCGATCCCGGCGAAGCCGATCACCGGCAGCACGCCGAGCCAGCGTTTGTCCTGGCGCGGCACCATCCGCGCCTTGAACACGGGCTTGCCTTCGCTTGCGAACGCCGCGATCAGGGCCGCGGCCCTGCCGCCGTCGCCGATCACCATCAGCGCATCGGCCCGGACCAATTGCGCCTCCAACGGCGCCCGCAACGGCCCCGCCGGCATGACCAGACCATTGCCGAGACCGGCGGCGGCATCCACCACGACCAATGATAAATCTTTGGCCAGACTAGGGTTTTGCAGCCCATCATCCATCACGATGACGCTCGCCTCACTCGCCTCGATGGCCTTGGCGCCGGCAGGGCGGTCGGCCGATACAAAAGTCGGTGCGGCTTCGGCCAGTAGCAGCGGCTCGTCGCCCACCTCCGCCGCGCTCTGACCCGAGCCGACCAGGACCGGTCCCTTGCTGGTTCCGCCATAGCCGCGGGTGAGAAACGCGGGACTGGCGCCGAGCTCTTTGAGCAGCGCGGCGATGGCGATCGCGGTCGGCGTCTTGCCGCCGCCGCCTACCGTGAAATTGCCGATGCAGATTACCGGGATGCGCGAGCAGTAGGGCGCGGCCCGCGCGAAGCGGGCTTCGGCCAGTCGGCCGTAGAGGCGGCCTAGCGGCGCCAGCGCCGACGCCAGCGCGCCACGCTTGCGATACCACCAGACCGGCGCCTCAAGACGCATGTTTCAGGGTCGTCTTTGGCGGCAGGTAGCGCTCGAGCTCGGCGAGCGTGCGCGGCAGCGCGCCGCCCATGGCGGCGATGGCGCGGCTCGCGCGCTCGGTCATCGCCTGCCTGGCGCCGCCATCTTCGAGCAGAGCAAGAGCGGCCGTGGCGAGGCTGGCCGCATCGGTGATCTCCTGGCAGCCGCCGACCTTCAACAGCTCGCTATAAGAGTCGGGAAAATTCTGCCAATGGGGTCCGGTCAGCACGGCGCCGCCAAGCTTGATCGGCTCGACCGGGTTCTGCCCGCCGCGGTCGGCCAGCGAGCCGCCGACAAAGGCGACCGGCGCGACGGCGTAGAACAGGCCGAGTTCGCCGATCGTGTCGGCCACATAGATTTCGGTCGAAGCGTCCGGCAGCTGGCCCTCCGAGCGCAGCGCGCCGGTCAAATTGGCGGCGCGCAACTGCTCGAAGATCACCGGCCCGCGCTCGGGGTGGCGCGGCACGATGATCGTCAGCAGATCGGGACGGGCGGCCTTCATTTGGATATGCGCCGCCATCACCGTCTCGTCCTCGCCGGGATGGGTGCTGGCCGCGAGCCATACCGTGCGCCCGGCGAGCGCGGCGTCGAGCTTGCGCCGTCCCGGCACATCGGCCGGCGGCGGCGGCGCGTCGGCCTTGAGGTTGCCCACGTCGAGGCTGCGGGGAACGCCGAGCTGAGCGAAGCGCTCGGCCAGGCTGCCGTTCTGCGCCAGCACCAAATCGAAGGCGGAAAACAGCGGCCGGCTCAGGCCCGGCCGGCTTTGCCAGCGCTGATAGGAGGACGAAGACATGCGGCCATTGATGAGGACGAGGGGAATGTCCCTTGCCTTGGTCTCGAGCACCAGGTTGGGCCAAATCTCCGACTCGACCAGCACCGCCAGGTCGGGGCGCCAATGGTTCAAGAAGCGCTGCACGAAGATGTGGTTGTCGAGCGGCACATATTGATGCGGCACGCCCCGCGGCAGACGCGTGCGCGCCAGCCGCGCTGAGGTGACGGTAGCGGTGGTCAGCAGCATGCGCACGTCGGGTCGCTGGGCGGCGATGGTGTCGATCACCGGCAACGCGGCATTGGCCTCGCCCACGCTTGCGGCATGAAACCAAGCGAGGAAGCCGGCAGGCCGCGGCGCGCTTGACAGCCCGTAGCGCTCGGGGCGCCGGCCGGGCTCCTCTTTGCCCCGGCGCATCCGCCAGGCGAGGATTAGCGGCGCGAACGGCGCCGCCATATTGGTTAGCGCCCGATAGGCCTTGAGCGACAGCCCGGGAGCGATGGTCTTCTGGTTGGTCAATGGATCCCCAAACTGGCGAGCTCAGACAATAGCAGCCGGTTCAACATAAAGCTTCTGGTGCCGCTACTTGCCGACCACGGCGACCGCCTCTTCGGGCGAGGGCGCCGCATAGCTTCCGGCGATGCCGAACTGGGTCCGGTGCAGCCTGGTGTAAAGGCCGCCTTTGGCCACCAACTCTTCGTGGCGCCCGGACTCGACGATGCGGCCCTGATCGAGCACGCAGATCAGATCCGCCTTCTTCACCGTGGACAGCCGGTGCGCGATCATCAGCACGGTGCGGCCGCGCATCAGCTCCTCCAGGGCGGTTTGCACCTTGGCCTCGGCCTCGGAATCGAGCGAGCTCGTCGGCTCGTCGAGCAGGAGGATCGGGGCATCCTTGTAGATAGCCCGCGCGAAGGCGATGCGCTGCCGCTCGCCACCTGACAGCAAGCCGCCCGCTTCGCCGACCCTTGTGTCGTAACCCCGCGGCAACGACATAATAAAGTCATGCGCGGCCGCCGCCTTGGCGGCATGGATCACCTGGCTCTCGTCGACCGGCTTGGCGCCATAGGCGATGTTGGCGCGGATGGTGTCGTCGAACAGCACGGGGTCTTGGGTCACCAGGGCGATAACGTCGCGCAGGCTGTCGATGGTGACATGCTTGATGTCCTGGCCGTCGATCAGAATCTTGCCGTGGTCGGGATCGAAGAAGCGCAGCGAAAGATTGACCAGCGTGCTTTTGCCCGAGCCGGATGGCCCGACCAGCGCCACCGTGCGGCCCGGCGGCACGGTAAGGCTCACCCCCTTCAGCACGGCGTTTTCCGGCTCATAGGCGTAGGACACGTTCCTGAACTCGATCTCGCCGCGGTCGAGCTTGAGCGGTTTGGCGTCAGGCAGTTCGACCAGACTAATCTCGCGGTCGATGACGCCGAATACTCGGCTCGACGCGGCGATGCCTTCCTGCAATTGCGTCTGCAAGGTCGCCGCGCTTTTGAGCGGCGCGTAAATGAGCAGAGCGGCCGTCATGAAGCCCATGAAATGACCGAGGGACAGATCGCCGCGCACCCCTTTGGTTCCGGCGAAATAGATGGCGAGCGCGAAGCCGCACCCGGTCAGCAACTCGACCGAGGGGCTCGACAGCGCCCGGGCACGCGTGCTGCGCATGGCGAATTCGAGCGCGCGGTTGATGGTGGAGGCGGCGCGCGACTCTTCCCTCTCCTCCTGCCGGTAGGCGCGCACGACACGCATGCCGCGCAAGGTCTGGGTGATGAGCGCCGACAGATCGCCGGTCTCCTGCATCGACTTGGAGGTCGATTTGCGCATCTTGCGCCGCTGGCGCCCGAGCAGGAACCAGGCGAAGGGCATGAAGAGCAGGATCATGGTCGCGAAACGCGCGTCCATGTAGAACATGGTGCCGATCAGAATGATGACCTTGAGGTAGTTCTCGCCGAGCGTGACGAGAGAGCGGCTGGCCGTCTGGCGGATGAGTGTGGAGTCGTTGAGAAAGCTCGACAGCAGTCGCCCCGAATGAACCGTCTGGATCCAGCTCAAATCGGCGCGGGCAAGCCTGGCGAACATCTGAATGCGGAGATCGGCGACGAAGCGGTGCCCGAGATAGGCAACTGTGACGTCGGCGATATATTCGGCGCACGCCTTGATGATGGTGACGATCACGATGGCGGCGGTGATCCAGTAGACCATCTGCTCGCTTCTGCCGACGAAGACGTCGTCGGCCGTCCTTTGGATCAGGAAGGGAATGGCGCCGGTGGTGGCCGCGGTCAGCAACATGGCCGCCGAGGCGATCAGTAGCAGCCCGAGGCGGGGCCGCAGATGCTCCCGCCAAATGCGCGCGACGATTTGCCAGGTCGTATAGTCGACCTGGAGCTCGTCGGCGCTCCGCGTGATGATGGGCGTGTCCCTGAACAGTACGTCTTTCAAGCGCTTCCCCGATTTTCTAGGCTCTCGGCAACAGACTGCCTGGGGCCTGCTGCCCTTCTAGCATGCGGCGGCGCAGGCCTCTAAGGCCAAAAACCTAATGGGCTTTATGCCGCTATCCGGCCTCTCCGCCGGTCTCATGTTCGGGATCGAGCAGTCGGTGCAGATGCACGATAAAGTAGCGCACATGGGCGTCATCCACGGTGCGATGGGCGGCGTCCTTCCAGGCATCATAGGCTTGCGCATAGTTGGGATAGATGCCGACGACATCGAGCGCCTTGAGATCGCTGAACTCCATCTTGTCGAGCGCGGTCAGCTCGCCGCCGAACACCAGGTGAAGCAATTGCCGCCCGCTTTTCTTGACGCCGTCCGTTGCGGCCATGACTCCTCCGTCCCCTTTCATCTGCCGGATATGCCGAATTGAGCGCTAGAGGTCGACGCGATCCGTGCGCTCGATCAGGAGCGGGTGCATCGCCTTGCCGCTCGCCACCAGGCTCGGCAGGCGTGGCGTGGGGCGATTGTAGCGATGCGCGCCGCCATGATGGTCGGTGATGACGCCACCGGCTTCCTCGACGATCAGCGCCGCGGCGGCGAGATCCCATTCGCTCTTGGCCGAGAGCGAGATGGTGGCGTCGGCCTGGCCGCAGGCGACCAGCGCCAGCCGGTAAGCCACCGAGTTCACCCATTTGGTCTTCACCTCGGGCCACGGATCCTTCCAGATCTTCTTTTTGAACAACCCGCCGCTGGCGATCAACAGCGCGCCGTCGAGCGTGGCCTTGGAGCTGGCCGTGATCTTCTTGTCGTTGAGAAAGGCGCCTTTGCCCCGCATGGCGTGAAAAAATTCGTTGGTGGCGGGATTGAACACCACGCCGAGCACGGGCAGGCCGTCTTCGACCAACGCCGCGGAGATCGTCCATTCCGGCAAATGACGCAGGAAGGCATTGGTGCCGTCGATCGGATCGACCGTCCACACCCGGCGGCAGTCGAGCCGCTCCCGGTCGTCCTCGCTCTCCTCCGACAGCCAGCCATAGTCGGGGCGCGGCACGTGCAGCCCAAGCTTGAGCGCGACATCGACGGCGAGATCGGCCTCGCTCACCTCGCTGCCGTCGATCTTGCGTTTGACCGTGATCGATTTGCGAAAATAGGTGAGCGCAAGCTCACCGGCTTCGCGCGCGGCCTGCTTAAGAAGTGCGTAATCTTCTTCGAGAGACGGGGCGGGAAGCGGTCGTTTGGCTGGCTGGATTGCGGTCATTTGCCTGTGCGGAAGATTCTCGAAACTTTTCAGAAGAGTTCTCTAAACCATGTGAGCAGCTAAGCGGCGGATACCACCCATTAACGACGCCCATTAAGCGCTTCGGAAAGCTTCTATGGCACCATCGTGGCAATGAAAGGCCGCCTTTAAGGCAGCCAGCCGACGGGGAAGCCAACAGCAAGGCGTCATCCGGGCTCCAGGGCAAAAGCTCTGGGGCCCGGTTGCTTTTTGCGCGTTAGCGCGGGCCTGCGCAACTCAGAATATTGCCGCAAGGGCCATGTCGATCAAGATGGCGCCGAGCACCAGCGCCGCGAACTCGCGGTTGGAGCGGAAGCGCTGGAGGCAATTCTCGGCATCGTCGATGTTCAGCGTCGCCACCTGCCAGGCGAGCTGCGCCGCCGCCGCCATCATCACCAGCAGGAACGCCGTGCCGGCATGCGCCATGATGCCGGCCGCGGTGATGGCCAGCCAGGCGCCCGCGTAGAGCAGGGCGAGCCACGCCTTGGTGGCGCGGCCGAATCGGAGCGCGGTCGATTTCACCCCGATCAAATCGTCGTCCTCGCGATCCTGATGGGCGTAGATGGTGTCGTAGCCGATGGTCCAGGCCACCGCGCCGGCATAGAGCACGATCACCGGCCAATCGAGCCGCCCCAGCACCGCCGGCCAGCCCAGCAGCGCGCCCCAGTTGAACGCCAGCCCGAGCACGACTTGCGGCCAATGGCTGACGCGCTTGACGAAGGGATAGAGCGCCACGATGGGGAGCACGCCGAGCCCGAGCCAGATCGTGGCGCCGTTGAAGCTGAGCAGCACGGCGAACCCGATCAGGCACAGCACCAGCATGAAGATGACTGCGGCACGAGGGCTCACCTGTCCGCTTGGCAACGGCCGTCCGCGCGTCCGCGCGACTTGTGCGTCGAGGTCGCGGTCGATCAAATCGTTATAGGTGCAGCCGGCCCCGCGCATCACCAGCGCGCCGATGGCGAACAGGAGCAGCAGCCAGGGATCGGGATAGGCATCGCCGAGACTGCGCGCCGCCAGCGACACCGACCAGAAGCAGGGGAAGGCCAGCAGGAAGAAGCCGATCGGCCGGTCGGCGCGGGCGAGCCGGAGATACGGCACCAGCGCCGCCGGGGCGAAGCGGTCGACCCAGTTACGGGCGCCCGCGTCGGCAACCGCGCTCGCTTTACCTTGGTGCGGAGGTCGTGTCATGTGTTCGGCGCTTCAGGTCCTTTGCCCGTCACTCGCTTCGCCCCATGTCCTCCAAGCTCCAGCGCCTGTTCGTCAAGCCCAAGCTGGCACCGGGCGCCGAGATCGCGCTGGACAAGGACCAGGCGCATTACCTCGGAACTGTGCTTCGGCTCAAGCAAGGCGATAGGGTCCTGCTGTTCAACGGCCAGGACGGGGAGTGGCTGGCGGAGCTTGGCGCCATCGGCCGCAAACAGGCGCATGCCCGCATCGAGCACCAGACCCGCCCGCAGGAACAGGGGCCCGATCTGCACTATCTGTTCGCGCCGCTGAAGCGCGCCCGCCTCGACTATATGGCGCAAAAGGCCACTGAGCTTGGCGTGAGCGCGCTGCGCCCGGTGATCACCCGCCACACCGTGGCCGAGCGGGTGAAAACCGCCCGCCTGCTGGCCAATGTTGTCGAGGCGGCCGAGCAGTGCGGCATTTTGCGCGTGCCCGAGGTGATGGAGCCGGAGAGATTGCCGCAACTTCTCGACAATTGGGACGACAGCCGCCTGCTGATCTTCGCCGACGAATCCGCCCCGCACGCCTCCCCGCTCGAGGCCCTGAAAGCGCGCGCCCCAGGGAAGCTGGCCGTGCTGATCGGGCCCGAGGGCGGATTTGAGCGCGAGGAGCGCGCCGCGCTGTTGGCAAAGCCGTTCGTCCTCCCCATTTCCTTGGGCCCAAGGGTGATGCGGGCCGATACTGCCGCGGTCGCCGCTCTCGCCCTTGTGAATGCGGCCCTGGGCGACTGGCAGTAAGGATCGCTTGTCAGGCACGCATGGAGAGCGCCATAAAGGCGGCCCTTCCCCTTGATTCCCGCCTAAACCTTAACCGGAGCTCTCCTCATGTCGACACGGGTGAGTGGGCCGACTAGCCCCGTCATCTGCTCACGGGACGAGCTCGTCGCTTATCTGGAAGCGGGCGGAAAGCCGAAGAGCGAATGGCGCATCGGCACCGAGCACGAGAAGTTTGGCTTCTACCGCAAAACGCATGGGCCGGTTCCGTATGACGGCGAGCGCGGCATCCAGGCGCTGCTGGCAAGGCTGCAAGACCGCTTCGCTTGGGACGCGATCGTCGAGGACGGCAATATCATCGCGCTCAGCCGGCAGGATTGCCCGAAAGGCGGCTCCATCAGCCTCGAGCCGGGCGGCCAGCTCGAGCTGTCCGGCGCGCCGCTCGAGACCGTGCATGAGACCAACGAGGAGCTTCGCCAGCATCTCTCCGAAGTGAGTGAAGTCGGAGGCGAACTTGGCATCGGCTTTCTCGGGCTGGGCTTCTCACCGAAATGGACGCTTGAACAGACGCCGGTGATGCCAAAGGAGCGCTACCGCATCATGGCGCGCTACATGCCGACCCGCGGGCGCCGCGGGCTCGACATGATGTTCCGCACCGCCACCGTGCAGGTGAACCTGGATTTCAGCGGCGAGGCCGACATGGTCGCCAAGTTGCGCGCCGGCCTCGCGCTCCAGCCGGTGGCGACCGCCTTGTTCGCCAATTCGCCGTTCACCGACGGCAGGCCCAACGGATTTCAGTCCTACCGCGCCGAGATGTGGCGCGACACGGACCCCGACCGCTCGGGGCTGCTGCCGTTCGCCTTTGACGACGGCATGGGCTTCGAGCGCTATGTCGACTACGCCCTCGATGTGCCGATGTATTTCGTCTATCGCGACGGACGCTATATCGATGTGGCCGGCGCCTCGTTCCGGGATTTCCTGGACGGCAAGCTGGCGGCGCTACCTGGCGAGCGGCCCATGCTCGAAGATTGGGTCGACCATCTCACCACGCTGTTCCCCGATGTCAGGCTGAAGCGCTTTCTGGAAATGCGCGGCGCCGATGCGGGATCGCTCGCGCAGATTTCGGCGCTGCCGGCGCTGTGGACCGGGCTCCTCTACGACCAGGAGGCGCTCGATGGAGCCTTGGCGCTGACTCGCGACTGGACCGTGGCCGAGATGCAAGCGTTGCGCGACGCGGTGCCGCGGCACGGCTTGGAGGCGCCGTTTCGCGGCGGCAAAGTACTCGACGTCGCCCGCAATATGGTGGCGCTGGCCGAGGGCGGCTTGCAGCGCCGCGCGCGGCTCAATCGCAAGGGCGAGGACGAGCGCAAGGCGCTGGCGCCTCTGATCGAGACCTTAGAGGAGGGGCGCTCGCCGGCCGACCGCATGCTCGCCGCCTATCACGGTCCCTGGGCCGGCGATATCGACAAGGTGTTCGAGTCGCAGGCATTCTAGCTCTAATTGCATAGTGCTACGTTCCGTCTGGCTGGATTGATCCATGAACCTCCCGACGGCCAATGCTATCTGGATAGGCCCGAAACTTGGTCCGATCCACGCCGCTTGCCTGCGTTCGTTCGTGCGCGCCGGGCATAGGGTGGTGCTGCACAGCTATGATCCGCCGTCAGACGTTCCCAGCGGCATCGAGTTGGCCGACGCGCGCAAGCTGATGCCGGAAAGCCGGATTGTGCGTTACAAAAAAAGCGGCAGTCCGGCCCTGTTCGCCAACCTGTTCCGCTATCAGCTCCTCAAGGCCGGCCTGGGCCTCTACATCGATTGCGACGTGTATTGTGTCCGCCCCATCGAGGACGCCGACTACGTCCTGGGCTGGCAGGATCAGGGGAGCTTGAACAATGCTGTCCTCAAATTGCCGCCCGACTGTCCCGTCTTGGCGGAACTTTGCAATCTGAAGGATGGCTTCATTCCTCCTTGGAGCAAAAGCCAGGACAAACGACGACTGCGTCTCCGACAGCTCCTTGGTCGCCCGCTGCAGCTAGAAGAGATGCGCTGGGGGACCACCGGTCCTAAGGCTTTGACGTGGTACGCGCAGCAACATGGGCTTGTCTCAAAGGCCGCGCCGATCGACGTGTTCTATCCGGTTGCCATGTCCCATATCGGTCTGCTCATCGATCCCGCCCTCAGTCTCGACGAGCTTATTACGCCGCGCACGCGTGCGGTTCACCTCTGGAGCCAGATCTTCGCGAATGCGGCGAGCGGATTGCCGCCCAACGTCTTGGACAGGGTGCCGCCGACATCCCCGCTTGGACGCATCATCGCCAGTTAGAGGGCAACCGTCCTGCGCGACACTCAGGCGCAGCCGACGATTGGCAATGAGGACAATTCGCTGCGCGACCAAAGCGAATCGCGAACACCGAACAGCCTCTCTTTGCTGAGGGCATGAGGCACGCCAAAACGATCAACCGCGTGCGGCAAAAACCCCATTGAAAAAAGAAATTCAGCAGCGTCCCCCGCCGGGTGCCCGTACCTTTCAGTATTGGAGTCAACCAGTTCGATCTGGATAATGATGCTGCTGCTTCCATCGATGATGCGCTTCGCACCCCGGAGCACATAAAGCTCATATCCTTCCACGTCGATTTTCAAGTACGCCACGTTGGCAATTCCCAGGTCGGATAGAATGTCATCAAGCCGCGCCATGGGAACTTTCGTCGCCTCGGCGTGGAATTGCGAGATGACGTGAGTCTGCCCTGGATTGTCTTTCTCGTATCGCATCAGCGCGTTCTTACGCGTCGCGCCGACAGCCGCGTTTACTGTGAGGACGTTTTGGAGTTGGTTCCCCGCAACGTTGCGTTTCAGATATTCGAAAATGAAGGGATGGGGTTCAATGGCGATAACCTTCCCGTTGGGACCAACGGCTGCGGATGCAGGCACCGTGTAGGTGCCGATATTGGCTCCGACATCGACGAATGTGCTGCCCGGCGGGAGGCTGCGCCGAATGAACAACTGGATGCCGGGATCTCGATAATTCTGGATGTAGGTCGCCAGCGAGCTCCAGTTTCCAGGCATCGAGACATAATGAGACCCCTCCTCGGTACCAAAGGAGAAATCGAGCTTCCATGTCTGGTAAAATGCCCATCGCAAGAATTTGACGGCCGTTCGCACCGGGCGCCGGGAAAATTGCTCCGTTTTCCGGCACCATCGGAATTGGCGGCGTAAGTCGGTTGCGCTGTGTCCGCCTATGGCGTGGCATGACACTCGTCCGTCCCCCAAAGACGAAGATCGGCAAGGTGTTCGAGTCGCAGGCGTTATAGCTCCCTGTTAGGAGTCCTGTCATGGATGCTCTTTCTGATGTGCTGTCTGCCATCCGCCTCGACGGCGCGGTCTACGTCAACGCCGAGTTCACGGCGCCGTGGTGCGTCGCAACGCAATACGGGCTCCACAGCGCGGCGCCGAAATTGCCGGACTCGGACCACGTCGTGTTCTTCCATCTGCTGACCGACGGATCCTGTCTCGCGCGTCTTGCCGACGGGGGCGAAATCGTGGAGGTCAGGGCCGGCGACGTGCTGCTGCTCGCGCGCGATGATCTCCATGTCCTCGGCAGCGATCTCAAGCTTCCCTTCGCCGAAGTCAGGAGTGACCCGCCGGCTACCGGCTTGATCGAACTGCGCGCCGGCGGGGGCGGCGCCGCGACCCGCTTCATCTGCGGCTATCTCGCCTGCGACCGTCGTGCCTCGCGCGCCCTGCTGGGCTCGCTGCCGCCGTTGTTACGAATTCCGCTCGGCGATATCTCGCTCAGCGGTTGGCTCGCCGACCTCCTGCGGGTCGGCGTCCAGGAATCGCAGGCGCAGCGGCCCGGCTCGCAGTCGCTGCTGGCGAAGCTATCGGAGCTCGCCTTCACCGAGGCCTTGCGCCGTTATGCGCAGTCCGATCCGCCCGAGCTGAAAGGCTGGCTCGCTGGCCTCCAGGACCCCTATGTCGGCCGCGCGCTCGCGCTGCTGCATGGCGCTCCGGGGCGAGGCTGGACGGTGGAGGAACTGGCGCGCGAAGTGGCGCTGTCGCGCTCGGCGCTGGCCGAACGGTTCACCGATTTGATCGGTGAGCCGCCGATGCAATATCTCACGCGCTGGCGGTTGACTCTGGCGGCCCAGGCCCTGCGGACCGGCAGCGAGGGCATCGCGTCCATCGCCGCACGCAGCGGATATGATTCCGAGGCTTCGTTCACCCGCGCCTTCAAGCGCGAATTCGGCATGCCGCCGAACGCCTGGCGCAAGACCAGCGGGCGCGGCACGGCGAAGTCCACCGCTGGCCGCTCCGCTTCGGATTGAGGCGATTACCCCGCGTCAGGCCGCGTGGCGGTGCCCTGGAGCGCGCGAACGTCGGCGGTGGTCAGCGGCTTGCCGCCAAGGGCCCAATTGCCGCTCTTGACTTCCTCGATCACCACCCAGGTGACCTCCCGCATGGCCTCGCCCTCGATGGCGACCATGGCGTCGGTGAGATCGGTGACCATCTTCTTCTTCTGCGATTCGTTGAATACGCCTTCGATCAGTTTCACGTTGATAAGCGGCATCGATTTACTCCTTCGTTTCGCGCGAGAGGGCCCCGCACGTGTCGCCGGAGTTAAGCGCTGGCGCGCCGCGATTGAATTGCCGAGACGCCGCCGTTCTTGGCCGAGACGCCAAAAGTCACACGAGATCAGCCCCAGGCGTTTTCCGTGTCGCGATAACAGGGCTTCGGCGCAACGCGCTGCAGGATCGGATAGTCGGTGTAGCCCTGCTCGGAGCCGCCATAGAGCGTGTCGCGGTTGACCGGCATCAGCGGTGCGTCGAGGAACAGCCGTATCACCAGGTCCGGGTTGGCAATATAGGGCTTGCCGAAGGCGACGAGATCGGCGCGCCCCTCGGAGATCGCCTCGTTGGCGCTCTTCTTGTCGAAGCCGTTATTGGCAATGACCATGCCACCGAACAAATCCTTCAGCTTTTGGTAGTCGAACGGCGGCACTGCTGTGCCGGAGGTATCGCCTTCGATGGTGTGGAGATAGGCGAGGCCCTTGGCCGATAGCTGCTCGGCCACATAGTTGAACAAGGCTTGCGGATCGCTGTCGGCGATGTCGTTCTGGCCGTTCTGAGGCGAGATGCGCACGCCGGTGCGCTCTGCGCCGATCGCGGCGGTAACAGCGTCGACCACCTCCAACAGGAATCGGCTGCGGTTCTCGATGCTGCCGCCATAGCGGTCGGTGCGATGGTTGGTTTGGTCGCGCAAAAACTGATCGATCAAATAGCCGTTGGCGCCGTGGACCTCGACGCCGTCGAAGCCGGCCGCCATGGCGTTGCGCGCGGCTTGGGCGTATTGCGCGACGATGGCTGGGATCTCTGCGGTTTCGAGCGCGCGCGGGGTGGGGATCGGCTCAAAGCCCTTGGCCGTGAACGCCTGTCCGTTGGGCTTGATGGCCGAAGGCGCCACCGGCGCCTGGCCGCCCGGTTGGAACGACGAGTGAGAGATGCGTCCGACATGCCAAAGCTGACACACAATGTGGCCGCCCGCGATGTGGATCGCTTGCGTCACGCAAGTCCAGCCAGCGATCTGCTCGGCGCTGTGAATGCCGGGAGTGGAGATGTAGCCCTGGCCCTCCGGCGCGATCTGGGTCGCTTCCGAGATGATGAGTCCGGCGCTGGCGCGCTGAGCGTAATAGAGGGCATTCAACTGAGTCGGAACGTTGCCCGGGCCGGCGCGGCTGCGCGTCAACGGCGCCATGACCACGCGGCTTCTCAGTCTCAGCGGACCAAGATCGACCGGGGTGAAGAGGGTGGGTGCAGCGTTGGCGGTGGGTTTTTGCATTGAGCTCCTCCAAACGTGAGCGCGATCAAGCTGATGATATCAGAGGAGGCGAGGGCGCCCGCAAGGCCGCCAAGCACCATCATGAGGGGAGTTTTTTGCTCTTGAACGGGTCCCGCCCGCTAACCATATATCGGTCAAGTCATCGTCCCTTCCGCTACCCTGCACGGAGGGACGATAGTCCGTCCCCCAAAAGACGGATGTCATCGGCGACAGAGTCTCCTTTCTCTGTCGCCGATTCTTTTTTGCCCGCTATGTCCCGCTATTTCATGTTGGCGAGCGCATCGCCGAAGCCCTGTAGGGCGACCGGGATGCCGATGCCGGCCTCGGGCGTGTCGAAGATGATGAACATGGCGGTGGTGCCCTTCTTCATCTTGGCGATCACCTCGTCCTGCAACACCACTTCGGCGACACAGCCGCGTTTGCCGCATTTGAGGAACGGGGCGTTGCCCACGTCATCGCCGTCGATTTTCAGCCCGAGCCCCGTGGGCAGCAGCACGCCGAGCGGCACCACCACGCGCAGCAACTTCTTGTCCTCGCCGATCGCCTTATAGAACACCACGGTCAGGCCGACATTCGGCCGATCCTCGGCGGTGACGCTCTGCACCAGCGCGCATTTCTCTTCCTTGGCGCCGGGCGGCGTGCGGCAAGAGACTTGCCAGGCGCCATGGGTCTCGCGCACCACGCTGCCGGGACCGGTGGCGTCCGGCGCCGCCTCGGCGGTGGCCCCTTGGGCCGCGGCCTGCCCGCCGAGCACGACATGGCAAGCAATGCCGAGCGCCACCAGCATCCGCGCTGCCGGCACAACAAACGGGAATTTGGACATCTGGGCCATTGGAGCTAACGGGACCGCGCCCGCTCATATAAGCGCGAATCGCCTCGCAAGAGACTAGATTGTGAGGAGCGGCGCAGTGAAGCGGAGATGCGCAACATAGAAAACCGCCATCGCCGAGTATTGGGGCCAAATTTCGACGCGGCGTGGGCTGGAAATCTTCCCAACCGCGAAAAACCTGTCCGGCGGCGTGCATATGCTGCAGCAGTGCCCTGAATCAAATGCCCTGAATCATCAGTGTTGCCAACCTATTCCCTTTATGATTTGAACACCGGAAAAGAGCCTCCAGCCCCGTGAAGCGCGAGGCTGTCGGAGGCAAGCAAAATAACGGTGGGGGCGACGCCTTTTATATCGCTATTGAACTTTCGCGCCGCCCTTGCTTCGATCAAGCGGCGCGGGCGATGATTAGTGCGCCCGCGCCCAATCTTGGAAAGTCCGCCGCCTTCTTGACGGAGATCAGCGACGGGCGAGGGAGCAGGCTTTAGGAGTGGCAGGAATGGCGATCTGCGATCGAATCAAGACGGTGTTAGTGGCTGCGGCGCCGATGGCCTTGGCGGGCGCGGCTCACGCCACGGAGGGCCAGCCGGCCCCTTGGCAGCTCGGCTTTCAGCCGGCCGCATCTCCGATCATGGAGCAGATCACCTCGTTCCATACCTACGTCACCATCATCATCACCGTGATCGCGCTGTTTGTTCTCGGCCTGTTGGTCTACGTGATGGGCCGCTTCAACGAGAAGCGTAACCCCGATCCGTCGCGCACCACCCACAACACGGCGCTCGAGATCGCTTGGACCATACTGCCGGTGCTGATCCTGGTGGCAATCGCCATCCCCTCATTCCGGCTGTTGTTCGCCCAGTACGATTTCCCCAAGCCCGACCTGACCATCACCGCCACTGGCAATCAGTGGTACTGGTCTTACGAATATCCTGACCAGGGCATCGCCTTCGATTCCATCATGGTGCCCGAGGCCGATCTGAAAGAGGGACAGCCGCGGCTGCTCACCGTCGATCGCGAGGTCGTCGTCCCCGTGAACAAGAACGTCATCGTCGGGATCAAGTCGAATGACGTGATCCACGACTGGGCGGTGCCTGCGTTCGGCGTAAAGCTCGACGCCGTGCCCGGTCGCTTGCAGACCACCTGGTTCAGGGCGGAGCGCGAGGGTATCTATTACGGCCAGTGCTCGGAGCTGTGCGGGCGCAATCACGCTTTCATGCCGATCGCGGTTCGTGTCGTGTCGGAAGCCGAATTCGCCGATTGGCTCGCCAAGACCAAACCCGCGGCTTCTCTCGATGGCGCGGGCAAAGTGGCCGCGGCCCAGGAGTAACGCAAACCCCGCTCCCGCGCCGGAGCGGTGACGGTCGCCTCGAACGAAACAACGCAAAGTCAGAGAAGAAACAAGGAAGACAGCCATGGCACATAGCGCCCATGCCGAAGCAGCCCATCACGACGAGCATCCGACCTTCATTCGGCGCTGGCTGTTCTCGACCAACCACAAGGACATCGGCACGCTGTACCTCATCCTGGCGATGGTCGGCGGCATCGTTGGCGGCTTGTTGTCGATGGGTATGCGCATGGAGCTCATGGAGCCCGGCATGCAGATCTTCGGCAATCCGGAGATGTTCAACGTCTTCGTGACGGCGCACGGGCTGATCATGGTGTTCTTCATGGTGATGCCGGCCACCATGGGAGGGTTCGGCAACTGGATGGTGCCGCTGATGATCGGCGCGCCCGACATGGCCTTCCCGCGCCTGAACAACATCTCGTTCTGGTTCGTAGCCGCCGCCTTCGTGCTGCTTGTCATCTCCCTGTTCGTGCCCGGACCTCCCGGAACCAACGGCGTGGCCGGCGGCTGGACCATGTATGCCCCGCTCTCGACCAAGGGCACGCCCGGACCCTCAGTGGACTTCGCCATCCTCGCGCTGCATCTCGCCGGCGCCTCCTCGATCCTTGGCGCCATCAATTTCATCACCACCATCTTCAACATGCGCGCGCCGGGCATGACGCTGCACAAGATGCCGCTGTTCGTCTGGTCGGTGCTGGTGACCGCCTTCCTGCTGCTGCTGTCGCTGCCCGTGTTGGCGGGCGCCATCACCATGTTGCTGACCGATCGCAATTTCGGCACGGCGTTCTATGATTCGGCGCATGGCGGCGATCCGCTGCTCTGGCAGCATCTGTTCTGGTTCTTCGGCCACCCGGAAGTGTACATCCTGATCATTCCCGGCTTCGGCATGGTGAGCCAGATCGTCTCCACCTTTTCCAGGAAGCCGGTGTTCGGTTACCTCGGCATGGCCTACGCCATGGTCGCCATCGGCGTGATCGGCTTCGTGGTGTGGGCGCATCACATGTACGCGGCGGGCATCAGCGTGAACACGCAGGCTTATTTCGTGTTCGCCACCATGGTTATCGCGGTGCCTACCGGCGTGAAAATATTCTCCTGGATCGCCACTATGTGGGGCGGTTCGATCAGCTTCCGCACGCCGATGCTGTGGGCGCTCGGGTTCATTTTCCTGTTCACGATCGGCGGCGTCACCGGCGTCGTACTGTCGAACGCCGGCGTCGATCGTTCGATGCATGATACCTACTACGTGGTGGCGCATTTCCACTACGTGCTGTCGCTCGGCGCCGTGTTCTCCATCTTCGGCGC
Organism: Hyphomicrobiales bacterium; assembly: GCA_038209695.1. Classification (GTDB taxonomy): domain Bacteria; phylum Pseudomonadota; class Alphaproteobacteria; order Rhizobiales; family Methyloligellaceae; genus Methyloceanibacter. Next base: position 17,085 of record JBBQXL010000047.1, read on the forward strand.
TTGGTACTACTGGTCGCCGAAGATG
>JBBQXL010000048.1:0-16698 GCA_038209695.1 Hyphomicrobiales bacterium
TTCGAGGCCGATCCCGGGATCGGCTGCATCGTCATCACCGGCAATGACAAGGCATTCGCCGCCGGCGTCGATATCAAGGAGATGCACCAGAAGACTTTCGTGGAGGCCTATGGCAGCGATTTTCTCGCGCCGTTCGACAAGATCAGCACGGCCCGCAAGCCGATCATCGCGGCGGTGGCGGGCTACGCGCTGGGCGGCGGCTGCGAGCTGGCCATGGCCTGCGACATCATTCTGGCGGCCGACACGGCGGTGTTCGGCCAGCCCGAGATCACGCTCGGCATCATGCCGGGCAATGGCGGCACGCAGCGGCTGACCCGCGCGGTGGGCAAGGCCAAGGCTATGGAGCTTTGCCTCACGGGCCGGCGCATCAATGCCGCGGAGGCCGAGCGCTCGAACCTGGTGAGCCGGGTGGTGCCGGCGGAAGAGTTGCTCGACGAAGCGCTAAAAGTGGCCGACAAAATCGCCAATCTGTCGCAGCACGCAGTGATGATGATCAAGGAGGCGATCAATCGCGGCTTCGCCACGACACTGGCCGAAGGCTCGCGCTTCGAGCGCGGACAGTTCTATTCGCTGTTCGCCACCGAGGACCAGAAAGAGGGCATGGCCGCGTTCATCGAGAAGCGCAAGCCCGTGTTCCGCAACAAATGAGCCCGCCTATCATCGGTTCGGCCTATTCGCCGGAAGGGACCCCTGCCGGCCCCATCGGGGGGGATGCGGGCAGCGCGGGTATCGCGGCAAACGGGAGAGACTTGGCCTCGGCCGGGTAGCTTGACGCGGCCGACCCGGAGAGCTCCCGCTCGGAGTTCCAGAATTGCGACGGATCGCTGATGACCGACGGATCTGAATTCTGTGCGTCGGCCGCCTTGGCGCCTTCCGTCACCGCGCTCAGCACCTCCTCGATCTTGACCTTCGAGGTCTTGTCGGGATTGAGGCCGAGCGCCGTGGTGAGATCCTCCCGCGCACGGTCGAAATCCTTGTTGGCGGCATAAACAGCGCCGCGGTTCCAGAACGCGTAGAAATTGCTGGAATCGATTTTTATGGCCTGATCAAAATCGGCGAAGGCTAGGGCCATGTCGCCGGTCTGCATCCGACTGAAGCCGCGGTCGCTGTAGAGATAAGACAGATTGCGCCCGGTGAATTTGCCCGAGGCGATGGCGCGGTCGCAGGCGGCGAGCGCTTCAGCGCCCGAGGCCGTCTCGCAAGACTGGAAATCGGGATCGCGGCCGGCGAGGCCGGCGCCCGCGGCCGAGTTGGAAGGGCCCAAGCTCTGCGTCTTGCCGCCGCCGATCGGCTCGGGGTCGCCGGACGGTAACGCTGCCGCGGTTGCCACATGGCCCTCGGAATCTGGCGCGGTGTCGCCGGGGTTCGCCGAGGCGACCTGGTCTCGTTCGGTGTTGAAGGCCTCGCCTCGCCAAGCGGGATCGACGATCAAACTGCGATTGGGGTTGTCGGAGCCCGAAATTTGGTGCGGCCCCGGCCAGAAGGCGATACCGGCGCCGACAGCCAGCAGCAGAGTAGCCGCCGCGCCGACCGGCAAGACCCATTTGGGCCGTCGACGCGGCTCCTCGCCAGTTTGATGCGTCGGCGCGCGGCCCTGCTCCTCGGCGAGCAAATCGGCAAGGCGGCCGACATGGGCGCTGAGCCTGCCGGGAAAGGCATCGATCCATTGCGTGCCGGAGATGAACAATTCGAGCGACGGCGCGGGCTGGACGTCGGCGATGCGCACCGCGAAGATCGGCTTGTTCTTGCTGACGGCACGCTCCACCTCGCGGGCGACGAAGGCGGAGTCGTTGGACGCCTTCGACAGCACCAGAACGAAGCTGCGCGTGGTTTCGATGCCTCTGATGATCTCGTCGCCATAGGAGCGCCCGGGCTTCACGTCGCGCGGGGCGATCCAGCATTTGAACCCCCGTGCTTCCAGCGCCTTGGCGATGGCGTCGGCTTTCTTCTCATCGGCCTTGGCATGGCTGATGAAAGCCGAGAGAAGGGGGTTTTGCGTCGACTGTTTGGCCGCCACGGTGCCGGCTCGCTGGTTGAGAGGGGGCTGGCGCCGATCATGGCCCCCCTGCCCGCGTTGTCAACTCAACTCCAGGCCGCAATAAGGCCGGCCACGTCAGATCCGGTAATAGTCGCGATACCAGGCGACGAAGCGCTCGATGCCCTGGTCGAGGGGCGTCGCGGGCTGGAACCCGGTCGCCTGTTTGAGCGCCTCGACATTGGCGTAGGTCTCTTCCACGTCGCCGGGCTGCTGCGGCACCAGCTCGATCTTGGCCTTCTTGCCAATGGCCTTCTCGATCGCGGCGATATAGTCGAGCAGCGCGACGGGCGCGTGATTGCCGACATTGTAGAGCCGATAGGGTGCCGACGAGGTGGCCGGGTCCGGAGCATCGCCGCGCCAGTCGGGATCGGGCGTGGCGATGGTGTCCAGGCTGCGCACCACGCCTTCGACCGCATCGTCGATAAAGGTGAAGTCGCGGGCGTGGTGACCGTAGTTGAACACTTGGATCGGCTTGCCGGCGAGAATGTCGCGGGTGAACAGAAACAGCGACATATCGGGACGCCCCCACGGTCCATAGACGGTGAAAAATCGCAAGCCCGTCACCGGCAGCGCGAACAGATGGGCATAAGAATGCGCCATCATCTCGTTGGCCTTCTTGGTCGCCCCGTAAAGGCTGACGGGATGATCAGTCGGGTCGCTCACGTCGAAGGGCAGCTTGCGGTTTGACCCATAGACCGCGCTGGTCGAGGCATAGACCAGATGCTGCACGCCATGGTGCCGGCAACCCTCGAGCACATGCAGAAAGCCGGTGATGTTCGAGCTGATATAAGCGTGCGGGTGGTCGAGCGAGTAGCGGACGCCGGCCTGCGCGGCGAGATGGATCACCCGCTCAGGCTTTTCCTCGGCAAAGGTCGCCTCGACCGCGTCCCGGTCGGCAAGATCGGCTTTGACGAAGCGGAAGCGCGCGTGCGCCTTGAGGCGCTTGAGGCGGGCTTCCTTCAACGACACGTCGTAATAGGGGCTGAGATTGTCGAGGCCGATCACCTCGTCGCCCCGGTCGAGCAGACGAGCCGCCGTGTGATAGCCAATGAAGCCGGCGGCGCCGGTAATCAAGACGCGCATTATACTTTCTTGCCCCTTTGCCCTCTGCCAAAGCCGCGACAGGAGAGCCACCGGGGCCTTGTCATGTCAATTGCAACCGGCCTCAGGGGGCCGGAGGCGTTCCCGGCGCGGTTGACGGTTCTCGGGGCGCTCGCTATAGAGCAACCTGACCATCCGCTAACATTTCCCGCGCTTTCTCGTCCAATCGCTGGCCGAAGCGCGCTCTCAAGGATCAATCCATGGCCAATACGAAATCGGCGAAGAAAGCCGCTCGCCAGACCATTCGCCGCACCGGCGTCAACAAGACGCGCCGCACCCAGCTCAGAAGCTCGGTGCGCAAGGTGGAAGAGGCGATCGCCTCGGGCAACAAAGAGGCTGCTGCCGCGGCCCTCAAGGAAGCGGAGCCCGTGATCGCCCGCACCGGACAGCAGGGCGTCGTTCACCGCAAGACCGCATCGCGCAAAGTCTCCCGCCTCGCCAAGCGCGTTGGCGCGATGGCAACCCCTCAATAACAAAAAAACCTCTCCTGTTGTTTCGCGGCAACAGACGGTGTGCCTAAGCACGCGGCAGCCGTGTCAATTCAACGAATATTTCAACCGCTTGACGCCGGGCGCGGTGCGGCGGAGACACAATGCGGCGATGCCCGGCCGCACTTCCAAAAAAAAAATCGCGCTCCAATGCGCTCGCCGCAGCCTCGCTTTGCCGAACTGTCATGGCTCTCTTGTCGGGGAATCAATGTTGCGAGCCAGTGGCTTGCCAACCCCGGCTGAAGACTCTGTCGACAGGTTGTTCGACGTGGCGTTGCTCCGGCCCCTCGCTTGATCAGCGGGTGGGGCATGTGTATAGTCCAGTCATCCGAACGGGGTGTTCCCCTCCTTCACAATTGAGTACCTTAGACCCGGTGGTTGCCGGGAAAGGTTTTCGTTGTCTTCAATGTAAGGAGAGTGGAAAACTTGTGGACGTTAATGTGTATTCTGTGGGTGGTCGTGGTCTTTTTCACCGGGTAGCCACTACCTATTGTAGCCAACACCAAATTTGTTCTTACGTCGTACTCTTGTAATCAGGGGAGGACGTTTCCTTTGAGCGCACAGACCGACGATAAGGTGGTCGATGATGTCGACGTGGAGACGGCCTGGAAGGCCCTCCAGTCAAGTCCTCGGTCGCAGCTCGTCGATGTGCGAACGCGCGCAGAGTGGACCTATGTCGGAATTCCAGACCTAGGGCCTGTCGGCAAACGGACTGTCCTCGTAGAGTGGCAGACCTTTCCCGATCAGGCAGTGGATCCGAGGTTTGCGGAGCGTCTGGCTGGCGAACTGAAAGCGCTCGGGGTGGAAATGGGGGACGACCTCTTCTTTATTTGCCGATCGGGAAGCCGGAGCCTGGCTGCGGCCAAGGCGATTGTGGCGATGGGATATCGTGCCTGCCACAATGTCGCTTGCGGTTTTGAAGGACCGCTGGACGACGGGAGGCATCGCGGTGACCTCGCGGGGTGGAAAGCGGCTGGCCTGCCCTGGCAGCAAAGCTAGGGTCGGAGGCAAGTCATAGGGACGGTCATGACTGTCCGCGTCGATCTTGTTGACTGCTCATGTATGAGGCGTGCGGTGCGTAACGGCGCGAACGATAAGAATGGGAAAGAGCAGGAATCGTGGCACAGCAAGAGCAGTGCGCGCCGAGCGATGCTTGGGCGCGCGTCAAGAGCCGGTTACGCGCTGAGCTAGGAGAGGACGTATTCGCCAGTTGGTTTCGCGGGGTGGAGGTCGAGCAAGTCGACGGCGAGGTCGTGCACCTCACCGTGGCGACCCGCTTCCTGCGCAACTGGCTGCGCTCGCACTATTACGAATTCGTCTTGCGCCTTTCGCGCGGCGAATGGCCGACGGTCGAGCGCCTCGAGTTCAAGGTTAGGCAACCGCATTTCGGCATCGAAGCTCCCAAGGAGGCGCCGCGGGTTAGACGAGACCCGCAAGCGCAAACCGCCGCCGAGGCTGCGCCGCTACCGATGCCGCTGCGCACCGGTTATGGCGGCTTCGAGGGCTCGCCGCTCGATCCCAGGCTCAGCTTTCAGAGCTTCCTGGTCGGCGGCTCGAACCGGCTCGCTTATGCCGCGGCGCAAGAGGTGGCAGGCGGGTTCTCGGCCCCGCAGCCTCTGTTCAACCCCTTGTTCGTGCACGGCAATGTCGGGCTTGGCAAAACCCATCTGCTGCACGCCATCTCGTGGGAGGTGAAGCAGCGCCAGCCCGAAGCGCAGGTGCTCTATCTCACCGCCGAGCGCTTCATGTCGGGCTTCGTGCAGGCCTTGCGCGCCCGCGATGCCCTCGCCTTCAAGGAGAAGCTGCGCAAGATCGACGTGCTGCTGATCGACGACATGGAGTTCCTGCAAGGGCCGACCATCCAGCAGGAGTTCTGCCACACCCTGAACTCGCTGATCGACGGCGGGCGGCAGGTGGTGGTCGCCGCCGACCGCGCCCCGACCCAGCTCGACAAGCTCGACATGCGCATGCGGTCGAGGCTGGGTGGCGGCTTGGTCGCCGAGATCGGCACCATGGACTACCAACTGCGCCACAAGATCCTGGAGAAACGGGCGACCGAAGCCTGTTCCGAAACCAGGGGGCTCGATATCTCCGAACTGGTGCTCGCCTTCCTCGCCGAACGCTTGACCGAGAGCGGCCGCGAGCTCGAAGGGGCGGTGCATCGCCTACGCGCGAGCTTCCAGCTGACCGACGAGCCGGTGACCCTGGAAACCGCCGAGCAGATCGTGCGCGACCTGATGCGCGGAGCGGAGCCGCGGCGGGTGCGCATCGACGACATCCTGCGCACGGTGTCGAAACATTACGGCGTCAACCGCGGCGACCTGCTGTCGGGGCGGCGCAACCGCTCGATCGTGCGGCCCCGCCAGATCGGAATGTATCTGGCGAAGCTGCTGACCTCGCGTTCGCTGCCCGAGATCGGCCGCCGGTTCGGCAACCGCGACCACACCACCGTGCTGCACGCGATCCGCAAGATCGAGCAGCTCATGAACGACGACAACCAGCTCCGTGAGGAGATCGAGCTTCTGAAGCGCTTGCTGCGCGAATAGGGGGAAGGCGGGCGGGGGGCTTGGTTCCCAAGCCGAGGCGTCCCCCCACCCGCTCTTGCAAATTGCCCGCTATCACGTCAAGTTCGAGCCCTTAGGGTCCTTTCAACACGCCTTTGCCTGGGGTCGGACTGGAGCCAACAAGCGCTTCGGCCAGGGTCGAACATACGGCGGGAAACGTTCATTTTTTGGGGCATCGGGCAACCATGCGGCTCACCATCGACAAACCCGGCCTGGCCAAGGCGCTCGCCCATGTGGCGAGCGTGGTCGAGCGCCGAAACACCATCCCCATCCTGTCCAACGTGCTGCTGTCGACGGCCAAGAACGAGCTGAAGCTCACCGCCACCGACCTTGACATGGAGCTGGTCGAAACGATGCCGTGCAAGGCCAAGGGCGAAGGCTCCGCCACCGTCCCGGCGCACATGTTCCATGACATCGTGCGCAAGCTGCCGGAGGGCGCCGATATCGAGCTGATCCGCGACGGCGAACAGGGGCGGTTGACCATCACATCCGGCCCGGCCCAGTTCTCGCTGCAAACGCTGCCGTCCGACGACTTCCCCGCGCTCAGCGTCGACGATCTCGGTCACAGCTTCGCGCTACCGGCGGCGGAGCTGAAGAAGCTGATCGACAAGACGCGATTCGCCATCTCCACCGAGGAGACCCGCTATTATCTGAACGGCATCTATCTCCACGCCACGCAAAGCGGCGGCAAACCGATGCTGCGGGCGGTCGCCACCGACGGACATCGGCTGGCCCAATTCGAGCTGGCGCTGCCGTCGGGCGCCAAGGACATGCCGGGCGTGATCGTGCCGCGCAAGACCGTGCTCGAGCTAGCCAAGCTGGTCGAGGACGGCGAGGGCGAGGTCCGCATCGAGCTGTCGCCGTCGAAGCTCCGCGTGTCCACCGCCCGCGTGGTGCTGACCTCCAAGTTGATCGACGGCACCTTCCCCGATTATGAGCGGGTCATCCCGCAGGGCAACGACAAGAAGATGGAGGTGGACAACACCGCCTTCGCCCAAGCCGTCGACCGGGTCTCGACGCTGTCCAGCGACAAGGGCCGCGCGGTGAAGCTCAGCCTCACCGACGGCAAGCTCACCCTTTCGGTCAACAATCCCGATAGCGGCAGCGCCACCGAGGAACTGGCCGTCGACTATGGCTTCGACCCGCTGGAGATCGGTTTCAACGCCCGTTATCTGCTCGATATTTCGCAGCAGCTCGAAAGCGGCACGGCGGAGTTCCAACTCGCCGATGCCGGCTCACCCACCATGGTGCGCGACGGCAAAGATATGTCCGCGCTCTATGTGCTCATGCCGATGCGGGTATGAGGGCGAGTCGTACGGGGCGAGACAAGGCTGAAGCGATCGCGGGACACCCCGCCGAGATGCGGCTGTTCGTCCGCAGCCTTAAACTCACCGATTACCGCAATTACGCCCGCGCCGAGCTCAAGCTCGATGCCCGGCCGGTGGTGCTGATCGGCGACAACGGCTCGGGCAAGACCAATCTGCTCGAGGCGGTGTCGCTGCTCGGTCCCGGCCAGGGCCTGCGCGGCCGGCCCTATAGCGAGCTGTGCCGCAACGCGGGCGCCGGCGGCTTCGCCGTGGCGGCCACGGTGGTGTCGCGCCAGGACGAGGTTGAGATCGGCACCGGACTGCCCGCCGGCAGCATCGAGGAGAGCAAGGGGCGGACCGTGCGCATCGCCGGCAAGGACGCGAGCGCGGGCGCCCTGGCCCAGCATGTCCAGCTGGTCTGGCTGATCCCGGCCATGGACGGATTGTTCACCGGTGCGGCTTCCGAGCGGCGGCGTTTCCTCGACCGGCTGGTGCTGGCGGTCGATCCCAAGATGCGCACGCCGCTCAATCGCTACGACCGCGCCATGCGGCAGCGGAACCGACTGTTTCAACTGCGGGAGGGAAGCCGGGCATTGTGCGAAGGCCTGGAAGAGCAGATGGCCGAAGCCGGCACGGCGATCGCCGCGGCGCGGCTCGATGCCGTCGGGCGCCTGGCCGTGTTGATCGAGCGGATGCGAGCAGCGCGCGGCGAAGGCCCCTTCCCCTATGCCCTGATCGCGCTCGAGGGCACGCTGGAGGCGGCGCTGACCAGGCAGCCCGCGACCGAGGTCGAGGACGAATTTCGCGCGCGCCTGGCCGAGGGCCGCGAGCGCGACCGGGCCGGTTGCCGAGCCCTTGAAGGACCGCATTTGAGTGACCTAATAGTGACTCACGGCCCCAAAAACACGCTTGCGCCGCTCTGTTCCTCTGGCGAGCAGAAGGCCCTTTTGATCGGTCTCCTGCTAGCCAAGGCCGAGTTGATCAAGGAGCTTGAAGGGGCCGCTCCCCTGGTTCTCCTGGACGAGGTGGCGGCCCATCTCGACCAGGGCCGCCGGGAGGCGCTTTTTGGCGAAATTCTGCGGCTTGGGGCCCAGGCCTGGATGACCGGGACCGACCGGGATTTGTTCGACTCCATGGCGCAAGACGCCCAAATTTTTGCTGTGAATCGGGGTAAGATCGGGGCCTGATTCACTGACGGCGGCTAGCCCCGCCAACAAGACCAACAACGCTTCCGGGGAACGATGACACCAGCTTCCAAACGCAAAGTCGCCGCCGCCGCCGAGTACGGCGCCGAGTCGATCAAGGTGCTGAAAGGCCTCGATGCCGTGCGCAAGCGGCCGGGCATGTATATCGGCGACACCGACGACGGCTCGGGCCTTCACCACATGGTCTATGAGGTGGTCGACAACGCCATCGACGAGGCGCTGGCCGGCTATTCCGACGAGATCGTGGTCGTGCTCAATGCCGACGGCTCGGTCACCGTGGAGGACAACGGCCGCGGCATCCCGACCGAGATCCACAAGGGCGAAGGCGTGTCGGCCGCCGAAGTGATCATGACCCAGCTCCATGCCGGCGGGAAGTTCGACCAGAACTCCTACAAGGTGTCGGGCGGCTTGCACGGCGTCGGCGTGTCGGTGGTCAACGCGCTCTCAGCCAGGCTCGATCTCACCATCTGGCGCGACGGCAAGGAGCATTTCATGCGCTTTGCCCACGGCGTGCCGGAGAATCCGCTCAAAGCGGTTGGGCCATCGGAAGGCAAGAGCGGCACGCGCATTACGTTCGTGCCGAGCCAACAGACCTTTACCATGATCGAGTTCGACTATGCGACGCTGGAGCATCGGCTGCGCGAGCTGGCGTTCTTGAACTCGGGCGTCCGCATCGTGCTGTCCGACTATCGCGGGGTCGAGCCCAAGAGCGAGGAGATGAACTATGAGGGCGGCCTGCGCGCCTTCGTGCGCTACCTCGACCGCACCAAGCACCCGCTGATCAACGAGCCGATCGTGGTGGAGAAGACCCTGGGCGGAACCACGATCGAAGCCGCCTTGTGGTGGAACGACAGCTACCACGAGAACGTCCTGTGCTTCACCAACAACATCCCGCAGCGCGACGGCGGCACGCATCTGGCCGGGTTCCGCGCGGCGCTGACCCGCACCGTCAACACCTATGCCGCCTCCTCGGGCATCGCCAAGAAGGAGAAGGTGGCGCTGACCGGCGACGACGCGCGCGAGGGGCTGACCTGCGTGTTGTCGGTCAAGGTGCCCGACCCAAAATTCTCGAGCCAGACCAAGGATAAGCTGGTCTCCTCCGAGGTTCGCCCGGTGGTCGAGAGCACCATGGCCGACGCCCTGTCGGCTTGGTTCGAGGAAAATCCGGGCGAGGCCCGCAACATCGTGCAGAAGATCGTCGAGGCCGCCGCGGCGCGCGAAGCCGCGCGCAAGGCCCGCGATCTGACCCGCCGTAAGGGCGCGCTCGACATGGCGTCGCTGCCCGGCAAGCTGGCGGACTGCCAGGAGCGCGATCCGGCCAAGTCCGAGCTGTTCCTGGTCGAGGGCGATAGTGCCGGCGGCAGCGCCAAGCAGGCCCGCGACCGTGCGTTCCAGGCGGTCCTGCCGCTGCGCGGCAAGATCCTCAATGTCGAGCGGGCGCGCTTCGACAAGATGCTGGGGTCGCAGGAGATCGGCACCCTCATCACCGCGCTCGGCACCGGCATCGGCCATGACGAGTTCGACCTCAGCAAGCTGCGCTATCACAAGGTCATCATCATGACCGACGCCGATGTCGACGGCTCGCATATCCGCACGCTGCTGCTGACATTCTTCTTTCGCCAGATGGTGTCGCTGATCGAACAGGGCCATTTGTTCATCGCCCAGCCGCCGCTCTACAAGGTCAAGCGCGGCCAGTCGGAGCGCTACCTCAAAGACGAGAAGGCGCTCGAGGACTATCTGATCGGCGAGGGCCTGGAGGACGCGGTCCTCACCACCGGCGACAATGCCGCGCGCGGCGGCGGGGATGTGCGCGATATCGTCGAGTCCGCGCGCCGGATCGCCGGCATCCTCAAAGGCCTGCACAATCGCTATCCGCGCTTCATCGTCGAGCAGGCGGCGATCGCCGGCGTGCTCAACCCCAAAGTGCTGAAAGACGCAAAGCAGGCGCACGCCGCGGCCGCCTATATCGCCAAGCGCCTCGATGCGCTCGCCGACGAGACCGAGCGCGGCTGGCACGGCGAGGCGCTGCCTGAGGGCGGCCTGCGCTTCTGGCGGGAGCTCAGAGGGGTGATGGAGTCCCACCTGATCGACGGACCGTTCATCGCCTCGGCCGACGCGCTCAAGCTCGACGGCTTCGCCGAGCATCTGCAAGAGGTCTATGCCAAGCCGGCCATGCTCAAGCGCAAGGACATCACCCTGGTGGTGCATGGGCCGAGCGATCTGCTCGATGCGGTGATGACGGCGGGCCGCAAGGGGCTGACGCTGCAACGCTACAAGGGTCTCGGCGAAATGAACCCGGACCAGCTGTGGGACACCACGCTCGACACCGACACCCGCACCCTGCTTCAGGTCAAGATCAAGGAAGGCGAAGACGCCGCCGACATCTTCTCCCGGCTGATGGGGGACGAGGTCGAGCCGCGGCGCGAGTTCATCCAGACCAACGCGCTCCAGGTCGCCAATCTCGACGTGTGATCGACGCTCAACAAGCGGAGCAGCGAGTCTAAATGGATTTCTCGGTCATCGATCTCGCGCTGGTGGCGAAGCTCCTTCTACTGTTGCTTGTCGGCATGGGTCCAAAGATTGCGCTCGTGCCGTTTTTGGAAAAAACCAAGAAATTTGATGCAGAGACGCAGCGGGCCATCGGCCGGCGGATGGTCGTGACGGCGGTGGTTACCGCACTGGTCCTGTTCGCCTTGGGCGCGCTGCTGCTGCGGATTCTCCACATCTCCAGCGGCGCCGTGGCGGTCGCCGGCGGGATCATCCTGGCCATCCTAGCCATCAACATGGTGTCCGCTCCGGGCAAGAAGGCCGAAGAGGAAATTGGCGTTCAAGAGGACCCCATGCATCTCGCCGTCTACCCGCTGGCCGTACCCTATCTGCTGAACCCGGTGGGCATCACGATCCTGATCATTGCGTCTGACGAGGTCGTTTCGGTGGCGAGCGTCGGATTGGTGTTGGGGCTCGTGTTACTTATTGGCGCGTTCGACTATGTGATCTTTGCCAATATCGACAAATTGGCGAAGCGCTTGAATCCCACCGGCCTGGTTATTTCCGAAGTCGTGTTCGGGATCCTACTGACGGCGGTTGCGGTCCAATTGGCGGTGACCGGACTGGGGTCGCTCGGGATCATCGAGATGACCCACGGCTCTCACTAGGCCTTAATCGGAGGCGCTTGGCCGATGACCGCGACGAGCGACGATACCAAGAGCCACATCCCGCGAGACCCCGTCCGCCGATGGACCTTGATCGTTCTCGGCCTGATCGTGGTTCTGTTCCTCTATTCGCTGATCGCTGACCGGCTCACGCCTTATACCTCGCAGGCGACCGTCCAGGCCTTTGTGGTGCGGATGGCCCCGGAAGTTGCCGGGCGCGTGATCGAGGTCAATGTCATCGACAATCAGAAAGCGAAGGCCGGCGATGTGCTATTTCGCATCGACCCGCAGCCCTACGCCATCGCCCTGCAGCAGGCAGAGGCCCGATTGGCCGGCGTCGGCCAATCCATCGGCGCGAGCACCGCGGCGGTCAGTTCGGCGCAGGAACGTCTGGTCACCGCACAGGCAAAGCGCGACAACACCCGCGAGCAAGTAGCGCGTATCTTCCAGCTCGTTGAGAAGGGCGTCTACGCCAAGGCCCGTGAGGACCAGGCCACAGCGCAAATCCAATCGGCGGAGGCCGGCGTTCGCGAGGCCGAGGCCGAGCTTGAACGCGCCAAGCAAGAACTTGGGCCGCAAGGCGCCGAAAATCCGCAATTCCGCGAGGCGCTCGCCGCGGTCGAGAAAGCCAAACTCGATCTTGTCCGCACCACCGTCTCAGCCCCTACCGACGGGGTGATAACCAATTTGCAGCTGACGCTTGGTCAATTCGTGAATGTGGGGCAAGCCGCGCTCACATTCATCGACGCTCGCGACGTGTGGATCACCGGCAATTTCCGCGAGAATAGCCTGGGGAACATCAAGCCCGATTCACCGGTCGAGGTGGTGCTCGACGTGCTCCCTGGCCGCATTTTCCCCGGTAAAGTCCAAAGCGTTGGTTGGGGCGTCTCGCAGGGCTCGATCGATCCGGCTACCGGGCTGCCGAAGATCGGTGAGCCGATGGGGCTGGTGCGTACTCCGCAGCGCTTCGCCGTGAGGGTCAACCTTGACGAGACCAAATACGTCAAGGGCATGCGCTATGGCTCGCAAGCCAATGTCGTCGTCTATGCGACCGGCAACCCCATCGTGAACGCGATCGGGGCTTTCTTTATCAGGGTCGTCGCCGTTCTGACCTATGTCAGCTAGCGCCGCCACGATACCGACACCGGCTGAAAACGCCGGCGAGACTCATGCGCTCGCCTTCAGGCTCGCCTTTGCCGCCGCAGTTGGACTCACGGTCGGCGAGGTGCTTGGCTGGGATTTTCCCTTCTTGCCTGCCATGCTTGCGGTTCAACTCCTGGCAGGCCGCGAGCCTTTGAGCGTCAAGAAGGGCGTCGCCTTTGTCGCGGTCATGGTGGCCGCCTGCGCTTTCGCCGTGTTGGTCTCCCAGATTTTTGCCGATACCCCCCTCGTCCTGCTTCTCGTGGTCTCGCTGGTGACCTTCCTCGCATTTCTCCTGCTCGCCCGCGGCCAGGCGGCAGGTGTGGCCGCGATGTTCCTCATCACCACGGCCGTCGTTCCGCTGCTGGCAATCGAATCTGTGTCCATAGCGTACGGGTTCATCTATTCGCTGATTGCCGGAAGTGCGCTCGCGGTCCTTTTGGCGTTTGCGGCTCAGGCCTTTTTCCCCATGCGGGCGCCAGCCGAGCCCGTTCCTGCCCTAGCGCGGCCACAACCGGACGTCGTCGGCCTCGCGCTTGCCAATGCCGCCGTGCTGATGAGCCTGGTGATCTATTTCATGCTGACGGTTTCGCCGGTAAGCATCGTCGCCGTCTTGACGGTCATTAGTATCTTGCGCCAACCGGCCGACCTCGGCGGTGGCACCGCGACCGGGTTGATCCTGGGCAACGTCGTCGGCGGCCTCGCCGCGACCGCCGCCTATCTTCTCGTCACGCTGCTGCCTTCCCCTGCTTTTCTTCTGCTGGTGGTCTTGCTGGTGGGGCTCGTGTTTGGCGACCGTATCGCCCGCGGCGGCGCGTTGGCGCCGATCTACACGGCAGGCCTCATGACCTTTCTCATCGTGCTGGGTCTTGGGCTATCTCCCTTGCCTCAGGACAGCGGCACCCTGTTCATTGCCCGCGTGTTCGACGTCATGGCGGCGGCCATCTACGCCATCGGCATGGCGAGCGTCCTGCGCGCTGCGTTTCGCCCCCGTGATTGAGGCTTGGTGCTTCAATCCTTTAACATTGTGTCAATCCGGAACGCCTAGGCTGAACCGCTCTGGGGGTCGCCCGACGCCGTGAAGGTTCCGGCGGCGCTCGCTGTTGCTTGATCGGGGCGGGACCATGCAAGGCGCGCGGCGAAGCGTGAAGCCCGGCGCTAAAGTGAAGCGCCGCAGCGAGCCGGCGTTCGGCGCCCGCCGCAGCGCGCCGCGCGGGCCCCGCAAGCGGCGCCGGCCGTCCGGCCTCAAGCGCTGGACCATTCGCCATCCCTGGCTCTATGGCGGCATCAAATTTTCTCTGGTGGCGGGGATCTGGGGCGGGATCGTGCTCGGTCTGGCGGTGATCTATTTCATCGCCTCCGTGCCGGACCCGATGATCGCCGCGCTGGACGACCGGCCCCCCAACGTCACCGTGCTGGCGCAAGACGGCACCGTGCTGGCCGAGCGCGGCCTGCGGCGCGGTCATGTCCGCCTCGATGTGCTGCCGCCTTATCTGGTGCACGCCGTGCTCGCCACCGAGGATCGCCGCTTCTACAGCCATTTCGGCATCGACCCGCTCGGTCTGGTGCGCGCCTCGGTGCGCAACGCCTCCGCCGGCACCGTGGTCGAGGGCGGCTCGACCATCACCCAGCAGCTCGCCAAGAACCTGTTCCTGACCCCGAAGCGCACTTACATGCGCAAGCTCGAAGAGGTGGTCTATGCGGTGTGGCTCGAGCAGCGCTTCACCAAGGACGAGATCCTCGAGCTCTATCTCAACCGCGTCTATTTCGGCGGCGGCACTTACGGGGTCGAGGCCGCGTCGCGGCGCTATTTTGGCAAGTCGTCGCGTTCCGTCACGCTGCCGCAGGCGGCGCTGCTGGCGGGGCTGCTCAAGGCGCCGTCACGCTACTCGCCGCGCCGCAGCATCAAGCTTGCCAGCGCCCGGGTCGACGAGGTGCTGGAGAACATGGTGCAGGCCGGTTACCTCTCGCCGGAGCAGGCGCGCGACGCCAGCCAGCAACCGCTCAAGCTGTCGGCCAAGGGCGACGACACCGGCTATCCCTACCCGGTCGACTGGGTGGCCGAGCTGTTGCCGGAGCTGGTCGGCGACCATGATGGCGATCTGATCGTCGAAACCACGATCGATGCCGGCTTGCAGCGGGTGTCGCAGCAAGCGCTCCGAACTCTGCTCGACGGCGAAGGGGCCGAGCATGCCGCGCGCGAGGGAGCGGTGGTGGTGCTCGATCCCCTCGGCGGGGTGAAGGCGCTGGTCGGCGGCCGGTCCTATTCGTCAAGCCCGTTCGACCGTGCGCTCAAGGCGCTGCGCCAGCCCGGTTCGGCGTTCAAGCCGTTCGTCTATCTCGCCGCGCTCGAGAGCGGCTACTCGCCCGACTCGGTCGCCTATGACGGGCCGACCACCGTCGCCGGGTGGTCGCCGCGCAACTATACCGGCGTCTATCAGGGCGAGATCAGCCTGCGCGATGCGCTGGCGCAATCGATCAACACCGTGGCGGCCCGGCTCACCGCCGAGGTCGGGCCGTGGAAGGTGGTGCGCACGGCGCGGCGGCTCGGCATTCATTCCAAGCTGCACACCAGTCCGTCGATCGCGCTCGGCACGGCCGAGGTTACGCTGCTGGAGCTCACCGGCGCCTATGCGCCATTCGCCAATGGCGGCCAAGGCGTGCTGCCCCATATCATCACCCGCGTGCGCAACGGCGACGGCGCGGTGCTCTACCAGCGCCAGCGTTCGACCACCGGCCAGGTGGTGGCGCTGCATTATGTCGGCGCCATGAACGACATGATGAACGCCACCATGATTCGCGGCACCGGCAAGAAGGCGGCGATCGAGGGCCAGATGACGGGCGGCAAGACCGGCACCACGCAGAGTTACCGCGACGCCTGGTTCGTCGGCTACAGCGCGCACTATGTCGGCGGGGTGTGGATCGGGAACGACAACGGCGCGCGCATGCGTAAGGTGACCGGCGGGTCGCTGCCGGCCGAGCTGTGGCACGACATCATGACTTATGCTCATCGCGACCAGGCACCGCTGCCGCTGCCCGGAACCAGCGCACCGTGGCGTGATCGCATCGCCCGCCTCCCCTGGCATGGGACTCAGGCCAAGCAAGACGATCAGCCGCTCTATCGCCGTATGCTCGGGCTGTTCGCCGGCCAGTAGCGCTATTCGATGCTGCGCTTCGGCGAGTAGCGCGAGGACGGAACCATCCCCTCGGCGCCATAGCGATGCAGGCTGGCGCCGTGCTTCCTGAGCCACTCCCGGGCTTGCTCATGACGCGGCATGGTGCGCTCGACCAGCGCCCAGAACCGCGGCCCGTGATTCATGTGGCCGAGATGGGCGACCTCGTGCGCGGCGAGATAATCGAGCACGAAGGGCGGGGCGAGCACGAGCCGCCAGGAGAACGACAAGGCGCCTGAGGTCGAGCACGAACCCCAGCGCGTGGTCTGGTCGCGCACGAACACACGTTGTGGCGTGAGATTGAGACGCCTAGCATGCAGATCGACCCGCGTGTTGAGATCGAGATGGGCCTGGCGCTTCAGCCAATCGAGCAGCCGGCGCGGCGCATGCTCCTCCTCGCCCGAAACATAGAGACGCGGCAGCCGCCTGACGCCCACGCGTGCGCCCTCGGGCCAAGCCGGTGCGGCCTTGGAATCTTCGGCCGCCTCGACCCACACCACGCCGCGCCGGCGCACCGCGCCCGCGAAGCG
>JBBQXL010000049.1:0-16430 GCA_038209695.1 Hyphomicrobiales bacterium
CTTGTCGAACGGCGCGAGAAAATCGCTGCCATAGGCCTCCACGAAAGTCTTCTGGTGCATCTCCTTGATATCGACGCCGGCGGCGAATGCCTTGTCATTGCCGGTGATGACGATGCAGCCGATCCCGGGATCGGCCTCGAACACCTTGAGCGCGCGGTTGAGCTCGCTGATGAGTTGCGTGTTGAGTGCGTTGAGGGCGTGCGGGCGATTGAGCGTGATGAGCCCGACTCTGCCGTTGCTGGTAACGAGGATGGTCTCGTAGGCGCCATTCTTTTTCGGCGCCTCCTCGGGTTCGGGTTCCCTGGTGGTGAAGGCATTCAAAGACATGTGGGTCGAGTCCCCTAGCGTTGACAGGTTGGACAATAGAAGGTGGAGCGTCCTCCCTGGACGATGCGGCGTACGGTTCCTCCGCAGCCTTTTCTGGGGCATGGCTTGCCCTCGCGACTGTAAGTCTTGAAGCGATGCTGGAAGCGGCCGAGCCGGCCGTCGGCTTGGCTGTAATCGCGCAGCGTCGAGCCGCCGGCCTTGATGGCGTCGGCCAGCACCACCTTGATGGCGGCGACCAGCGCTCCCGTCTTCTTGGTCGGCTTGCCGGTTTTGGTGGCGAGCGAGCCCGCGAGCGCGGTGGGCGAAATCTCCGCGCGGTACAGCGCCTCGCAGACATAAATGTTGCCGAGCCCGGCGATCAGTCTCTGGTCGAGCAGCGCCGCCTTGATCGAGGTGGTTTTGCCCTTGATCCGGCCGGCAAGCCAATCCGGAGTGAAGGCGGGGCTTAGCGGCTCGACGCCGAGGCCCTTGAACAACGCGTGCTGCTCGAGCAACTCGGTCCGGATCAAATCCATTAAGCCGAAGCGCCGCGTATCCGAGTAGCGGACCGCCGTGCCGTCATCGAGATGGAACACGATATGCTCATGCTTCGGCGTCTTCTTTTGCCCCGCTTTGGCGCTCGTCCCGCTAGCGCGGTCGATGCGGAACCGCCCGGTCATGCCGAGATGCATCACCAGCACCTCGCCGTCGTCGAGCCGGGCGAGCAGATATTTGGCGCGGCGGTCGAGCGCCTCTATCGTCCGCCCGGACAGCCGCAGGCCGAAATCCTTGGGCAGCGGAAAGCGCAGATCGGCCCGGCGCTGCTCGACCGACGCAAAGGCGTTGCCGACCAGGATTGGCTCTAATCCTCGCCGCACGGTCTCGACCTCGGGTAGCTCCGGCATGGTGATTCTGGCTCTTTTACCGCAGTGCAGAAGAAACTCGTTGCAGCGCAACAATAGCCTGAACTGGGGGCTTGCGCTATTGTCCCGCGCACATGGCCAAACCTCGCAAAAGCCCCGATCCCGCCGAGCCCGAAGCGAGCTTCGGCTACGCCCGCGTGGCGGCAGACGCTAAGCAGGGCCTGGTAAACGACGTTTTTGCGAAAGTCGCGCCCCGCTACGACCTGATGAACGATTTGATGTCGGGTGGCCTGCACCGGCTGTGGAAAAGCGACCTGGTGGCCTGGCTTGCGCCCCCGAAAAGCGCGGTTCCCTACGCCCTTCTCGATGTCGCCGGGGGGACTGGCGATGTGGCCTTGCGGGTGCTCGAGGCCTCGGGGTCGGGCGCTTCGGCCGTGATCTGCGACATCAGCGCCGAGATGATCGAGGCGGGGCGGAGCAAAGGCGGCGGCGAGCGGCTGCGCTTCGTGCGGGGCAATGCCGAAGCCTTGCCGTTCGCCACAGCACGCTTCGATGCCTATACCGTCGCCTTCGGCATGCGGAACCTGACCCATCTCGAAGCGGCGCTGGCCGAGGCCTATCGCGTGCTGAAGCCCGGCGGGCGGTTCCTCTGCCTCGAATTCTCCAGCGTCGAGATGCCGCTGCTCGACACGCTCTATGACGCCTATTCCTTCAACGCCATCCCCATACTCGGGGGACTGGTCGCCGGCGACAGCGCGTCCTATCGCTATCTGGTGGAAAGCATCCGTCGCTTCCCCGATCAGAAGACCTTCATGCGATTGATCGAGAATGCTGGCTTCGAGCGGGTGCGCTATCGCAATCTCACCGGCGGGATAGCGGCGATCCACTCCGCCTGGCGGTTATGATAAGGCCCTTAGCATGAACGCGATTGCCAACATGGCGCGGCTGACCAAGGCGGGCGCGGTGATCGCCTGGTCGGGCGCGCGCGTCATGCCCGATCAGGCCAATTTGCCGGCGCCGCTGGCCTTGTTCGCCCGCGTGACCGCGCCGCTGCGCAAGAACGGCGCCGGCGACGGCAACGAGACACGCCTGTCCGAGGCGCTGACCTCGCTCGGTCCCTCCTACATCAAGCTCGGCCAGTTCCTCGCCACCCGCGACGACCTCATCGGCCGCGAGCTGGCCCGCGACCTCTCCACCCTTCAGGACCGCTTGCCGCCCTTCTCGCAAGAAGAGGCCAGGGCGACGGTCGAGGACGCGCTGGGCGCGCCGATCGACACGCTGTTCGCCGAGTTCGGGCCGCCGGTCGCCGCCGCCTCGATCGCGCAAGTGCACAAGGCCAAGGTGAGGGGTCCCGACGGGACGCTGAAGCCGGTTGCCGTCAAGGTGCTGCGCCCCGGCATCGAGCAGCGGTTCCAGCGCGACCTCGACTCTTATTTCTTCGCCGCGCGAGCCATCGAGCGCTTCCATCCGCCGTCACGGCGCTTAAGGCCGATCGCCGTGGTCGACACCCTGGCGAAGTCGGTCGCCATCGAGATGGATCTCCGCATGGAGGCCGCGGCTATCTCCGAGATGGCCGAGAACACTAAGAACGACGCGGGCTTCCGGGTGCCGGGTGTCGATTGGAGCCGCAGCGCGCGCCGGGTGCTGACGCTCGAATGGATCGACGGCATCCCGATCTCCGATGTCGCGGGCCTCGCCGCCGCCGGCCATGACGTGAAGGCGCTCGGCGCGCGGCTGATGCAGGCCTTCTTGCGCCACGCCATGCGCGACGGCTTCTTCCATGCCGACATGCATCCCGGCAATTTGTTCGTCGATCCGTCGGGCTGCATCGTCGCCGTCGATTTCGGCATCATGGGCCGGCTTGGCATGAAGGAGCGGCGCTTCCTTGCCGCGATCCTCCACGGCTTCCTCAACCGCGACTATACCCGCGTCGCCGAGGTCCATTTCGATGCCGGCTACGTGCCGCGCAAGCATTCGGTCGCCCAGTTCGCCCAAGCCTTGCGGGCCATCGGCGAGCCGATCATGGACCGCCCGGCCAGCGAGATTTCAATGGCCCAGCTGCTCGGTCAGCTGTTCCAATATACCGAAGTGTTCGACATGCAGACCCGGCCCGAGCTGCTGCTGTTGCAGAAGACCATGGTGGTGGTCGAAGGCGTCGGACGCAGCCTCGATCCAGAACTCAATATGTGGGTGGTGTCCGAGCCGGTGGTGAAGGAGTGGATGGAGCAGACCTTCGGCGCCGGCGCCCAGTTCGAGGCGGCGGCGGAAGGCGCGGCCTCCGTCGGCCGCTTCGTCGGCGACATTCCCAAGCTGCTCGGCCAGGCCGAGCGCACCGCCGACGCGCTGACCGCCATTTTCGATGAGGGCGTCAGGCTCGACGATCACACCGTCGAGCGCCTGGCCGAGGCCCAAGCGCGCGAAAACCGGTCGAGCCGCATCGGCATCTGGGTCGGCGCCATCGCGCTCGCGGCCATAGCCCTGGCGCTGCTGTTTTGATGGTTGACCGCTAACCCTATTTCTTGTCATTGCCCGGCTTGACCGGGCAATCAAGTAACCACAGCGGCACGTTATGCTAAGCTCGGTCGTTACTGGATGCCCGCCTGCGCGGGCACGACGCAGCGTTAGGTGAGACGTGAACAACAAGCGCATCCTGTTGATCGTCGGTGGCGGCATCGCCGCCTATAAGAGCCTCGAGCTGGTCCGCCGCTTGAAGGAGCGCGGCGCGTCCGTGCGCGCAATCCTGACCAAAGGCGGCGCCGAGTTCGTCACGCCTTTGTCGCTCTCGGTGCTCACCGAGGAGAAAGTCTTCACCGATCTGTTCGACCTCAAGGACGAGGCCGAGATCGGGCATATCCGTCTGTCGCGCGAGGCCGATCTGATCGTGGTGGCGCCCGCCACCGCCGACCTCCTGGCCAAGATGGCGCAGGGCTTGGCGGGCGACCTCGCCACCGCCGTGCTGCTCGCCGCCGACAAGACCGTGCTCGCCGCGCCGGCCATGAATGTGCGCATGTGGCAGCACCCGGCAACGCGGCGCAACATGGCCACGCTCCGCACCGACGGCATCGTGTTTGTCGGACCCGACGAGGGCGACATGGCCTGCAGCGAATATGGGCCCGGCCGCATGGCCGAGCCGGCCGCGATCCTCGAGGCAATCGAGCGTCTGCTCGGCGCCAAGGCGACGGGACCGCTGTCGGGTCGCCACGTGCTCATCACGTCAGGCCCGACGCAAGAGCCGATCGATCCGGTGCGTTACATCGCTAACCGGTCCTCCGGCAAGCAGGGCCATGCCTTGGCCAGAGCCGCCGCCGCGCTCGGCGCCGACGTGACGCTGGTGAGCGGCCCCGTGGCGCTGCCGGATCCCGACGGCGTGCGCGTGGTCAAGGTCGAGACGGCGCAGGAGATGCTTGACGCCACGCTTGCCGCGCTGCCCGCCGACATTGCCATTTGCGCCGCCGCGGTCGCCGATTGGCGCGCCGCCGAACAGACGCCGCAGAAATTGAAGAAGGGTCATGGCGAGCCCGCGCTCAAACTCGTGCCCAACCCGGACATTCTGGCGACCATCGCCAAGCCCGGGCCGAAGCGCCCGCGCCTCGTCATTGGCTTCGCCGCCGAGACCGAGAAGGTGCAGGAGAACGCGATCCTGAAACGGCGCGCCAAGGGCGCCGATTGGATCGTGGCCAACGACGTCTCGCCCGGCTCCGGGGTGATGGGCGGCGACCGGACCCAAATCCATCTCGTCACCGCCACCGGCGTCGAGGATTGGCCTCCGCTCAGCAAGGATGAGACCGCGGCCCGTCTCCTCGCCCGCGCCGCCGACGCGCTCACGGCCCTGCGCCTGGCCGCTGAATGAGCCTCACGCTTCGGGTCCTGCGCCTGCCTCATGGCGAAGGCCTGCCGCTCCCGTCCTATCACTCCGCGCACGCCGCCGGCCTCGACCTGGTCGCCGCCGTGCCCCGCGAGCAGCCGGTCAAGCTGCCGCCGGGCGCCCGCGCCCTGGTCCCCACCGGCTTCGTGCTCGAGCTGCCGCAGGGCTACGAAGCGCAAATCCGCCCACGCTCGGGGCTGGCGCTCAAGCACGGCATCGCCGTGCTGAACAGCCCGGGCACCATCGACGCCGATTATCGCGGCGAGGTCATGGTGCTGCTGGTCAATCTCGGCAGCGACATGTTCCTGGTTCAGCGCGGCGACCGGATCGCCCAGGCCGTGATCGCCGCCGCCGCCCATGTCGAAATCGTGCAGGTCGAGGCGCTCGCCCCGACGGAGCGCGGCGATGGCGGCTTCGGCTCCACCGGGTAAGCCGCTGGCAGCAGCGCCGGTGAAGGCTTAAGTTCCAATCATGCTCACGTCCGAAGAGATCGAGCGCTACAGGCGTCAGCTGGTGCTGAAGGAGATCGGCGGCGAGGGCCAGCAGAAGCTGAAAGCCGCCCGCGTGCTGGTGGTCGGCGCGGGCGGGCTGGGCTCACCGCTCATTCTTTATCTAGCCGCTGCCGGCATCGGCCAGATCGGCATCATCGACAGCGATCGCGTCAGCCTCGACAATCTCCAGCGCCAGATCGTTCACGACACCAAAAGCGTGGGCCGGTCCAAGACCAAGAGCGCGGCCGGGACCATCGAGCGTCTCAATCCCCATGTCGAGACGCGCCTTTACTCGACCCGGCTGGTGGCTGAGAACGCGCTTCCCATCGTCGGCGGCTATGACATCGTCGCCGACGGCTCGGACAATTTCGCCACGCGCTATCTGGTCAACGATTCCTGCTATTTCGCCAAGGTGCCGCTGGTGTTCGCTGCGGTCGGGCCGTTCGACGGCCATCTCACCACCTTCCGCGCCTTCGAGGTCGACGCGGCCGGCAATCCACGCCCATCCTATCGCTGTCTGTTCCCCGAGCCGCCCCCGGAAGGCACCGTGGCTCCGTGCTCCGAGGCCGGCATTCTCGGCGCGGTCGCCGGCGTGATCGGCTGCCTTGCCGCGATCGAGGTGGTCAAGGAGCTGCTCGGCCTGGGCGAGAGCCTGGTCGGCCGGCTGTTGCTCTATGACGCCCTCCAGGCGCGGTTCTCGACCGTGACCTATGGCTGGGACCCCGACAATCCGCTAAACGGCCGGACCAAACTTTTCCACGACCTGTCCCACCACCGCCCGGCCATGGCCGAAACCGGCGGCTAGGCATGGCGGCGGAGACCATCACCACGCAATGCGTCATCGCAGGCGGTGGTCCGGCCGGCATGATGCTCGGGTTTTTGCTGGCCCGCGCCGGCGTCGATGTCGTGGTGCTGGAGAAGCACGCCGATTTCCTGCGCGACTTCCGCGGCGACACCATCCATCCTTCGACGCTTCAGGTGATGTACGAGCTCGGCATCCTCGACGATTTCCTCAAGCGCCCGCATCAAGAGGTGCGCGAGCTCGCCGGCGAGATCGGCGACCAGCGCATAGTCATCGCCGACTTTTCCCATCTGCCGACCCACTGCCATTTCATCGCGCTGATGCCGCAATGGGATTTTCTCGATTTTCTCGCCGACGAGGCGCGCCGTTATCCGGGCTTTCACCTGAGAATGCAGACGCGCGCCACCGATCTCATCATCGAGCAGGGCCGGGTGGTCGGCGTGGGAGCCGAGACGCTGGACGGGCCGATCGAGATCAGCGCCGATCTGGTGGTGGGTGCCGATGGCCGTCATTCCGATGTGCGGGCTCAAGCCGGCCTCGAGGTCGAGGATTTCGGCGCGCCAATGGACGTGCTGTGGTTCCGGCTCTCCAAGCGGCGTGAGGACGGCGCGCAGACGCTCGGCCGCATCCAGGCCGGTGTGGTTTTCGTCACGCTCGACAGGGGCGACTATTGGCAATGCGCCTATGTCATTCCGAAAGGGGGCTTCGATGAGCGTCGCCGGGAGGGACTCGAGGCGTTTCGCACGGCCATCGTCCGGCTGAACCCGGCCTTTGCCGATCGCGTCAAGGACATCGCCTCCTGGGACGACGTGAAGCTTCTCACCGTGACCGTCGATCGCCTCAAGCGCTGGTATCGCCCGGGCCTGCTGTGCATCGGCGATGCGGCGCACGCCATGTCGCCAATCGGTGGCGTCGGCATCAACCTCGCCATCCAGGACGCGGTCGCCGCCGCCAATATTTTGTGGCAGCCGCTTCGCCAGGGTTCGGTCTCGGTCGAGGACCTCGCCAAGGTCCAGCAGCGCCGCGAATGGCCGACCAAGATGATGCAGGCGATTCAGCTGTTCATTCAGAAACGCGTCATCAGCAACGTCTTGAGCATGACCAAGCGCCCGGCGCCGCCCTTCATTGTGACGGTGTTCAACCGCTTCCCGTTCCTGCGGCGGTTTCCGGCGCGGCTCATCGGCATGGGCTTCCGCCCCGAGCACGTTCAGTCGCCGGAACTCAAACCCGATTAGAACATCGCCGGGTGGACGCGGTCCGGCGGCGCATGGCCGTCGAGGAAGGTCTTGATGTTGATGATGACCTTCTCGCCCATGTCGACGCGGCCTTCGAGCGTGGCCGAGCCCATATGCGGCAGCACCACCACCTTGCTGCTCTTGAGCAGCTTGGCGTTCACCGCCGGCTCGTGCTCGAACACGTCGAGACCCGCGCCGGCAAGCTCGTTGTTCTCGATCATGCGCGCCAGCGCGTTCTCGTCGATCACTTCGCCGCGCGCGGTGTTGACCACATAGGCGGACGGCTTCAGCAGCGCCAGCCGGCGGGCCGAGAGCAAATGGTAGGTCGCCGGCGTGTGCGGGCAGTTGATGGAGATGATGTCCATGCGGGCGAGCATCTGATCGAGGCTGTCCCAATAGGTGGCCTCCAGCGCCTTCTCGACCTCGGGCGCCACGCGCCGCCGGTTGTGATAGTGGATCTGCAGCCCGAACGCTTTGGCCCGTTTGGCCACGGCCTGGCCGACGCGCCCCATGCCGACAATGCCGAGCCGCTTGCCGTAGATGCGGTGGCCAAGCATCCAGGTCGGCGACCAGCCGTGCCAGCCATTGGCGCCGCTCTTCAACAGCGCCGCGCCCTCGGTCAGCCGCCGCGGCACGGCGATGATCAGCGCCATGGCCATATCGGCGGTATCTTCGGTGAGCACGCCCGGCGTGTTGGTGACCAGGATCGACCGGTTCCGCGCCGTCTCGAGGTCGATATTGTCGACGCCGGTGCCGAACTGGGCGATCAGCTTGAGATCGGGCCCGGCCTGGCTCAGCACCGCCCGGTCGATCCGATCGGTGACGGTCGGCACAAGCACGTTGGCGGTCTTGACCGCCTCGATCAGCTCCTCGCGCGTAAACGGCTTGTCTTCGAGATTGAGCCGGGCGTCGAACAGCTCCCGGAGGCGCGTCTCCACCACATCGGGGAGCTTGCGTGTGACAATAACGATTGGGCGTTCAGCCATTATTCGTCCAGTTTGGATTGGGGCGGGAGGGGGTCTCCCGCGTCATTTTGAGGCGCTTCCTGAGATGCGCGCCGCTTTCTGTAACAGAACCGGCTTTGCGAGATAAAGCGTCATCTTGGCATCGGGCCACGATCCTTTCACTTTTCTCAGTCATCCAGGGACGGTAAGGGCGCGCCGATTCGGAGGACAGCCCTGTTTTCAGGGTTGCAGCGAGAGGCGCTACGCGGGGTGAAACGGTGAGGCATCGTGTATCGATCGGGCTCGCAACGGCCTTGGCGCTGGTCCTGTTGACCGGTGTCGAGGGGCGGGCCGCCGAGGACAGCGTCAAGCAGGCCGCGGTCGATGCGCCGGGCAAGCCAGGGCTGCCCGTGCCGCGCTTCGTCAGCCTCAAATCCGATAAGGTGAACGTCCGCAAAGGGCCGAGCACCGACCAGTCGATCGTCTGGGTGTTCTCGCGCGCCGGCTTGCCGGTGGAGATCATCGCCGAATCGGACAATTGGCGGCGGGTGCGCGACAGCGAGGGCGCCGATGGCTGGGTGTTCCACAGCCTACTCAGCGCGCGCCGCACCGCGCTCGTGACTCCGTGGTCCAAGGGCGATGAGCGCGTCCCGCTGTACAACTCCGACTCGACCAATTCGCGTGCCGTGGCCGAGCTTCAGTCCGGCGTGCTCGGCAATGTGCTGTCCTGCGACGGAGAGTGGTGCAACATCTCGGTCGACGACTATTCCGGCTATGTGCAGCAGGACAAGCTGTGGGGCGTCTATAAGGGCGAAGAAATCAAGTAGCCGCGCTGCTGCCCGCGCTCAGCGGGTGGGCTTTTCCACCAATCTGACGAGCACATCGACGCGGGAGATGGTCATGCCCTCCGGCGCCTCCGGCAGACCTTCGATGCTGATCGCGCCGGTCGAGATGTCCAGCAGTCTGCCCGAATGCTCGCAGAAAAAATGATAGTGGTTGGACGTATTGGTGTCGAAATAGGTCTTGGCGCCCTCGACCGCGACCTCGCGCAACAAGCCGGCCCCAGTGAATTGGTGCAGCGTGTTGTAGACCGTGGCGAGCGACACCGGGACTTTGCGCTCCAGGGCCTCCTCGTGCAGCGTCTCCGCCGTGACGTGACGATCGCCGCTGGTGAAGAGGAGATGGGCCAGCGCCACGCGCTGACGCGTGGGCCTGAGCCCGGCGCCGCGCAGAAGCTTGGCGACCTCTGCTGGAGAGGTCTCTTTTGGCAATTTATGCGTGCCCGGAGGCGACCTGAACATCTGTGCTGACCATGGCCGATAATTTCCGAGAAATATAGGCAGAAACCTGCCCTTCCCGCAACGCCGCCCCCTTGATCTAGGTCAGCGCGGCCCCCGGAACAAGGGGAGCGGATCCCGTCGGGGAAGCCACTATTTGAGGCCAGGCGGAGGCCCCGCGCGGGCTTTTGAAGGCCTCGCGTCTGTGTTAGGAAACCACCCGAAATTCGTGAGTTCGACGGGCCCGGGAGAATCAGCAAACCAATGTCTGAGCGGCGGGATAATTTCGACTACGAGGCTCTGCTCGCCTGCGCGCGAGGCGAGTTGTTCGGCCCCGGCAACGCGCAGTTGCCGCTCCCGCCGATGCTGATGTTCGACCGCATCTCGCTGGTTCAGGAGGAGGGCGGCGAGCACGGCTATGGGCGGATCGTGGCCGAGCTCGACGTGAAGCCAGACCTCTGGTTCTTCCCCTGCCATTTCAAGGGCGACCCGGTCATGCCCGGCTGCCTCGGGCTCGATGCGCTGTGGCAGCTGCTCGGCTTCTTTTTGGGCTGGCTCGGCGCTCCGGGCAAAGGGCGCGCTTTAAGCGTCGGCGAGGTCAAGTTCTCGGGTATGGTGCTGCCGACCATGAAGAAGCTCGAATATATCGTCGAGCTAAAGCGCGTGATCCGGCGGAAATTCACCCTTGGTACCGGGGATGGCTGGCTGAAGGCCGACGGAGAGACCATTTATACGGCCAAGGATTTGAGGGTCGGCCTGTTCCAGGCGGGCGAAGCCGCGCCCGCTCAAGCATGATCCGGAAAAGTGGGACCCGGTTTGCCGATAAGATCATGCTCAAATGAGTGTATGACCCTCTATCGAGTGAAGCGGCTTAAGGCTTCCTAGGATCTAGACCCGATGAAACGTGTGGTCGTGACCGGCATGGGCATTGTGTCCTCCATCGGCAACAGCGCCCAGGAGGTACTCGCCTCCTTGCGCGAGGCCAAATCCGGCATCGTCAAGGCCGACAAATATGCCGAGCTCGGTTTCCGCTGCCAGGTCCATGGCGCGCCCAAGCTCGACTGGGAAGGCATGATCGACCGCAAGGTGCGCCGCTTCATGGGCGAGGGCGCGGCCTGGAACTACCTCGCCATGGAGCAGGCGATCCGCGATGCCGGGCTTGAGGAGAATGACATTTCCAACGAGCGTACCGGATTGATCATGGGTTCGGGGGGCCCCTCGACCCGTGCCATCGTCCAGGCCGCCGACACCACCCGCGAGAAGGGCCCCAAGAAGGTGGGGCCGTTCGAGGTACCGAAGGCCATGTGCTCGACCAACTCGGCCACGCTATCCACGCCCTATCACATCAAAGGCGTGAGCTATTCTATCTCCTCGGCCTGCTCGACCTCGGCCCATTGCATCGGCAACGGCGCCGAGCTCATCCAATTGGGCAAGCAGGACATCGTGTTCGCCGGCGGCGGCGAGGAGCTCGATTGGACGCTGTCCGTCCTGTTCGACGCCATGAACGCCATGTCGTCCGATTTCAACGACCGGCCCGAAGTGGCTAGCCGCGCCTATGATGCCGGCCGCGACGGCTTCGTCATCGCCGGCGGCGCCGGCGTGGTGGTGCTCGAGGACCTCGAACACGCGAAGGCGCGCGGCGCCCGCATCTATGGCGAACTGGTGGGCTACGGTGCCACCTCCGACGGCTTCGACATGGTGCAGCCGTCCGGCGAAGGCGCGGTCCGCTGCATGCGCATGGCCATGAAGGAGGTCAAGGACGGCATCGACTACATCAACCCGCACGCCACCTCGACCCCGATCGGCGACCTCAAGGAGATCGAGGCCATCCGCGAGGTGTTCGGCGATGACTGCCCGCCGATCAGCGCCACCAAATCGCTCACCGGCCATTCGCTGGGCGCCGCCGGCGCGCACGAGGCGATCTACTCGCTGCTGATGATGAACAACGGCTTCATTTGCGAATCCGCCAATATCGAGACCCTGGACCCCACTTTCGCCGACATGCCGATCGTGCGCAAACGCCAGGACAATGTCGCCATTAACGCCGTGATGTCGAATAGCTTCGGATTCGGCGGTACCAACGCCACACTCGTATTTCGTCGTTTGGATAGTTGAAAGAAACGGGAGCGATGCGGGTTCAACCCCCTAACCAGAGTAAGATTCATGGCAACAATAAAAGATATCGCTGAGCCCGCGCCGTTGATGGCCGGGAAGAGGGGATTGGTGATGGGTGTCGCCAATGACCGCTCGATCGCCTGGGGCATCGCCCGGGTGCTGCACGGTCAGGGCGCCAAGCTTGCCTTTTCCTACCAAGGCGGCGCGTTCGGACGCCGTGCCGTGCCGCTGGCCGAGGCCATTGGCGCCGAAATCATCGAAGAGGCCGACGTCGAGAATCTCGACAGCGTGAAGCGTGTGTTCGACGTGATCCGCAAGAAATGGGGCTCGCTCGATTTCGTCGTGCACGCGCTCGCCTTCTCCGACCGCAACGAGCTGAAGGGTCGCTATTGCGACACCACGCGCAAGAATTTCGAGCACACCATGGTGATCTCGTGCTTCTCCTTTACCGAGATCGCCAAGCTCGCCGCCGAGATGATGCCGAATGGCGGCTCGCTGCTCACGCTGACCTATGGCGGCTCGAACCGGGTCATTCCCTGCTACAATGTCATGGGCGTGGCCAAGGCGGCGCTCGAGGCTAGTGTCCGCTACATTGCCTCGGACCTCGGTCCGCAAGGAATCAGGGTGAATGCGTTGTCGGCCGGCCCGATGCGCACGCTGGCCGGCGCCGGCATCTCCGACGCGCGGTCCTTGCTGCACTATCAGCAGCGCAACGCGCCGATGCGCCGCTCGCCGACCCTCGACGAGGTCGGCGGCGCCGGGCTCTATCTGTTGTCGGACCTGTCCGGCGCGGTCACCGGCGAGGTGCATTTCGTAGATTGCGGCTACTCGACCATCGCCATGCCGCCGCTGAACGTGCTCAAGACCATCGAGCATGCCGAGGAGGCCGGCCCTCCGGTCGAGAAGGCCCCGCGGGAGGCCGCGCAATAGGCCCCCGCTTAGGCTTAAGATACGGAGTTTATTGCTAGAATCCCTTCGCTTCGCTAGCGTCGCGCAGGGCTAGAACAGTCAAAGAAGGAAAAGTCGGTCATGGCTGTCCATCTCGTGCTCATCGCCTGCCTCGCGGCTCCCCCCAATACCTGCCAGGAAATTCCCTTGCCGGAAGTGACCGCCGAAGACGTGGTGTCTTGTACCGGCAAGGCCAAGGAAAGCTCCGAGGCGTGGCAGAAGGAGCACAAGGACTATCTCGTCATCGCGACCAAATGCGCGAAAGACGAAGAGAGCGGCACCACGCCGCCCGCGGATTCAAATTAGCCCCCATATGGTAATGGCCGGGCTTGTCCCGACCATCCACGTCTTTAGACTTCAAACTTCTCGCTGAAAAAATCGTGGTGCCCGGCACGAGGCCGGGCATGACGAGTGGCTTAGACGACTGGACCCTAGCTCGCCTGGGCCTTTTCCAGTTCCTTGCCGGTGGTCTGGTCGACCACCTTCATCGACAGCTTGACCTTGCCGCGGTCGTCGAAGCCGAGCAGCTTCACCCACACCTGGTCGCCTTCCTTGACGACGTCGGTCACGGCCTTGGGACGGCCGTCGGCGAGCTGCGAAATGTGAACCAGCCCGTCCTTGGGGCCGAAGAAGTTCACGAAGGCGCCGAACTCCATCACCTTGACCACCTTGCCCTGGTAGATCGTGCCGACTTCGGGCTCGGACGTGATGCCCTTGATGCGGGCGATCGCGGCGCGGATCGATTCGGCATTGGCCGAGGCGATCTTGACCGTGCCGTCGTCGGAGATGTCGATCTTGGCGCCCGATTCCGCGACGATCTCGCGGATCACCGAGCCGCCCGAACCGATCACTTCCCGGATCTTGTCGACCGGGATGTGGATGGTCTCGATGCGCGGCGCATATTCGCCGAGCTCAGGTCGCGCCGTGTTGAGCGCCTTGTCCATCTCGGTCAGGATATGCATGCGGCCGGCCCGCGCCTGATCGAGCGCGACTTTCATGATCTCCTCGGTGATGCCGGTGATCTTGATGTCCATCTGGAGCGAGGTGACGCCCTCGGACGTGCCGGCCACCTTGAAGTCCATGTCGCCGAGATGATCTTCGTCGCCGAGGATGTCCGACAGCACGGCGAATTTATCGCCGTCCTTGATCAGGCCCATGGCGATGCCGGCCACCGACCGCTTGAGCGGAATGCCCGCGTCCATCATGGCGAGCGAAGAGCCACACACCGTGGCCATCGAGGAGGAGCCGTTCGACTCGGTGATCTCCGACACGATGCGGATGGTGTAGGGGAAGCTGTCGCGGTCGGGCAACACCGGATGGATCGCCCGCCAGGCCAGCTTGCCGTGGCCGATCTCGCGCCGGCCCGGGCCCGTCATGCGGCCAACCTCACCGACCGAATAAGGCGGGAAGTTGTAGTGCAGCATGAAGGTCTCTTTATAGGTGCCCTGGAGCGCGTCGACATATTGCTCGTCTTCGCCGGTGCCGAGCGTGGCGACGGCGAGAGCCTGGGTCTCGCCCCTGGTGAACAATGCGCTGCCATGGGTGCGGGGCAGGATGCCGACCTCGCAGACGATGGGCCTGACCGTCGTCAGGTCGCGTCCGTCGATGCGCCGCTTGGTGTCGAGGATGCTGGAGCGGACAATGTCCTTCTCCGCTGCCTTGAAGGCGCCGGCGAGTTTCGGCGCCATCGTGCCGTCGTCATCGGCGGGCACCAGCGCGGCGAGCACCTTCTCCTTGATTGCGGCCACCCGGTCGCGCCGCTCATGCTTGGCGGCGATGGTATAAGCCTCGCGCAGCTCGGTCTCGGCCGCTTTGCGCACCAGCTCGACATTCGTGCCGTCATCCTTGGGCTTTAGGTCCCAAGGCTCCTTGGCGGCGCGCTCGGCCAGCTTGACGATGGCGTCGAGCACCGGCTGGAAGTGCTTCTGGCCGTACACCACGGCGCCGAGCATGATGTCCTCTGACAGCTCCTTGGCCTCGGATTCGACCATCAGCACCGCGTCGGCCGTGCCGGCGACTACCAGATCGAGCGAGCTGTCCACCATGTTGTCGATCATCGGGTTCAGCACATATTGGCCGCCGACAAAGCCGACCCGTGCGGCGGCGATCGGCCCGAGGAACGGTATGCCCGACAGCGTCAGTGCGGCTGAGGCCGCGACCATGCCGACGACATCGGGGTCGTTCTCCATGTCGTGCGCGAGCACCGTGATGACGACTTGCGTCTCGTTCTTGAACCCACTGGCGAACAGCGGCCGGATTGGCCGGTCGATCAGGCGGGAGGTGAGGGTTTCCTTCTCGGTGGGTCGACCCTCGCGCTTGAAATAGCCTCCCGGGATCTTGCCTGCGGCGAAGGTCTTCTCCTGGTAGTTCACGGTCAGGGGGAAGAAGTCGATGCCGACCCTTTCCTCCTTGGCGGCCACGACGGTGGCCAGAACGGTGGTGCCGCCATAGGTGGCGAGCACGGAGCCATCGGCCTGCCGCGCGATGCGGCCGGTTTCAAGCGTGAGCGGGCGTCCCGCCCAATCGATTTCTACGGTGTGTTTATGGAACATGGTGGTTTCCCAATGCGTGCGTGGGTAGGGTGAAGCCGCACCTGTCGCCTTTGGGCGCTAGGGCTGGCCAATTCACATCATGCGTAAGCTCGATCGCGGGCTGGCCCGCCATGACGATTGCCGTCACCGGCGAATGCCCAATCGGTTGATGAGCTTCTGGTAGCGGTCCTCGTCGGACGACTTGACGTAATCGAGCAGTCGGCGTCGCTGGCTGACCATCTTGAGGAGCCCGCGGCGCGAATGATTGTCTTTGCCGTGCGTCTTGAAATGCTCGGTGAGATTGGTAATCCGCTCGGTCAGGATGGCGACCTGGACCTCGGGCGACCCTGTGTCGCCTGATTTGGTAGCATATTCCTGGATGAGCTCTTGCTTGCGCTCAGCGCTTATCGACATCGGATGATCCTTGCTGTTTGAGGGTTTGTCTGGGCCGGGCCGGGATGTCGTCCAGCACGGTCGGCTAGAACGCGCGAGCGAGCCGCTAACAGCGGCGGCCGCGCGAACCGCTGCACTATAGGGATAATCCGCCGCGAGGCCAGCGGAATTTCGCGCGGTTAACCGCCTTTAGAAGCAGGAAACGAACTCGCGGAATACCCAGCCGATGGGCTTCTTGGTGTCGTAGGTCTCGACCTTGACCCACGATTTGCCGTTGGCGGCGTTCTCATAGGCGAGGATCGCCACAGAGGTGCCGTTGGCCAGGGTGCCGATGATCCTGCCATTGGGGCTCGCGCGCACATTGAGCGGCGTGCCGGTCGGGTCGGTCACCTTGCAACGTTCTCCGTCCGCCGCACTGGCCAGACTTACGGAGACCAGCAGCGCCATGGCCGCAATCACGATCCTTGTCATAATTCCCTCCCTTACCGTGAAGCGCCGCGCTGCGGCAGGTTGAAGATCCGGCGGGGCAGCAGCTCGCCCTTGCTCACCTCGCCGAGCGCGACCAGCGTGCCGCGCGAGGTGGCGTAGACCGTGCCCTCGACAATCGGGGCGTCGCGGCCCCGCAACAGGACCGGCTGCCCGCGCCGCAGCCGATCGGCA
>JBBQXL010000050.1:0-16277 GCA_038209695.1 Hyphomicrobiales bacterium
AGGTTGCTTGCCGCGGTTGCAATCAGTATGAAAGGCCAGCGTTTCCGGCCGGTCCCGCAAGGGCCGGCCCTCTTATTGTGTGGCTGTCAGGCCGCACGCCCGGAATGAGGCCATGGCCCTGTTGGTGCTGAAATTCGGCGGAACCTCCGTCGCCGACATCGATCGGATCCGCAGCGCCGCCGCGCATGTCAAGCGCGAGGCGGATGCCGGCCATGCCTGCGCCGTGGTGGTTTCGGCCATGGCCGGACAGACCAACCAGCTGGTGGCCTTGGTCGATCAGGCCTGGGGGTTCAAGGCGAAGAAGCAGAACGGCTCCGAGGCGTCCGCTATGTATGACGGGCGCGAATACGACGCCGTGGTGTCCTCCGGTGAGCAGGTCACCTCGGGACTGCTGGCCCTGGTGCTGCAATCCATGGGTTTGCGGGCGCGGTCCTGGCAGGGCTGGCAGATTCCGCTCCACACCGATGCCGCCCATCGCGCCGCCCGCATCACCGGGGTCGCGATCGACGAGATCAAGGCGCGGATGATGGAGGGCGAGGTGGCCGTGGTGGCCGGGTTCCAGGGGATCGCGCCGGGTAACCGCATCTCGACCCTCGGCCGTGGCGGCTCCGACACCAGCGCGGTCGCGCTTGCCGCGGCGCTTTCGGCCGACCGCTGCGACATTTATACTGACGTCGACGGGGTCTACACCACCGATCCCAGGGTGGTGCCCAAGGCCCACCGGCTCGACCGCATTTCTTACGAAGAAATGCTAGAAATGGCCTCGCAAGGGGCCAAGGTGCTACAGACCCGCTCGGTCGAGCTTGCCATGCAGAAGGGCGTGCGCGTGCTGGTACGCTCGAGCTTCGACGCCCCAGATCTTGGCGGTCGGGGGACCGAGGAAGCCTTGGAGCTCGGAACACTCGTTTGCCATGAGGATGAGATCGTGGAGCAGAACGTCGTCAGTGGAATTGCCTATGCCCGGGACGAGGCCAAGGTGACCTTGCTCAAGGTCGCCGACAAGCCCGGGGTCGCGGCCCAGGTGTTCTGCCCGCTGGCCGAGGCCAATATCAATGTCGACATGATCGTGCAGAACGTGTCCGAGGACGGCCGCTTCACCGATCTGACCTTCACGGTGCAGAGCGCCGATCTCGACCGGGCGCTCGAAGTCCTGCGCAACGCCAAGCAGGACATAGGTTATTTGGACTTGCGTGGCTCCACCGACATCGCCAAGGTGTCGGCGATAGGTGTCGGCATGCGGAGCCACGCCGGGGTTGCCGCGCAAATGTTCAGCGCGCTTGCCGAAAAAGGCATCAATATCGAGGCGATCTCCACGTCCGAGATCAAAATCAGCGTATTGATCGATGCGGCCTACGCCGAGCTTGCGGTGCGGACCTTGCATTCCTTGTTCGGTTTGGACAGTCGCTAGTGGATTTTGGCGGCTAATCTGCAGCTTTGTTACCCTGCCTGGTCCGCCGCTCCGCCGGCCGGTGAGGACTGTTAGCGATGCCTGTCTCTGTTGGCGCCCCGAGACAATTGCTGCGCCGCTTGCGCGAGGTGATGGCGGAGCGCGAGAGCGCCCAGGTGCGCCTCGACAAGGTCGTGGTGCTGATCGCCTCCAACATGGTGGCCGAAGTGTGCTCGCTCTATTTGCGCCGGCGCGACGGCTCGCTCGAGCTGTTCGCCACCGAAGGCCTCAATCCCGGCGCCGTCCACAACACCCATCTTAAGCCGGGCGAAGGTCTGGTCGGCCTGATCGCCGAGCAGGCCGAGCCGATGCAGTTCCCCGATGCCCAGCATCACCCGGCCTTCTCCTACCGCCCCGAGACCGGCGAGGAAATTTATCACTCCTTCGTCGGCGTGCCGGTGCTGCGCGGCGGCCACACAATCGGCGTCCTCACGGTGCAGAACCGCACCAAGCGGCAATATAGCGACGAGGAAATCGAGGCCCTGCAAACCACCGCCATGGTGATGGCCGAAATGATCGCCTCGGGTGGGCTCATCACCGAGGAGGTCAGCGCCGAGGGGCGGCGTGAAGCCGCGGCGCGGTTCACCGGACTGCCGATTTCCGAAGGCGTGGCGCTCGGTCATGTGGTGCTCCACGAACCGCGCATCGTGGTCACGCGCCTGATCGCCGAGGATATCGAGCTGGAGCGCCGCCGGCTGGCCCAGGCGATCGAGGATCTCACCGGCTCGATCGATAGCATGATGGAGCGGGGCGACATGGCCCGCGCCGGCGAGCACCGCGAGGTGCTCGAGGCGTTCCGTATGTTCGCCCACGATCACGGCTGGCGGCGCCGCCTCGACGAAGCGCTACTCACCGGCCTGACCGCCGAGGCCGCGGTGCAGCGCGTGCGCAACGACACCCGCGCCCGCATGCTGCGCATGCCCGACCCGCGCCTGCGCGACCGGCTGCACGATATCGACGACCTCTCCAATCGCCTGTTGCGCCTGCTGTCCGGCGGCGTGGGCACGGCGGCGACCGGCAGCCTGCCGCAGGACGCCATCGTCGTCGCCCACACTATGGGGCCCGCCGAGCTGCTCGATTACGACCGGCAGCGGCTGCGCGGTCTGGTGCTGGAGGAGGGCGGCTCCGCCAGCCATGTCGCCATCGTCGCGCGCGCGCTCGGCATTGCCGCGATCACCCAGGTCAAGGGCGTGCTGGAGGCGGTCGAGCCCGGCGACGCGGCGATCGTGGACGCCGAAGGCGGCGAGCTGCATCTCAGGCCGACGCAAGAAGTGGTGTCGGCCTATGCCGACAAGGTCCGCTTCCGGGCGCGGCGTCAGGCCCAATATGCCGCCTTGCGCACCGTGCCGTCGGTCACCTTGGACGGCGAGCGGGTGGCGTTGCACATCAATGCCGGCCTGCTGTTCGACCTGCCCCATCTCGATCAATCAGGCGCCGACGGCATCGGCCTGTTCCGCACCGAGCTCCAATTCATGATCTCGGCCACCTTCCCACGGCTCGAGCAGCAGACCCGGCTGTACAAGGCGATCCTCGACGCCGCCGGCGACCGCCCCGTGGTGTTCCGCTCGCTCGACGTCGGCGGCGACAAGGTGTTGCCTTATTTCCGCGTGAGCCCGGAGGAGAACCCGGCCATCGGCTGGCGCGCCATCCGCATGGCGCTCGACCGCCCCGCTCTGTTCCGCACCCAGATCAGGGCGCTGCTCCGGGCGGCGGCCGGCCGCGAGCTTCGCATCATGCTGCCGATGATCTCCGACGTGTCGGAGTTCAGCGCGGCCCGCGCGCTGATCGACCGCGAGGTCATGCTGCTCAAGCGGTACGGCCGGCCCGAGCCGAAGACGCTGATGGTCGGCGCCATGATCGAGGTGCCGGCGCTGTTGTGGCAGCTCGATCGCATGCTGCCCTTGGCCGATTTCGCTTCGGTCGGTTCAAACGATTTGATGCAATTCCTGTTTGCCGCCGACCGTGGCAATATGCGCGTGGCCGAGCGGTTCGATGCACTCAATCCGGCCGCGCTCAAGGCGCTGAAGGTGATCGTCGATGCGGCAAAACGGCACGACGTGCCGCTCACTCTATGCGGCGAGATGGCCGGCAAGCCGCTCGACGCCATGGCGCTGATCGGGCTCGGCTTCCGCTCGATCTCCATGGCCCCAGCCTCGGTCGGCCCGGTCAAGGCAATGATTCTGTCGCTCGATGCCGGCAATCTCGGCAAAAAACTTGAGGAACTGGTCGAATGCAGAGATACCTCTGTGCGTGAGGACTTGAAGCGCTTTGCCGCTGAACAAGGTGTGCAGATTTAACATTTGGTCGCGATGAGAAGCCTCCCCCAACGGCCCCGATATGCTAGTCTCGCCCCGACTTGCAATCCCAACGCGGTTGGGCTTGTGTTGGCGGAGACAAGCTTGAGATGGGATCGGCTTTGCGATGCCGACCGAGCCGCGCCAAGTGCCGGTAAGCCCACAGCCGGACGCCGCGCAGCGGCGCCTGCATATTCACGGGATCAACGAAATGCCAGCCGGCTATGATGCTGAGGTGGCGGAGCTGTTTCGGGACCTCCGGGCCGCAACCACTCTGACCGAAATGGATTTGGCCGGCAGGATCGGCACGAGGCCCGAGGTGGTTCAGGCGCTCGAGCAGGGCGCGCTCTATGCGCTGCCGCCCTGGGCCGAGACCTGCCGCGTGGTGAATGCCTATGGCGCGTTCCTCAATCTCGACGTCCGTCCGTTGCTCAGGCGCATCTATGCCCAGCTCGAAGCGGGCATCGTGGAGCTTCAGCCCAAGGCGATGCCCGACCATCCGGTGATGACGCCGCCCGACAATGGTGATTTCGGTTTTGTCTCGACCAATTCGGGCGGCGCTTCCCGGCCGAACCCGCTCGATATTCCCTGGCCGCCGCCGCAGCCTCAGGCGCCCCAGCCGCAGCAACAGCCCTGGCCGAACGCCGCGCCTCAGCCTCAGCCTAAGCCGCAAGCGCCACGGCCGAATGCGGCGCCGCAGCCGCAGCCGCAAAATGCCTGGTCGCAGGCGCAGCCGGCCCAGCACCAGCCGCAGGCCTGGCCCGGTAGCCAGCCGCCGCCTCAGGCGCCGCGGCCCAATCCGCCTCAAGCCCGCCCGGCGCAGCCCCAGCCGGCGCCTCAGGCACCGCGGCCCAATCCGCCGCAAGCCCGCTCGGCTCAGGCTCAAGCCCCGCAGTTTCAGCCCCAGTCGCAGCCGCAACCAAAGCCTCAGCCCATTCCGCCGCGCCAGGCTCCCATGCCCGAACCTGATCTGCTGGCGGCAGAGTTTGCGGCTGACGCGCCGCCTCTGGCCGAGCCGAAGTCCAAGCGCGCCAAGTCGGCGCTGTTGAAATGGGGCCTCGTCATCCTCATGATCTCGGTGATTGGATTCGGCCTCTGGTTCGCGCTCAGCAAGGCGGCGGGTCCGGCGGGACTGCAACTTCCCGGCGCCAGCAAGCTCGATCCGGACGATCCGCGCAGCCGCAAGTCGGACCGGCTGCCGAGCCCGTTCTAGCGACCGTTTTAGCCCACACCCATGACGACCATTCCCGCCGATAAGCTCGACAAGCTCGTCGCCCGTTGGCAGACGGTGCAGGACGCCCTTGCCGCCGGCGCCGATCAGGAGAGCTATGTCCCGCTGTCGCGCGAATTCGCCGAGCTCGATCCGATCGTGGCCACCATTGCCGCGCTCAGGCGCGCCGAGGCCGAGCGCGACGACTTGCAACAGCTGGTCGATGACCCGGCCTCCGACCCCGAGATGGCGACGCTCGCGGAAGCCGAGCTTGAAACATTGGGCCCTAAAGTCGACGCGTTGGAGCTTGAGCTGAAAGTTCGGCTCCTGCCTAAGGACTCCGCCGACGAGAAGAGCGCGATCCTGGAACTGCGGGCCGGCACCGGCGGCGAGGAGGCGGCCTTGTTCGCCGGCGATCTCTACCGCATGTATCAGCGCTACGCCGACCGGCATGGCTGGAAGGTCGCAGTGCTGTCCGCCAGCGAATCGGCCAATGGCGGCTACAAGGAAATCATCGCCAACATCACCGGCAAGGGCGTGTTCGCGCGTCTCAAATTCGAATCTGGCGTGCATCGCGTCCAGCGCGTGCCCGCGACCGAGGCGCAAGGCCGCATCCATACCTCGGCCGCGACCGTGGCGGTGCTGCCCGAGGCCGAGGAGGTCGACATCAAGATCGAAGACAAGGATTTGCGCATCGACGTGTTCCGCGCCAGCGGCCCCGGCGGCCAGTCGGTCAACACCACCGACAGCGCGGTCAGGATCACCCATCTTCCATCGGGGCTGGTGGTGGTCCAGCAGGATGAGAAGTCGCAGCACAAGAACAAGGCCAAGGCGATGAAGGTGCTGCGCGCACGACTCTACGACTTCGAGCGCGGCAAGCTCGACGCCGAACGGGCGAGGGACCGCAAGAGCCAGATCGGCTCGGGCGACCGCTCCGAGCGCATCCGTACCTATAATTACCCGCAAGGCCGGGTCACCGACCACCGTATCGGCTTCACCACGCATCAGCTCCCCTACGTGCTTGAGGGCGAAGCCGCGCTCGACGAGATCATCGATGCGCTGATCACCGAGCACCAGACCACGCTGCTCGCGTCGATGCAGGACGAGGACCATGCCTGAGCCCGCGCAGGTGGCAGCTAGTGCTTCACCTCTCCCCGGTGAGGAGAGGTCGCGCGAAGCGCGGGTGAGGGGGATAAGAGTGGAAGCTTCTTCAGCCACGCCCCCCTCACCCCAACCCTCTCCCCATCGGGGAGAGGGGGAATACTCCGTGCGAGAGACTTTCATCGAGACCGCCTCGGTGTTGCGCCGGGCCGGCATCGACACGCCGGAGATCGACGCGCGGCTGCTGCTGTGCCACGCCGCCGGGCTAAGCCACGAGGCCTATGTCGCCAACGGCTCCGATCGGCTCGACCCTGCCATGCTGGTTCGCCTCGACGCCGCACTCGAGCGGCGGCTGAAGCGCGAGCCGGTGGCCCGCATCACCGGGGTCCGCGAGTTCTACGGCCGCGGCTTCCTGCTCGATCCGCATGGGCTCGACCCGCGCCCCGATACCGAGACCCTGATCGAGGCGGCGCTCGCTGTGGTCGAGGCGCACGGCCGGCGCGGCCGGCCGCTCAACCTGCTCGATCTCGGCACCGGGACGGGCTGCATTCTCGTCACCCTGCTGGCCGAGCTGCCAAGCGCGCGCGGGGTGGGTACCGATCTCAGCCCCGGCGCGCTCGCCCTGGCCGCCGCCAATGCCGAGCGCCACGGCGTCGGGCCGCGCGCCTCGTTCGTGGCCGCCGATTGGCTCGATGGCATCGACGGCAGCTTCGACCTCGTTCTGTCCAACCCACCTTACCTTGCCTCGGGCGAGATCGCCGGGTTGGCCCAAGAGGTGGCGGTCTATGACCCGATGCGCGCCCTTGACGGCGGTCCGGACGGGCTCGACGCCTATCGCTGCATCGCCGCCCGCGCCGCCGAGATCTTGGCTGCCGATGGCCGGCTTCTGGTCGAGATCGGGGCTGGCCAAGAGAGCCAGGTGGACGCCATTTTCCGTGCCGCCGGGCTCACCCTCGACCAAGCCGAGGGGCCAAGGCGCGACCTCGCCGGACGGCCGCGCGTGGTGGTCGCCAGGTCATGATCTGGGGGCGAATCACAGAGTCGCAGGCCAAAAAAAGGCTTGGAGAACCCCTATGTTCAGGTTAGGTTCGTGGCCAGCGAACGGCTATTTGGCTATTTCACGCTTGGACGCGCGGCCGGTAGCAACGGCAACTAGAGCGGATTTTCGTGAACCTCGATTGCAAGGCTCCGTCTGCCTCTCGAGATGTTCAGGAGACGCTCA
Organism: Hyphomicrobiales bacterium; assembly: GCA_038209695.1. Lineage (GTDB taxonomy): Bacteria > Pseudomonadota > Alphaproteobacteria > Rhizobiales > Methyloligellaceae > Methyloceanibacter. The sequence continues at coordinate 7,275 of JBBQXL010000050.1, forward strand.
ACCGCCCAACAGATTAGAGGTTGGCTGGCGCTAGCTGAAGGACTCTAGGACGCTTAGCGCCGGAGTTTCGACCCATAACAAGGCAAAAAAGCGCAGGCTAGGATGACTGCACGGCCGATCCGGTATTCCGGACGCCGAGCGCGTTGGGGGTTTAAGACCCCCCGCGGCAGGGAGTGAGCAGGGAGCAGAACGCGGGCCACGCCCGCCAATCAGGTGAACGGAAGAAGATGAGGCAAGGACAGCAGAATCGCAGGGGCCGCGGCCGCGGTAGTAGTGGCCGTAAACCCCAAAATCCATTAGCGCGGAATTTTGAATCGAACGGACCCGACGTGAAGATCCGCGGGACCGCGGCGCACATCGCCGAGAAATATATGTCGCTCGCGCGCGACCATCTCGCTTCCGGCGACCTGGTCGCGGCCGAGAGCTATCTCCAGCACGCCGAACACTACAACCGCATCATCATGGCGGCGCAGACGCAATTCGGCACGCCGAACGCTCAAGCGACCGATGGCCCCAACGGCGGCGGTCCGTACCGCAACCCGCGCTGGAACTCCGACGAGGAAAACGCCGATGACGAGGCCGCCGAGGCCGGCGGTGACATCCGCGCCAGCGGCGGTGGCGAGATCCGCGCCCCCGCGGGCGGCCAGGACCGCGACCGCCATGCCGGCGACCGCGAGCACCACCCCGGCGGACGCGACCGCAACCGCCATGGCGGTAACGGCCACGAGGGCGCGCGCGAGCAGAACGGCGCCGACCAGCCGGAAGCGGCAACCTCCGACGACACCGCCCCCGATCCCGTGAGCTAAGGGTTTCGCCTTCATTCCCTGTCATTGCTGGGCTTGAGCCCGCGCGAGGCAGCTTTGCTTCGCACCCTCACGCTCGTCATGGCCGGGCTTGTCCCGGCCATCCACGTCTAGTTGGGGATTTCAATATGAAATTCGTGGATGCCCGGCACTTCGGCCGGGCATGGCGACTTCAGTTTGGGTGAGGCGTCCCACCCCTTTTTCAGGGGTAAACGCGGCGCTATATGTCCGTTAACGGGCCTTGGGGTATGAGCAGCCTATCCCGCCGAACCCCCATTCTCGCCTGACCCAGAGGGACTGAAGACCGATGGATTTCGAGAAGCTTTCCGACCGCCTCAAAGGATTTCTCCAGTCGGCGCAGACGCTTGCCGTCCGCGAAGGCAACCCGCAGATCACCCCTGAGCATTTCCTCAAAGTCCTGCTCGACGACCCCGAGGGTCTGGCCAGCGGCCTGATCTCCCGCGCCGGCGGCAACGCCAAGCAGGCGCTGGCGGCGACCGAGGCGGCGCTGGCCAAGCTGCCCAAGGTGTCGGGCTCGGGCGCGACCCAGCCGCATATGGCCGCCGCACTCGCCCGCGTGCTCGACCAGGCCGAGCAGATGGCGACCAAGGCCGGCGACAGCTTCGTCACGGTCGAGCGCGCGCTGCAGGCGCTGAGCCTGAGCAAGGAGGCCGAGTCTTCGAAGATCCTGACCGACTCTGGCATGACCCCGCAAAGCCTGAACGCGACCATCAACGATCTGCGCAAGGGCCGCACCGCGGATTCGGCCGGCGCCGAGCAGTCTTACGATGCGCTCAAGCGCTACACCCGCGACTTCACCGAGGCGGCCGCCAAAGGCCAGCTCGATCCGGTGATCGGCCGCGACGAGGAGATCAGGCGCACCATTCAGGTGCTGTCCCGCCGCACCAAGAACAATCCGGTGCTGATCGGCGAGCCCGGCGTCGGCAAGACCGCCATCGTCGAAGGGCTGGCCCATCGCATCGTGCAGGGTGACGTGCCGGAGAGCCTGAAGGACAAGAAGGTGCTCTCCCTTGACCTCGGCTCGCTCATCGCCGGCGCCAAATATCGCGGCGAGTTCGAGGAGCGGCTGAAGGCGGTGCTGTCGGACATCGAGGCGGCGCAGGGCCAGATCATTTTGTTTATCGACGAGATGCATACGCTGGTCGGCGCCGGCAAGGGCGACGGCGCCATGGACGCCTCCAATTTGCTGAAACCGGCGCTGGCCCGCGGCGAGCTGCATTGCGTCGGCGCCACCACGCTCGACGAATATCGCAAGCATGTGGAGAAGGACGCCGCACTGGCCCGGCGCTTCCAGCCGGTCTATGTGCCGGAGCCGAGCGTCGAGGATACCATCTCGATCCTGCGCGGGCTGAAGGAGAAATACGAGCTGCATCACGGCGTGCGCATCTCCGATGCCGCTTTGGTCGCCGCCGCCACCCTGTCCAACCGCTACATCGCCGACCGCTTCCTGCCCGACAAGGCCATCGACCTGGTCGACGAGGCCGCCTCGCGGCTGCGCATGCAGGTCGACTCCAAGCCCGAGGCGCTGGACGAGCTCGACCGCCGCCTCATGCAGCTCAAGATCGAGCGCGAGGCGCTGAAGAAGGAGAAAGACACCGCGTCCAAGGACCGGCTGGCCAAGCTCGAGAAGGAGATCGTCAATCTCGAGGAGAAGGCGAGCACGCTGTCGAGCCGCTGGCAGGAGGAGAAATCCAAGCTCGCCAGCGCGCAGAAGCTGAAGGAGCAGCTCGACACCGCCCGCATCGAGCTCGAGCAGGCGCAGCGCAAGGGCGACCTCACCAAGGCCGGCGAGCTGGCTTACGGCGTCATCCCCGAACTCGAGGCCAAGCTGAAAAAGATCGAGGAGGATGAGGACAAGGGCGGCGCCATGGCGCAAGAGGCGGTGACGCCCGATCTGATCGCCGGCGTGGTGTCGCGCTGGACCGGCATCCCGGTCGACAAGATGTTGGAAGGCGAGCGCGACAAGCTGCTGCAGATGGAGACCCAGATCGCCAAGCGCGTGGTCGGACAAGAAGAGGCGGTCGAGGCGGTGTCGACCGCGGTGCGCCGCTCCCGCGCCGGCCTGCAAGACCCCAACCGGCCGATCGGCTCATTCATGTTTCTGGGCCCGACCGGCGTCGGCAAGACCGAGCTCTCACGCGCGCTGGCCGAATTCATGTTCGACGACGAGCACGCCATGATCCGCATCGACATGAGCGAATATATGGAGAAGCACTCGGTCGCCCGGCTGATCGGCGCGCCGCCCGGCTATGTCGGCTATGAAGAGGGTGGCGCGCTCACCGAGGCCGTGCGCCGGCGCCCCTATCAGGTCATCCTGTTCGACGAGATTGAGAAGGCGCATCCCGACGTATTCAACGTGCTGCTGCAGGTGCTCGACGACGGCCGGCTGACCGACGGCCAGGGCCGCACCGTCGATTTCCGCAACACGCTGATCATCATGACCTCCAATCTCGGCTCGGAATATCTGGTCAGCCAGCCCGAAGGCGAGGACTCTGACCAGGTGCGCGACCAGGTGATGAACGTGGTGCGCGGCCATTTCCGGCCCGAGTTCTTGAACCGGGTCGACGAGATCATCCTGTTCCACCGCCTGAAGCGCGAGCATATGGGCAAGATCGTTGACATCCAGCTCCAGCGCCTGACCAAGCTGTTGGCCGACCGCAAGATCACGCTCCAAGTGGACGACAAGGCCAAGGACTGGCTCGGCCAGAAGGGCTACGACCCGGCCTATGGCGCGCGGCCGCTCAAGCGCGTGATCCAGAAATATGTCCAGGACCCGCTTGCCGAGATGGTGCTGGCCGGCAAGATCCATGATGGCGAGACGGTCAAGATCTCAGCCGGCAAGGACGGCCTGATGTTCAACGGCGCCGCCGCGAAGGCGAAGGCGGCTTAGGGCGCTGGCCGCGTGCGGCACTTCGCCAGTTGCGTCATAAAAGGGATCCGACGTCGCTGTGGCCGCCTGGCGCTTGCCTGGTGGTCCGTTCTGTTGTCTCCTCGCCCCGGGAAGCGCGAGCCAGGTGCGGGGGAGACAGCGTTGCAACGCGTGCTGGTCATACTGCTGTTCGCAGCCTTGTCCGGCTGCATGACCGGCGGCGGCAGCGACTGGCGCCTGCATTACGTCAATTTCGGCGCGACCCCGCCCCAAGGCAACCGGGTCACGGTCTGCCACGCTTATACCTGCAAGGAGCAGACCCCCTACACCTTCAGCCGGCAGGACATCGCCGAGATCTCGGCCATCATGAAGAAGGTCAAGCGCGCCGACACCCCGTATGAGGAGCGCCGCGCCATCGCCTATGCCATCGCCAGCATGGAAGTGAGGGTCGGCAAGAAGCTCGGCATCCATGACGTGGCCGGCATGCAGTTCTCCGCCTCGGGCGATTCCAGCCAGCAGGATTGCGTCGACGAGGCCACCAACACCACCTCCTATCTGCTGGTGCTGCAGTCGAACGGGCTGATCAAGCATCACAGCGTCGAGGGCACCATGTCCAAGGAGAACCTGGCCAAGGGCATCGTCAAGCTCAACCCGGTGCAATATTGGCCGCATTGGACCGCGGTGCTGAAAGAGACCAAGTCCGGCCAGAAATATGCGGTCGATTCCTGGCTGTTCGACCAGGGCGAGAATCCCGCCGTGGTCAAGGTCGAGGACTGGTACATCAAGGACAGCGAGTAGGGCCTGGGGGCGCTTGGCGCCATCCTTGGCTGCGCGCACCGCGGACCCACCTAATCGTCACGGCAGGGCGGTGCGAAGCGCCAGAGCCTGCCCTCGGGGTTGACCCCGAGGGACCTGGCCAGCCACGTCCTGTCCTACTTATCCAGTGACTGTGAAACCAACTTATCTATTTCGCTGCGGGACATCTCGGGCGAAAACGGGGCCGGTGTCGGATAACAGCGCATATGGCGCGCCGCGAGGCGCCCGCGTGCCAGTTCCATCGCGCGAGCAAGACCCGCTTGCAGAGCAACTGCTCGAAGGCAATATCCATGACGGCGAGAGGATCGAGATCACGGCCGGCAAGGACGGGCTGATGTTCAACGGCCAGGCGGCAAAAGCCGCGGCTTAGGCCCTTTGAAATTGCGTCGGAAAAGTGGCGAGGCTCGGGCCGGATTGTTGCGCCGCTGCTGCTTGCCTCTTATTGCGTTCTGTTGTCTTCTCAGCGCAGAAGCGCTCGCCAATCGGGGGAAAAGTGTTGCTTGCACGGGGTCTCGTCATCCTGCTCACAGCGGGGCTGTCGGCGTGCGTCTATGGCGGGGGCGACGATTGGCGCCTCCATTATGTGAGCTTCGGCGCGACCCCGCCACAAGGCAACCGCGTCATCGTCTGCCACGCCTATTCCTGCAAGATGCAGACGCCCTATACTTTCAGCCAGCAGGATATCGCCGGGATCAAGGCGGTGATGGCCAAGAACAAGCGCGCCGATACACCCTACGAGGAGCGCCGCGCGATTGCCTATGCCATCGCCTATATTGACGTGAAGGTGGGCAACAAGCTCGGCATCCACGACCGCGCTGGCATGCAGTTCGGCTCCACCGGCGATCCCACCCAGTTGGATTGCGCCGACGTCGCAACCAACACCACGAGCTATCTCCTGGTGATGCAGGCGAACGGCATGCTCAAGCACCACACCGTCGGAGCGACGATGTCAAAGGACAACTATGCCAAGGGGGTGACGCATGTGAACCCGGTGGCATTCTGGACGCACTGGTCGGCGATCATAAAGGAGAACGAAAGCGGCCAGAGATTTGCCGTCGATCGCTGGCCGTTCGACCAGGGCGAGAACCCCGCCGTGGTCAAGGTCGAGGACTGGTACATCAAGGACAGCGAGTAGGGCGGGCGCCCGGCCGGCTCCATCCTTGTGGCGCGCACTTTTGGCTGTGCAGCACACCCCAATTCGTCATGGCCGGCGCCATCCCCTGGGGGGGACCCTTCATGCCTCGCGCTGCGACGCGGCGAGACGCTTCGCGCTGCGCTTTTTCTTCGTCATGCCCGGACTTGTTCCGGGCACCCAATAGGGCGGTGCGACGGTCTCCGCGCCGCGTTGTGTTCGAGCGTCGCGATTGGATGGCCGGGACCATCGGGTCAAGCCCGAGGGCAGGCTCCGGCGCTTCGCGCCGCCCCGCCATGACGAAGAAATACCCAGGCGGTGCACGCAAGCGGCGCAGCAAACAGAACGGAAGGAGAGAGAAGAAAGGAGCAGGCGCGAGGCGCCTAGTTGGCCTGGGCGACGCGGCTGGTGACCGGGTCCATCTGCATCAGGGCCTCGATGCGGCCGCGCTCGCGTTGGAACTCGGCGAGCTGGCGGCCGCTGAGCTGCAGGCCGCGCGGCACCTGGATGGTCATGGGGTTGACGAATTTCGAGTTGACCAGGACCTCGAAATGGCAATGCGGGCCGGTCGACATGCCGGTCGAGCCGACATAGCCGATGACCTGGCCCTGCTTGACGGCGACGCCGGGCACGACGCCGGCGGCATAGCGCGACATGTGGCCATAGCCGGTGGAGAAGCCGTTGGCGTGGCGCAGGCGGATGTAGTTGCCGTAGCCGCCTTTGCCGCCCACCTGTTCCACCGTGCCGTCGCCGGCGGCGAGGATCGGCGTGCCGGTCGGCGCGGCCCAGTCGACGCCGGTATGCATCTTCATATATTTGAGCAGCGGATGGCGGCGATCGCCGAAGCCGGAAGTGAAGCGTCCGCCTTTGACCGGGTTCCGCATCAGGAACTTTTTGGCGCTGTTGCCCTGCTCGTCATAATAGTCGACCACGTCGTCGGGGGTGCGGAAGCGGTAGAATTTGCGGTCCTGCCCGTCGATGGTCATCGAGGTGTACAGCAGCTCGCCGACTTCGTCGTCGTTGCCGCCGTCGAAGAACATCTCGAACGTGTCGCCGGCCTTGACCTTCTGCTTGAAGTCGACGTCGTAGGAATGGACGCGCAGCAGCTTGAGGATGGTCTCGGCCGGAATGTGCTGCTCGAGCGCGGCGTGGTAGAATGCGGTGTAGAGCGTGGCGCGGGACGAGGCTTGCGGGGTCTTGACGTCGTTGCCGATCGCCTCGGTCGAGGCCACATATTCGCCCTGGCGGTTGCGGGCCACGGTGGCGAGGTGGCTACCGCGATCGAAGATCGAGACCTTGACCGGCTCCATCTGCCCGGTGTCGGACGGCGCCGGCACCATCGAGAAGCGCAGCTCTTGGCCCGATTTGAGGTCGTTGGCCGAGAAGATCGCGCCGAACGCATCGATGATCTCGCCGGCCTCGCTCGCATCGGTGCCGGCTTTGGTGAACAGGCTCAGCAGCGTGTCGCCGCGGCCGACCGTCAGCGTCTTGGTCTCGGCGCCGGCCAGCAGCTCGTCGAAATCGTCGCTGTCGTCGTCGGCCGCGTCATCAGCCGATTTGTGAATCACGGTGGTATGGGGCGAGGGGGCCAGGCCGAGACCGTCTTCGGGATGATAGGCCGCCTGGATCAGTTGCCCTTCGCCGTCGCCGACCGCGCCGGTCTGGTCGGCGGTCTCGGCATAGGCGAAATTCTCGGCCGCTTCGGCCACCAGCCGGCCGACATCCTCGGCCCTGAGCTCGACCCCGTCCGACTGCGGCAGGATCCCGCCCGGCATGTCGATCACATTGATGCTCACCGCTTGCGGCGCGTCGTCGGCCTCGCCGCCGGCGCCGACCGGAGTGGCATCGGAATAGAGCTTGAAGGGATTGAATGGGGGCGCCTCGTCGGCGGCCTCGGCCGGAAGTTCGGTGGCCAGGCCCGCAACGATGCGGAGATAGGGCTTGATGGTGATGAACTCGCGGCTGCCTTGCCGCTCGATGACCGTGTCATGGATGACCTGGCGGGTGGCGAAGCCCGCAGCGGTCATCTGGATGCGGTCTTCTTTCTGGCCGTTGGCGCTTTGCCCGTCTTTGGCCAGCGTGGCGGAGCGCATCGGCTGAAGCGCGGCGAGGCTGGCGCGCTTGATCGAGCTCACCATGCCGGAGCCGTCGCCCATATTGAGCGAGGCATAGATCGCAACCCCGATCAGGCAAACCCCGACCATGCCGGCAAGGCAGGTGCTGGCCAGCCATTTCAGCCGGCAGCTGGCGCCATCGGGACCGGATTCGCACAGATAGACCGGCGGCAGCGCGCGCTCGGGCTTGGGCATTTCGGCAAGAAAAATCGATGGGAGTCCGGAAGCGCCGACCGGCACGAGGGCCTGCCCGAGCTTTCGACGCGCAAAGCGACGGCGGTTAAACAATCCGCATTCCCCCCGTCGTTCGGCTTACCGCCCGCACGCTTGATCGCGTGCTTTAGAAAGTTCATCCGGGCGGACAACACCGAAGCGGTTTGCTGTCCCTCTAACGAGGCGGGATCGTCGCCGACGGGGTGGTTTTCCCTCGCGAAGCCCTTGAACCGACCGTGTGCGCTGCCGATTTACGCAGCGTCTTCAGGTTGCAGAGGTCTCCGGTCTTTAGTAGGTATCCCCCGTTCGGCGGGTGCCCTAAACCATACCTATCCCCGTATGGTTACCTCGCCGTTAACGAACCGAGAGTGGCCACGCATTCAGGCAGGAATGTGGCTTCAGGATCACAATCAAACGAAAAGCGAAATCGGCCTGCCACGCTTACCCAGCCCTTGACATTGGGGAAGGGGCTCCTTAAATAACCCCTTCGCGCGGGTCGTTCCCACTTCCTGCGGGACTATACGCGACCGCGCGATCCTCGGACAGAAGCGGAGCAGACCTGAGATTCGTCTCGGGAGACGCATCGGCTGTCGTTGACTCCAGATGGGGGATTTGCTTCCATTGGGGGTTCGGGAGGTGGCATGTGCCACGGCCCGATGGCTCTTTGACATTGTGATTGGAAGAAAGGGAAACGCGGACGGCGGAGTCCTTGCGTGCCAGCCTTCTCTTAAGAGGCTGGCAAACGAGACTCTGACGGTCTTGCGTTTTCATAAGCCAATAGGCGTGTCGCGCGCGATCCGAAAGGATTGCGTCGTTTCATGCTTGTTGGGAACTCGTCAAAACGCAGCGACCCCCTGGATAGATTCCTCCAGGGATATGTCAGATCGAATTCTAAACTTAAGAGTTTGATCCTGGCTCAGAACGAACGCTGGCGGCAGGCCTAACACATGCAAGTCGAACGAGAAGCCACCTTCGGGTGGTGGACAGTGGCAGACGGGTGAGTAACGCGTGGGAACGTGCCTTTCGGTTCGGGAT
>JBBQXL010000051.1:0-15964 GCA_038209695.1 Hyphomicrobiales bacterium
TTGATGATCGGCGCCAGCCCGTCGTCATGGTTGAGCGCAATGATGCCGAGCTTCACCGCCGCCATGAATTTGCGGCCCTGCTTCTCGGGGTCGTTGCCGAACCGGGCGCGGAAGGCGGGATCGAGCCGAAACAGCTTGAGAAAGAACATCTGGCCGACGAGATCGAGTGCGGGCGCCACCTTGAGGAAGCTTTCGCGTATGAGCCGCTTCTGGGCCGCCGTGAGCGAGAGCTCGGCGGCGGCGGCGCGTCCCGGTGTAGACCGATTGGAGGATTTGGCGCGAGTTTGGATGGCTGACATGGCGAGGCTACTCCCGACGGCTAATTCTTGGCCGAGCATGGGGGGCAGCCCTTGAGGAAGCGTTAAGGTAACCGGATCGGAAACCAAACTGCCGGCAGCGCGGCAAAAACGGCCGAACCCTTTGGTCCGCCATGCCTTGTCGGGCGCGCCAGGGCCTCCATATTTACGCTTGAGACTGCCGGACTTGGCCGGCCGCGTTCGATTTCGGGAGGCTTCATGAGCTATTTCCGCACCGCCATTCTACTGGCAGCGCTGACGGCGCTGTTCATGGGCATCGGCTATCTGATCGGCGGGGAGGCCGGCATGGTCGTGGCCCTGCTGGTCGCCGGCGGGATGAACCTGTTCGCCTATTGGAACTCCGACAAGATGGTGCTGCGCATGTACGCCGCGCGCGAGGTGGACGCGCGCTCGGCGCCGGAGCTGTACGGCCTGGTGCAGCAGCTTGCCGCCGCCGCCAGCCTGCCGATGCCAAAAGTCTATGTGATGGAGAACCCGCAGCCCAACGCGTTCGCCACCGGGCGCAATCCCGAGCATGCCGCCGTCGCGGTGACCACCGGCCTGCTCAACACCGTCAACCGGCAGGAGCTGGCCGGGGTGCTCGCGCATGAGCTCGGTCACGTCAAGAATCATGACACGCTGCTGATGACCATCACCGCGACCATCGCCGGCGCGGTGTCGATGCTGGCCAATTTCGGCTTCTATTTCGGCGGCCGCAGCAACTCCAACGGCAATATCGGCATGGTCGGTTCGCTGGCGCTGCTCATTCTGGGGCCGCTGGCCGCCGGCATGGTGCAGATGGCGGTCAGCCGCACCCGCGAATACGAGGCCGACCGGGCCGGCGCCGAGATCAGCCGGCAGCCTTTGTCGCTCGCCTCGGCCCTGGAGAAGATCGCCGGCGCAGCCCAGCACATTCCCAACATGCCGGCCGAGCGCAATCCGGCGTCGGCCCACATGTTCATCGTCAACCCGCTGTCGGGCGCGCGCATGGACAATCTGTTCTCGACCCATCCCAATGTCGAGAACCGGGTGGCGCGGCTGCAGGAGATGGCCCGCGAGATGGGTGAGACCGGCGCGCCGGCCGATGCCGGATCGGGACCGTGGTCGGAACAGCGGCGGGTTGCGGGACGCGGGCCTTGGGGCTAGGTCCTCCGCGGTTTCGCGCGCAAGATAGTTCATGACCATGTCCGGCAAAGGCGCCAGGGCGCAAGCTCGCGCGCGAGACGCGCAAGTCGGCTTGCCGGCGCGGCGCGCTGCGGTCGAAGTGCTCGCCGCGGTGCTGCAAAAGAAGCAGCCGCTCGACGATATTCTGGGGCGTTCGCTCGAGCAGGGCTTCATGCTCAACCTGCCCGCGCGGGACCGCGCGCTGACCCGCGCCATCGTGGCGGCGAGCCTCAGGCGCAAAGGGCAGATCGATGCCGTGCTCGGCACTTTTCTCGAGCGTGGCATGCCGGAGAAATCCGGCACGCTCTATCCGATCCTGCTGTCGGCGGCGGCGCAGCTGATGTTCCTGAGGACCCCGGCGCATGCGGCCATCGACCTCGCCGTGACGCTGGTCCAATACGACCCCAAGGCCAAGCGCTACGACAAGCTCGTCAATGCGGTGCTGCGCAAGGTGGCAAGCGAGGGCGACGCCATCGCCGCCGCCCTCGATGCGGCGCGGATCAACACGCCCGACTGGCTGTGGTCGCGCTGGGTCACCTGGTGGGGTGAGGAGCGCGCTCACGCCATCGGCGCGGCCGATCTGGTCGAGCCGCCGCTCGACGTCACCGTCAAGGGCGAGCCTGCGCTGTGGGCCGAGCGGCTGTCGGGACTGGTGTTGCCGACCGGCAGCGTGCGGCTCCTGCCCAAGGGCCGCATCGAGGCCTTGCCCGGCTTCGGCGAGGGCGCGTGGTGGGTGCAGGACGCGGCCGCGTCATTGCCGGCACGGCTGCTCGGCGACGTGGCCGGCAAGCGCGTGGCCGATCTCTGCGCCGCGCCCGGCGGCAAGACGGCGCAGCTGGTGATGGCCGGCGCCGCGGTCGTTGCGGTCGACAGATCAAAGACGCGGCTCGGTCTGCTCGGCGACAACCTCAAGCGGCTCGGCCTCGACGCCGAGCTGGTTCATGACGATGCGACAAGTTGGCAGCCGGGCGAGTTGTTCGATGCGATCCTGCTCGACGCGCCCTGCTCCTCGACCGGCACCATCCGCCGCCATCCCGACATCCCCTATCTAAAGTCGCCCAAGGACATCACGGCGCTGGCGGCGTTGCAGGCGCGGCTCTTGGACCACGCCGCCACGCTGATCAAGCCCGGCGGCAGGCTGGTCTATTCCACGTGCTCGCTCGAGCCGGAGGAAGGGGAGGCCCAGGTCGCGGCTTTTCTGGTGCGGAACGACGCTTTCCGCCTCGACCCCATCGACTCCGGCGAGATTTTCGGTCAAACCGAGTGGATCGAGCCATCCGGCTGTCTGCGGACTTTTCCCTACGACCTGAAGCTCGAAACGGCGGAATGGAGCGGAATGGACGGCTTTTTTGCCACAGCTCTGGTGCTTACCGGTTAAGCGTAACGCGTATCGGGCTTGATCGGAAACCTCCGCAGCCCGACAATACCCGCCTCAGGATGCACGGGGAGGCCATGCGTCTGATTGCGGCGCAGGGCGGCAGCTTGGAGACAACGCAGCATGGCGGCTGATTCTCAGCCCTACGAGCGCGGCGGACGCGGTGACGCGCCGCGACTCAGCGGCCCGGGGCCTTTCCGCCGCTTCATGCTCGCGGGCATGGCCAGCATCTCCTATCCCGGCACGCAGGCCGAGCAGCTGCTGCTGGCGCCGCAGGAACTGAGAACCGCCGACCCGAGCTTCGCCAACGAGCTTTACAACGGTCATTTCGGCTTGGCCGGCAGATTGGCCGAGGTCGACGCCGAGTCGCCGTTCGAAATCGCGCCGCCATCGTCAGGCTGGGCGCGCGAGCTATACGGCTTCGGCTGGCTCAGGCATTTGCGCGCCGCCGGCAGCGAATTGTCCCGCGAGCAGGCCAAGGCGCTGGTCCAGGATTTCATCACGCTCAAGCGCTCGATCCATCCCCTCGCCTGGCAGCCGGAGATCGTCGGCCGCAGGGTGATCTCGTGGCTGTCCAATTCGGTGCTGGTGCTCGACAGCGGCGAGCCGGCAGCCTACGCCAACTTTCTCCGGGCGCTGACCTCGCAGCTCCGCTATCTCTCGGCGAGCTATCGCGACGCGCCCGACGGCGTGCCGCGCCTGGTCGCGCTGATGGCGCTGATCTATGCCGGGCTGTGCATCGCCGAGCAGCAGGCGGTGGTCGACCGCTATGTGCGGCCGTTCTGCAAAGAGCTCGACCGGCAAATCCTGCCCGATGGCGGACATATCTCGCGCAATCCCGACGCACTGGTCGAGTTGCTGCTCGACCTGTTGCCGCTCAGGCAGTGCTTCGTGGCGCGCGATCGGCCGCCGCCGAAAGAGCTGACCGACGCCATCGATCGCATCATGCCGATGCTCCGCTTCTTCCGCGCCGGCGATGGTGCGCTCGCCCGCTTCAACGGCGCGGGCCCGACGCCGACCGACGCGCTGGCCACCGTGCTGGCTTACGACGATGTCGAGGGCAAGCCGGTACGCGCGGCGACGAACTCCGGCTATGTCCGGCTCGACTGCGGGCCGTCGGTGCTGATCTGCGACATCGGCCCCGCGCCGGCGCCGGCGCTCAGCAGCAATGCCCATGCCGGCTTCCTGTCGTTCGAGATGAGTTCGGCCAATTGCCCGATGATCGTCAATTGCGGATCGCCCTCGCTCGACCACGAAGACTGGCGCCCGTTCGCGCGCTCGACGGCGGCGCATTCGACGCTCACCTTCGAGGAGTCGACCTCGGCGCAGTTCACCTCGCAAGGCAATAACGGCAGCCGCATCGCGCTCGACTCGCCGCTGACCGGTCCGCTCAACGCTCAGGCGGCGCTCGCCGATCAGGGCGACAATTTCCGGATCAAAGGTAGCCATGACGGCTACATGGCCGACTTCGGCGTCAGCCATGCGCGGCAATTCCTGGTCGCGCCGACCGGCCTGCTGATCTCGAGCGAGGACAAGCTCTCGGCGCCCAGCGGACTCAAGAGTCCCGACGGCGATCTAATTGGCGGCTTTTATGCCATCCGCTTCCATCTGCACCCGAGCGTGCGCGCCACACTGGCCGCCGACGGACAGAGCGCCCTGCTGGTGCTGAAGAACGGCGAGACTTGGCGGATCAGCTCGAACGCGCCGGAGACCAGGATCGAGGAAAGCGTGTTCCTTGCCGACGCGCGCGGACCGCAGCCGACCTCGCAGGTCGTGCTCGGCGGCGTCATGGGCGAGGCCACCGAAGTCAGGATCGTGTGGAACATCGAGCGCGCGGCCGAGGGCGGCGACGGCGGCCACCTGGTCGATCCCAACGAAGCCGAGCCCGCTGCAGCATAGGCCTCATGGCGAAGCGAAAGATTGCCCGCGCGCTGCTGTCGGTCAGCGACAAGACTGATCTTGCAGAATTCGCGCAGGCGCTGCGCAAGCACGGCGTGGAGATCGTGTCGACCGGTGGCACGGCCAGGCTGCTGCGCGAGGCCGGGATCGAGGTGGTCGAGGTGGCCGAGATCACCGGGCTGCCGGAGATGATGGATGGCCGGGTCAAGACGCTGCATCCCAAGATTCACGGCGGGTTGCTGGCGGTGCGCGAGAACGAGGCGCATCTCAAGGCGCTAGCCGAGCATGCCATCCCCGCCATCGACCTGCTCGCGGTCAATCTCTATCCGTTCGAGGCGACCGCCTCCGGCGGGGCCGATTTCGCCACCTGCATCGAGAATATCGACATTGGCGGCCCGGCCATGATTCGCGCCGGGGCCAAGAACCACGACGGCGTCACCGTAGTGGTCGATCCTGGCGACTATGCCGCCGTGGTGGCCGAGATGAACGCCAATGGCGGCGCCACCACGCTCCCCTTGCGCAAGGCGCTGGCGGCGCGCGCGTTTGCGCGGACCGCCGCCTATGACGCGGCGATCGCCACGTGGTTCGCCGAAAGGCTCGACGAGAACACGCCGAGGACGCGGGTCATCGCCGGCACGCTGGTCGAGGCGCTACGCTATGGCGAGAACCCGCATCAGTGGGCCGCCTTCTATCGCACGGCCGCGAAGCGCTGCGGCGTCGCCACCGCGACGCAGATCCAGGGCAAGGCGCTCAGCTACAACAATCTCAACGACACCGACGCGGCTTACGAGCTGGTGGCCGAGTTCGACCCGAAGGCGAGTGCGGCGGTGGCGATCATCAAGCACGCCAATCCGTGCGGCGTGGCAATGAGCCAGACCCTGGTCGAGGCCTACCAGAAGGCGCTGGCCTGCGACCCCACCAGCGCGTTCGGCGGCATCGTCGCGCTAAACCGCCCGCTCGATGCAGAGGCCGCGCGCGAGATCGTCAAGGTCTTCACTGAAGTCATCATCGCGCCCGGCGCCAGCGACGAGGCCAAGGCGATCATCGCCGAGAAGAAGAATCTGCGGCTGCTGCTGGCCGGCGGACTGCCCGATCCCAAGGCTGATGGTGTGACCTTCCGCTCTTTGGCCGGCGGTTTCCTGATGCAATCGCGCGACGGCGGCGTGGTGGCCGACGAGGTGAAAGTGGTGACCAGGCGCAAGCCGAGCAAGTCGGAGCTGGCCAACTTGATCTTCGCCTTCACAGTGGCCAAACACGTCAAGTCGAACGCCATCGTCTACGCCAAAGGCGGCGCGACGGTCGGCATCGGCGCCGGGCAGATGAGCCGGGTCGATGCCGCGCGCATGGCGGCGTGGAAGGCGGACGATGCGGCACGCGCGCAAGGCAAAGCCGAGAGCCTGACGCAGGGCGCGGTGGCGGCGTCGGATGCGTTCTTCCCGTTTGCCGATGGGCTCACGCTGATCGCCGCTGCCGGCGCGACCGCGGTGATCCAGCCCGGCGGCTCGCTGCGCGACGACGAGGTGATCGCCGCGGCGGACAAAGCCGGCCTCGCCATGGTATTTACCGGCATGCGCCACTTCCGGCATTAGCCGGTCCGGAGCTCCGCTGCTATTTGAGGGACAACACCATGCTCGCGATCAGATGGTTGTCGAAATTTGCCGCGACCGGGGTGTTTGCCATGAGCCTCGGCCTCGGCGGCGACCCGGCCGAAGCGCTGTACGACGTCGAGCCCGGCGAGATCGCAGGCAAGCCCGGCAGCATCATCCGGGTATGGCCGCTGGAAAGCGGCGGCCCCGGCAACAGCGAGGCGTTCCGCTTCCTGTACCGCTCCACCGGCGTGAAGGGCGAGCCCATCCCGGTCTCGGGCGCGATCTTCATCCCGTCGGGCCCCGCGCCGGCCGGCGGGCGCCACATCATCGCCTGGGCGCACCCGACCTCGGGCGTGGCGCCGGCTTGCGCGCCATCGCTCTATCCCGACCGGGCGGGCCTGATCTGGAACCTGAAGGACATGCTGAGCCAGGGCTATATCGTGGTCGCCACCGACTATCCCGGTCTCGGCACCGACAGCATCCACCCTTATCTGATCGGCGAGAGCGCCGGGCGCGCGGTGCTCGACTCGGTGCGGGCGGCGCGGAATCTATCCCAGAACACGGCTTCCAACCGATTCGCCGTGTGGGGTCACAGCGAAGGTGGCCACGCCGCGCTGTTCACTGGCGAGCTTGCCGCCCGCTATGCGCCGGACCTCGCGCTGGTCGGTGTCGCGGCAGCGGCGCCCGCGACCTACCTGGTCGATCTGTTCGAAGACGACGCCAAAACCGAGCAGGATCTGATCGCGATGGCGTTGCTGTCGTGGACCAGGATGGAGAACATCCAGCCGGCGACCATCGTCGAGCCGGCGGTGATGTCGGCGTTCAAGCAAACCGCGCTCGGCTGCCTCACTTCGATCGCCCAGTTCGAGGCGCTGGAGAAGAGCGATAAGCCGCTGCAGAAGGAACGGTTCCTGAAGATCGATCCGACCACGACGGAGCCCTGGAAAGGGATCATGGTGCACAACTCGCCGGGTCAGGCGCCGGCCGGAGCGCCGGTGTTCATCGCCCAAGGCGGCGCCGACACCACGGTCGACCCGCAGATCACCAAGCGGTTCGCCAAGCTTTTGTGCTCCCAAGGAGTCAAGGTGAACTGGGTCGAGCTGCCCGGCGTGACCCATATTTTCATCGCCCGCGACGCTGCGCCCGCCGCGATCAGGTGGATGAACGACCGCTTCAAAGGCGCACCGGCGCCGTCGTCCTGCCCTTAGTTGTGTTGAGGAGCCGGGGGGTTGAGTCTCGGTGCGTCCAACTGGATGTTCCGTTGCCAGCGACTCCTCACAGTCTCGGGGATAAAAGACTCAATTTAGTTCGATCTCGTTAAATCGAAATCAAATGCTAGGCGATTAGCGTCTCTGCTGAGATGCTTGCACCATTGCCCAAAGACATATCTCTAGATCGACGCGCAACAAACGTTCCGCGCCGATTCCAATGGTTAACGTTTCTTGTTGCGAGCTTGGCCGCCGCCCTGGTGCTGGTCTCGATGGTGGCCATACCGCAATGGCTGTCGAAGCAAGCTCGATGGGAAGCACTTCGGTCCCACGTGGGCGAGATTGGCCAGGTCGCCGCCAGCGTCGTCGATGGCGACCTCCACCGCAAATTGCTCGATCCCGCGAACTACAGCGAGGAACTTTACGCCCGGGCGCTGCGTCCGCTGGTTCGCTTCCACTCAGCAGACCCAAATATTTTCTACCTTTACACGATGGTCGATCGCGGCGGCGTAGCGTATTTCGTTCTCGACACAGCCGCTTCACCCGACTTGCACACAGATCACAAGCTGCGCGCATCCGCCTACTTGGAACGGTTCGATCTCCGGGAAGAATACAAAAATGACGGCTGGCTGGACCAGATCGCTGCCGGTAAGACCTATGTGAACCCAACTTTTGAGCATGACGATTACGGCGACTTTCTCTCTGCGACCTCGCCCATTTACGATAGTGAAGGACGCTACAGCGGTTTTGTCGGCGTTGACTTCGACTTGCAGTACTATTTCGCTCAGGAAGCGCGTTTTCGTACCATCGCGATTGATAGCCTGATCGCTGCTCTAATTGGCTCGGTGGTCATCGGCTACTTGGTGACGCTGTATTACTCTGCCATGCAGGGGCGTATGCAGCAGCTCTACGACATTTCAATCCGCGACAGCCTGACGGGACTGCTCAATCGCCGCGGAGCCATGGATACCATCGTAAAGTTATTGACGCGGCATCGGGCGAGCAATGCGATGCTGCTTGTTGATGTCGACAATCTAAAAATGATCAACGATCTGCGTGGGCATGTCACTGGCGATGCCGTTATTGCCCTCACTGCGGAAGCCGTGCGCGCAAGCATCCGTACCGGCGATCAATGCGCGCGATTTGGAGGAGACGAGTTCCTGATTTTTGCCCCAGGCTGCGATGTGGACGAGGCAATGAAAATTGCAAATCGTATTATGGGCAGACTATCTGGGCAGTCGATGCCGCTGGCTGGCGCCAAGTTCAGTGTGTCCATTGGCATCGTCGTACATGATGGTGCCCATGCCGACTTTGACCGAATGTATCGTGATGCGGACGCTGCGCTGTACAAGGGGAGGGAAGATGGCAAAAGCCGCATTGGCGTGTTCAAGCCATCCCATGACGACGAAAATCTCACCGATAGAGCGCTTGGCAATCAGAGCCAGCGATACGCCCCATTTGGCTCAAACTAGTCAGTTCTCTCACGTCAGCTTATGGCACTAAGCGGAAATCCGTGAGCGTGCTTATCCCCGCGCGCCAAACCTCGCTTACACTGCTGCCACCTCGTCCTCTTAAGGGGCGCATAATGAGGCGTCGTGAGGCGGGACGGGGTGCGGTGTCCGCGCGGGTCCGGTGTCGCAGCCGGGCACTCGGGGCGGCGCCGGGCTCCCCCGGGTCCACTACGAGGCCCTGCCAGGAGCTGCCTGACGACCCTAGGGTCTACTCAAACGCTGACGATTGCCTCGCCTTGGTCGGCGCCATGCGCGGAGACGAGGAACCCCAACGGGACAAAGGATCGCGGCGGGACATCGAGGGCGAAAGCGGGGCCGGCGTACCGATAAGTCGCCGCAAAAGAGCATGCGCTGACGTCAGCGCAGGTGTGTGGCGCATTTTTGATGCGCTATCGCTTCGCTACTTGAGCGCGTGTGGAGCGCCGGAAGGCGCCCGCGCGGTTCGACACCAACCGCGATGCCATAGGTTCGCGTCTTCCCGGCGCGCCACCCCCTTCATCAACCGGACGCATATCGCGCCGCGGTGACGGAGAGTCATGCCTGGTCGCATAGCCGCAACATGCTCCCGCTCTCCCCAGTGGGGAGAGCACGCGCATCCCCTGATGCGCGGTGAGGAGTCAGCGGCCAAGCCGCGTCGAGAACACGTCGCCCCTCACCCTTTCCGCCATTCGTCGCGCTTCGCGCGCCGGGCGGAAAGCCCTCTCCCCGGCGGGGAGAGGAGAAAAGCCTATCTGATTTTGACGCGGAGCAGGAGCAGCAGGCCGGCGATCAGGAACACCAGGCTCGCCGAGATGCCGAGGCGCTGGCTGTCGGTCGCGTGCGTCACCACGCCGATGGCGAGCGGCGCGGCGAAAGCGGTGATCTTGCCGGAGAACGAGAAGAAGCCGAAGAACTCGGTGGTCATGCCGGGCGGGCACATACGCGCCAACAGCGTTCGGCTCGAGGCCTGGATCGGGCCGGAGCCGAGCCCGATCAGCACGGCGAAGGCGAGATAGACCTGCTCGCCGATCGACGAGAACGGCGCGCTACCGGGCAGCTTGGGCGTGACCGGCAGCACGAACAGCACATGGCTCTGGTCGACCGACAGCACGCCGATCGCGGCGGCGATGAACAGCAGCAGCGTGGCGACGATCACCCGTTTCGAGCCGCGCCGATCGTCGAGCAGGCCGCCGAGCACGGCGCCGATGGTGCCGGCGATGGTGAGGATGATGCCGAACAGGCCGAGCTCGGTCGCGCCCCAGCCGAACACGGTGGCGGCATAGATGCCGCCGAAGGCGAACACTGCGCCGAGGCCGTCGGCATAGAGCATGCGCGCCAGCAGGAACAACGCGACCTGGCGGTGATGGCGCACCAGCTCCTTGACCGAGCGCAGCAGCTGGGCGAGGCCGGCGGTGACCGCGCGGGCTTGCGCCGGCTTGGCGCTGCGGTCCGGGGTGAACAGGAACAGCGGCAGCACGAACAGCAGATACCACGCGGCCGAGAACGGGCCGACCAGGCGGTCGCCTTCGCGGGTGGCGGCGTCGAGCGGCACGATCGGCGGGAGGCCGAGCAGGGTCTTGCCGGTGTTGGGATCGGCGACAAGCAAGCCGGCGACCAGCGCCAGGCTGACCAGACCACCGACATAACCCGTCGCCCAGCCGAGGCCGGACAGCGTGCCGAGCCGCTTGTCCGACACCAGGCTCACCATCATGGCATTGGTGAACACGGTGGCGAGTTCGGCCCCGATCACGGCGAGGCCGAAGGCGATCAGCACCAGCGGCGTGAGATCGGTGCGGCCGGGCGCCGCCAGCCAAAGGCCGCACATGCCGACCACCAGCAGCACCGAGAAGGCGGCGATCCACGGCTTGTGCCTCTGGCCGCTATCGGCGATGGCGCCGAGCACGGGCGCGAGCGCTGCGGCGATCAGCTCGGCGATGCCGGTGGCGTAGGCCCACAACGCCGCGCCGCGGGCCGGATCGTCCATGAAGCCGTTCACGAAATAGGGCGCGAACAGGAAGGTGACGACCAGGGTGTAGAACGGCTGGGTGGCCCAGTCGAACAGCACCCAGCCGAACAGCCCGCGCTTACCCGCCGGCGCCGGGGTCTCGCTTGCGTCGCGCAGCCGGCTACGGGCGCCCGTAGGCATCCAGCACGATCAGGTGGTTGGGCAGCTCGTTATGGTCGACCTTGCCGGGCGGGAAATGCTTCGCGAGAATCTTGCCGCAGCGCTCGATGGCGCGGATGAAGCCTTCGGTGGTGGTGCCGCGGGCGAGATGATTGGTGAGCTCGCCGACCGCGTCCTCCCAGGTCGATTCCGGCATCTTGCGGTAGATGCCCTCGTCGGCGATGACCTCGGCGAAGTGCTCGGCGAAGGAGACGTAGATCAGCACGCCGGTGCGGCCCTTGGTGGTGTGCATGTTCTGCACCAGGAATTGCTCGACGGCGCGCTGGTGGGCGCGGGCGCGTTTGACGGCGCGCGGCACCAGGGCGAAGCGGATGCGGTCCCACTGGAACAGCACCAGGCAGAGGAGAAACACCGCGAGCTGGAGCAGGTAGATATATTGCACCGGCCATTTGGTGGCCAGCACCAGCGGCAGCGGCACGGCCAGCGCGATCAGCGCCGCCCACAATACGGCGAAGGAGCGGTAGCCGTCGGAGGCGATGGCCGCGACCACCACGATCTCGCCGCTGGTCTTCTGCTCGGCCTTGGTGATGGCCTCGGAGATGGCCTCCTGATCCTCTGGCGTGAAGGGCTGCATCAGCACGGCTCTACCAACCACCGGACGCACCGCCGCCGCCGAAACTGCCGCCGCCCCCCGAGAAGCCGCCGCCGCTGCTGCTGCTGCCGCCGCTCCAGCTGCTCCCGCCCCCGCGCCAGCTGGAGCCGGGCGCCAGGATCGAGCCGCTTTGTCCCTTCCCCGCGCGCGAGCCATAACGGACGCTGCGGTAGAAGCCGTAAAGGATCCACAGCCAGATCGCGAGCCACAGAATGAAGAAGATCCAAACGATCATGGGAGTGTCGGCGTCGTTGCGGGCCTTGGCGCGGGCCTCGACCTCGGCGGCGTCGCCGGTCAGCACCAGAGCGAGGTCGCGCACGCCGTTCTTGATGCCGCCGGCAAAGTCGCCCTCGCGGAAGCGCGGCAGGATGCCGTTCTCGATGATGATCTTGGACAGCGCGTCGGTGAGGATGCCTTCGAGCCCGCGGCCGACTTCGATGCGGACTTTGCGCTCGTTGGGGGCGACGATGAGGACGACGCCGTTGTCCATTTTCGCGGTGCCGATGCCCCAGCGGCGGCCGAGCTGATAGCCGAAATCCTCGATGGTGTAGCCTTGCAGCGACGGCAGCGTGACCACCACCAGCTGGTCGGAGGTCTTGTCCTCGAGCGCCTTGAGGTCGGCGGTGATCGCCACCTCCTCGGGATAGCTGAGCAGGCTCGCGTCATCGACGACACGGCCGGTGAGTTCCGGAAAGTTAGGCTCGGCAAAGACCGGCGAAAGCCACAGCGCCAGCGCGATGGCCAGTACCGTCCCGCCGAAGCGCCGCGTAACCGACATTGGGCCCCCCAACTTGGGCTGACGCTAGAATTTCACCTCGGGCACGGCCTCGGTCCCTTCCGCCACCGTGAAATTCTGCATGGGCTCGGCGTCGGGGTAAAGGAACGCGCGCCACCAGCGGCCGGGTATGGTTCTCAGCTCGGTGTTGTAGTCCTTGACCGCGGTGATGTAGTCCTGCCGGGCGATGGCGATCCGATTCTCGGTGCCCTCGAGCTGCGACTGGAGTGCCAGGAAATTCTGGTTCGACTTCAGGTCGGGATAGTTCTCGACGACCGCCAGCAAGCGGCTAAGCGAGCCGGTGAGGCCGCTCTGCGCCTCCTGGAATTTCTGGAACGCCTCGGGATTGGTGAGGATGTCGGGCGGGATCTGCACTTGCGTCGCCTTGGCGCGGGCCTCGACCACATCGGTAAGCACCTTGCTCTCCTGGGCGGCGTAGCCCTTCACCGTCTCGACCAGATTGGGAATGAGATCGGCCCGGCGCTGATACTGGTTCAGGACCTGGCTCCAGGACGCCTTGGCCTGCTCCTGCAGCGTGGGAATGGTGTTGATGCCGCAGCCGGCGAGCGTCGCGCTCGCCAGTAGCAGGCAAACTACCCGGGACACATCGCCCAGTCGGGAACGGGTCAATGCCAGCATGAAAATCTCCCTGAGCAGCCTTAATCGGGTCGGCTCATTCGTGTATTGAGCGCCCGGAGCCGACGCAAGCGCTTTTGCGGGCTCGGGGTCGGGGAGAAAGCCGCCGCAAGCGGCCAATTCCAAGTGTTGCGATAATGAAACAGCGAGAAGTTTATTCGTGGCGCGCTGCCCAATTCCCGGCGCGCTCCAAACGAAAAAAATCCGCGCGGTCGCCATTAAGTTGCGGAACTCGTGTGATTTTTTTTGCAGCTCGCGCGAACGGCGAGCGAAACGTATCGAGGCGCGCTGCGTTAGGTGATTAGAAGGCTTCTGCTGGTCAAATAGAAGTGCCTCTTTTAGTGTGATTCGTCGAGTCTTGGGGGACTCACACGGGGGAGGCTTGCCATGAGTGCGGCCATCTACGGGGAGCGTGTGCGTTGCGTAAACGGAGTCTAACGAGGGATTCGATGGCGACGGCCGCCATCAAGACGACATCGGCGATTGTAACTCTGCTTGGCGCCGCCCTTGTGGTGGTGGCGGTTTCGGCTCCGGCCGAGGCCAAAAAAGACAGGGTCCAAAAGCCGGTCGAGGAACCCATCGCCGACGTCGGTAACGAGCCGATGATCTTGGTCGTCTCCTTGAACAAGCAGAAGGTCGATATTTATCGCGGGCTGACGCTGGTCACGAGTTCGAGCGTCTCGACCGGGATGCCGGGCCACGCGACCAAGGCCGGCGTGTTCAGCATTCTCGAAAAGCAGCGCATCCACCACTCCAACATCTATAGCGGCGCGCCGATGCCGTGGATGAACCGGATCACCTGGTCCGGCACCGCGCTGCATGCCGGCGTGGTCCCGGGCTATCCGGCGTCACATGGTTGCATCCGGCTGCCGTTCTCATTTGCGCCCAAGCTGTTTCAGGTGACCACGGTCGGGGACAACGTCGTCGTCGCGCGCGATCGGATCGCGCCGCAGCTGATCGACCATCCCGCCCTGTTCCAGCCGTTGCCGCCGCCTGCCGCGCCCGTTCTGGTCAAGCAGGACCAACCGCCGCAGCGCCAGTCCAGCAATGATGTTCAGCCGGTGGTCAAGCCCAAGGCGAGCCATCCCGGCATGCTGGCCAGAGCCGATCTGTCAGGCTCCACCACCGATGTCCCGTCCTCGCTTGAGGCCGAGGCCGCGGGTCAGGAAACTGCTCTGGTGCTCAAAGTCGAAGACCCGGCCGCGGTGGAGGACACCCATGCCCACGCCTTCGACCCGTTCGCCGGTGGTCAGGCCCCGCAGGCGGAAGTGGCCAATGCCAGCAGTCATGCCCTTGACGAGGACGACGGCACGTCGAGCGGATCAGGCTCGGTCTCGGCGGCGGCGCTGAACCGCCCGGTTGCGGCGCCTGAGCCGGTAGCGGTCAAGGCCGAGACGCCCAAGACCGAGACGGCCAAGACCGAGACGCCCGCAGCGCCGGCGCAGCTCGCGAGCACGACCGAAGCTGCCGCCCCAGTGGCCGCGGCTACACCAATCGAGGCCGAAACGCCCGCTAAAACCGAGACTGAGAGGCTTCCCGCCGAACCGGCCAGCGAGGCGGCCGAAGCCACACCGGTCCCGCAGGTTGTCGCACCGGCGGTCCAGGCCGTGGCGGGCGCGCCGCAAGCAAGTCTGGCCGTGGCCAGCGCCACGGTCGATGCCGCGCCTCCTTCGATCGTCGCCAGCAAACTCGGCGCCGGCGCCAAGGCTGCGGCAATCCTGGCTGCCGAGCCCCGTTCCACCGCGCCGTTGCGTATTCTGGTGACGCGGCGGACCCAGCGCGACCGCATCATCGGCGTCCAGGAGATCCTGGCCGATATGGGCTATCTCCCGATGCTCGATTTCGACGGCACGCTCGGCAAGCCGACGGCGACCGCCATCAAGGCGTTCCAAAAGGCGAACGCCCTGCCTGAGACGGGCGCCTTCACCGACGAATTGGTCAAGAAGGTCTACGAGGTCGCCGGCAAAGGCGAGCCGCCGGCCGGTCACCTGTTCGTCAGGCAGGAATTCGGCCGCGTGTTCGACGCGCCAGTGAGCTTCCGCGATCCCGAGACGCCGCTCGGCACCCATCTGTACACCGCTTTGAACTTCGCCCCCGGTGAGACTTCGGCCCGCTGGGTGACTGTCAGCCTTCAGGGCGACGATGGGTCGGGCGCGCTCGACCGCCTCGAGATACCCAAGGACCTGCGCCAGAAGATCTCCGAGCGGCTGACGCCCGGCTCATCGCTGATCATCGGCGACACCGCGATCAACTCGGCGACCTTGCCGAAAGGCGCCGACTTCCTCGTCTGGGCCAAGGACACACCGGCAAAGATCACCTCGGCAAGCGCCGAGGGCGATGTGTCGGACACGCCCAGGAGGAAGAAGACCCGTACCGTGCGCCGCAAGAGCCCGAGTTACAGCTACAGCTACCGGACCGCGCGGCCGTTCTCGCGCGGCTATCCGTCGTGGCCCTGGTAGGCAAAGTCGCGGCCTAAACGAACCCGCAGGCGGCCCCCAAGAGGGGCCGTTTTGCTTTTCGTGGTGAGGAAGGAAAATTGGAGCGGGCGAAGGGATTCGAACCCTCGACCCCAACCTTGGCAAGACCGCGCTGCATAGGGTAGAGAGCGGCGATTGGCGCTTTTTTGATGCATAACGGGGCGGAACGGATCGAAAACAGACATTGATTACGCCCCCATTCTCGACCCGGACTTTCGCCCGATAGCCTCGGCGGCTTCGCGCATATAGTCGGGGTGATGGTGCCAATAGACGCGCCG
>JBBQXL010000052.1:0-15821 GCA_038209695.1 Hyphomicrobiales bacterium
GCGAGCCGAGCCGATCCGGCATGGCGTGCACTTACCGCACGATTCGATGGCGCAGAACTCCATGGCGAAGCGCGCCTGTTTGGCCATGTCGACGCTGTCGTCGAACACCACGATGCCGCCATGGCCGATCAGCCCGTCGGCGGCGGTGAAGGCCTCATAATCGAACGGCGTGTCGAACAGCTCGCGCGGGAAATAGGCGCCGAGCGGGCCGCCGACCTGCACCGCGCGCACCGGCCGTCCCGAGCGCGTGCCGCCGCCGATATCGTCGACCAGCTCCCCGAGGGTGATGCCGAACGCGGTCTCGTACAGCCCGCCATGCTTGATATTGCCGGCGAGCTGGATCGGCATGGTGCCGCGCGATTTGCCAATGCCGAAATCGCGATAGAACGCGCCGCCTTGCGCCATGATGATCGGCACCGACGCCAGCGACAGCACGTTGTTGATCACGGTCGGCTTGCCGAACAGGCCGATATGGGCGGGCAGCGGCGGCTTGGCCCGGACCTCGCCGCGTCTGCCCTCGAGGCTCTCCAGCAGCGAGGTCTCTTCGCCGCATACATAGGCCCCGGCGCCGGCCCTGACCTCCATGTCGAAATCGGCTTTGGAGCCGGCGATGCCGCGTCCCAGCATGCCGCCCGCGCGCGCTTCGCGAATGGCGATCTCCATCGCCTCGATCGCATGCGGATATTCGGAGCGGATATAGATGTAGCCGTAGCTGGCGCCGGTGGCGGTGCCGGCGACGGTCATGCCTTCGATCAGCACGAACGGATCGCCTTCCATGATCATGCGGTCGGCGAAGGTGCCGCTATCGCCTTCGTCGGCGTTGCAGACGATATATTTCTGCTGCGGCGGGGTCGCCGCCACCGTGCGCCACTTGATGCCAGTGGGGAAGCCGGCGCCGCCGCGGCCGCGCAGGCCGGAGGTCACCACCTCCTCGACGGTGGCCTGGGGCCCGATCGCGAGAGCCTTGGCCAGGCCCTCATAGCCGCCATGCGCCCGGTAATCTTCGAGGCTGCGCGGGTCGATAATGCCGCAATTCTTGAAGGTCAAGCGCGTCTGGCTCTTGAGCCAGGGAATGTCCTCGACCAAGCCGAGGCACAGGCGATGCTTTTCGCCTTCGTCGAGCGCGGCCGCGACATCGCCCGGCTTGACCGGGCCATAGCCGACCCGGCCCTCAGGGGTCTCAACCTCGACCAGCGGCTCGAGCCAATACAGTCCGCGCGAGCCAGTGCGGACGATCTCGACATCGAGACCTTGCTTTTCGGCCGCCTTGAAAAACGCGGTCGCGACCTGGTCGGCGCCCACGCAGAGCGCGCCGGAATCGCGGGAGATATAGATGCGCGCGCTCATGCTTGCGCCTCCTTGACCAGCGCATCGAGCTTGTCGTCGTCCAGCATGCCGAAGACGTGCTTATCCAGCATGGCGGCGGGGGAGGAGTGGCACAGCCCGAGGCAATAGACGGCTTCCAGCGTGACGCGGTTATCCGGCGTGGTCTCGCCCATCGCCACGCCGAGCTTCCGTTCGGCCCGCGCAGCAAGTGCATCGCCACCGGCCGCCTGGCAGGATTCGGCGCGGCACAGTTTCAGCACGCGCTGGCCCGGCGGCGCTGCGCGGAAGTCGTGATAGAAGGTGACGGTGCCGTGGATCTCGGCGCGCGAGAGGTTCAGCGCGTCGGCCACCAGCACCACCGCGTCGGCGGGCACGCACCCGAACGTCTCCTGCAACGCATGCAAGATCGGAAGGGCCGCGCCCTCCAAATGCCGATACTGCACGATGAGTCCGCTCGCGCGCTCGGCGTTCCATGGCTCGTATCTTGGCATGCCCAGCCGCGTTGATTAGCGACCCCGAAAATGCGGAAAAAACCATGTGAAATCAATAAAGCAGCCACGTGGACCGATCGGGATTCCTGATGGACAGAGGCTGGCCGGGCGGCCGGTTTCAGGCGCGCTGCCGCCGTCCCGCGCGCGGGGGCGCCACCCCGGCGCCGCCGAGGATCGGCGCGAGCTTCTTGGCCTCGCTCACCAGCGCATTGATCAAAGGTGTCAACGGGTTGCGATGGGGCACCACCAGCCCGATCGAATGCGTGACCTCCGGCTCGACGATGGGGATGGCCCGCACCTTCTCGGTCAGGCCGAGCACTTCGGCGAGCTTGGCCGGCATGACGCTCGCCCATTTTCCGGTGCGCACATGCGCGAACAGCACCACCACCGAGTTCGACTCCAGCGTCGGCGCCACTTCACAGCCGGCCTGCACCAGCAATTCCTCGATGATGCGGCGGTTCTGCATGTCCGGCGTCAGCAGGCAGAGCGGCACCTTGCCGACCTCGGCCCAGGTGACAGAATCGCGATTGCCGAGCGGACTGTCGGACGAGGTCAGCAACCGGTACTGCTCGCTATAGAGCGGCACGGTCTGCACCCGGCCCAACGGCTCGTTGTCGAGATAGGTGAGACCGGCATCGACCTCCAAATTCTCCAATGATCCCAGCACCTCAATTGAGTTGCGCGATAGGATGGTGAAGCTGACATCGGGATGCTTGGCCCGATAGGGCGTGGTGATCATCGCCACCATGGCGAGCGCAGTTGGTATGGCGGCGATGCGGATATGGCCGGCCAGGCCATGCTTCAGCGCGTCGATCTCCTGATGCATGGCGCGGGTGTCGCCGACGATGCGCCGCGCCCAGTCGAGCACCCGCTCGCCTTCCGGGGTGAAGCCCTGGAAGCGCGACCCGCGCTGCACCAGCAGCGCGCCGAACGAATCCTCGAGCTGTTTGATGCCGGCCGAGAGCGTCGGTTGGCTCACGCCGCAGGCCTCGGCCGCGTGGCCGAAATGCCGCTCCCGCGCCAGCGCGATGATGAATTCGAGTTTGTCGATCATGCCGCGCGGGCCCTATCCCCCGACCTGATGCCGGGAGCGGGGATTGTGGTCCGACGGCGGAACTTCATCAACAGCGAAGGCGAGGGGCGGCCCCCTAGGGTTGCGCCTTCTTCTCTTTCTTCTTGCGGTAATCCTGGTGGCAGGCCTTGCAGGCGTCGGACACGCCCTGGAAGGCGCCCTTCCACTGCGGATCGCTGCCATCGAGCGATGAGGCCAGCGTGTCGGCGGCATTGCCGAGCTCGTCGGCCTTGGCGGTGAAGTCGTCCCAGTGCTCCCACACGGCCGGCAGCGCCTCGCTCTTCCCCCCGCCGCTTCCTTCCGGGAACAGCTCGTGGATTTTCTTGGCAGTGACGGCGATGTCGCGCGCGGCTTCGGCCGCCTTGGCGGCATCGAACGGTTTGGTGCCCTTAGCCATCTCGCCGATCAGTTTCATGTCGTCCTTCTGGCGCTCCATCAGATCCATGCGCTCCTTCACCACGCCGGTCGCGCCGTCATGGGCGAGCGCAGTGGTGGCTGTCAGCAGGCAAAGCAGCGCGGTCAAACGAACGAGGGTCGAGAGCATGAGGATATTTCCCTGGTGGCGATGGGGTTCAGCGCGCTGCCGGCAATCGCGCTCCCGCACAATTTGTTATTCCGTCTCCCAAATCAAAGCCTAAGGCGGCTGCCAGGGAGCCGCAAGCGGCGCTTTTTGGGCGGTTCGCAAGGCTCGCACCGCCAAGGGAAATGCGTTACCAAGCAAAGAAAAAACCTTGGCCAATCTCGGGGGGAAACGCGCTATGAGCGACGCACGGAAGGCGCCAGCCCGAGCCCTGGTGGCCGACATTGGCGGCACCAATGCGCGCTTCGCCGTGGCCGATCTCGCCACGCTGGACCTGTCGGACATTCGTCAGCTCCGCTGCGCTGATCATGCGAGCCTTGAGGCCGCGCTTGGCGAATATATCGGCGGTCTGGCCACGACCCCCGACCGGGCGGCGATCGCCGTGGCCGCGCCGGTGACCGGCGCCGATGTCAGCCTCACCAATTCGGCCTGGTGCGTTGGCCAGCAGGAGCTGTGCCGCCGGTTCAAGCTCAGGGAGGTCAAGCTGCTCAACGACTTCGCCGCGCTCGCTCTGTCGCTTCCCTTTCTCGCCGCGGCCGACCTCCGGCAGATCGGGGGAAGCACGCCGGTCGAGCATGCGTCGAAGGCGGTGCTCGGGCCCGGCACTGGGCTTGGCGTTGCCGGGCTGGTGTGGTCCGGGACGGGCTGGGTCGCCGTGCCGGGCGAGGGCGGGCATATGTCCCTCGGCGCCGCCGATGAGCGGCAGCTGGCGCTGCTCGAGCGATTACGCAAAGGCCGCGCCCATCTTTCCGCCGAGCGCGCGCTGTCGGGGCCTGGCCTCGCCGAGCTCTATCAGGCGGTGGCCGCGTCCCGCGGCATCGCCCCGGTCGAGCTTCAGCCGAACGACGTGATCGTGCTCGGCCTGAGCGGCGAGGACGAGATCGCGGTCGAGGCCCTTGAGCTGTTCATCGACTGGCTCGGACGGTTCGCCGGCGATGCCGCTCTGCTGCTCGGCGCCCGCGGCGGCATCTATCTCGGCGGCGGCATCGCGCCCAAGCTCGTCGCCAAGCTTGCCAGCGGGCCGTTTCGCCAGGCCTTCGAGGACAAGGGCCGCATGGCGGCCTTGCTCGCGCCGATTCCGGTCTATGTGATTCTCGCCGAGTTCGCCGCGCTCACCGGCGCCGCGTCCGCTTTGCGCGACACGGCGAAAGCCTAAGCCGGCGACATCCTGTTCGAACGATGGTCGAGCCGGAGCGTGAGGCAGCAGGCCGAGCCACCGCTGCGCTGAAACGCCTGGAGCGGAGTGGTGACGACGGTGAAGCCACGCTCGCCGAGCATCGCGCGTAAGCGAGCCGAGCAGCTCGACAGCACGATGCAATGATCGAACGGTACGGCATTGGCGGCGAATTCATTGGCCTCGTCGCGATCGAGCTCGATGCGTTGCCCGTGCGCGACCCGCTCGGCGATCGCGCCGCGCCCCGACGCCGTGAACGCCCCAGGATAATATATCACGTCGCCGGAGGGCAGCGCGCAGAACGCAGTATCGAGATGATAGAAATGCGGGTCTGCCAACTCGAGCGCGACGCATTTGACGCCGAACACAGCAGTGACGGTCTGTGCGGCGCCCGCATGGGAGCGCGGGCCGAACCCCATCCAGAACTGTTGCCGCCATGGATCGAAGATGCAGTCGCCGGCGCCCTCGAGCCACATACCCTCGGGCAGTTCCACCACCTGGTCGAGATGGCCGCGCGCCTGCAGCGCAAGGAAGGCGGCGCGGTAGACCGGTTCCTCACCCTGGCGTTCGGGATGGCGGAACCGCGCCAGCAAGGCCTTGTCGTCCAGCACCACCGCCGCATTGGCGGCGAACACCAGGTCCGGGAAATCGGGCAGGGGGTCGACGAATTCTAGTCCCGCGCCCTGAGCAAGCAGTGCCCGCTGCAACGCCGCCCATTGCTGCTCCGCCACTTGGCCGTCGGCGTCGCTCCAGGCTTGCGGGTCCATCCACGGATTGATGCTGTAGCTCACGGCAAAGTGCCGCGGCGCGCACATAAGGAAGCGCGAACCCGCCGCCGCAGGCGAAGCGTGCGCCTCGATCCGGTCGCGCCCGTCCTCAACTCCTTCCGCATCCAGCATCGTGCCTGATCCCGTGGGCTCGACTTCAGGCTAACGAGCTGACGTGATTCCCGACAGGGGAGGAAGCGCATTCGTTGGGGATTTCGCCGCGTCTGTGACCGGCCGACCACAATGGCGGGCCCGGGACGAGTCTAGGCCGCTGTTTAAAAAACGCCCATCCGGCCCAAGACAGCGCGGCAGCCGATCCTCTATTTATATTCGACCTTGAGCACCTTGTAGGACTTGCCGCCGCCCGGCGTCGACACTTCGACCACGTCCTTCTTGCGCTTGCCGAGCAGCGCGCGGGCCAGCGGCGAGGTGATCGAGATCCGGCCCTCCTTCACGTTGGCCTCGATCTCGCCCACGATCCGGTACTTGGCCTTGTCGTCGGTATCCTCGTCCACCAGCGTGACGGTCGCTCCGAACATCACCTGGTCGCCCTTGAGCTTCGACACGTCGATGATGTCGGCGCGGGAGAGCTTATCCTCGAGGTCGGCGACGCGCGCCTCGGTGATGCCCTGCTGGTCCTTGGCGGCATGGTATTCGGCGTTCTCGGAGAGATCGCCATGGCTCCGCGCTTCGGCGATTTGCTTGATGATGCGCGGGCGCTCGACGGCCTTGAGATGCTTGATCTCAGCCTCAAGCGCAGCATAGCCCTCCGCGGTCATCGGCACCTTGTCCATGTCGATCGAAGCTCCTTGGGACCCCCTGAACTAATGTCAAGGAATTGCCCGGTCTAAGTCAAGAATCTGTTGATTTTGACGGATTCCAAGCCTGTCAGGCATATTCTTTGGCGCGTTTACCCACATAACTTTGCAGGGGGGCAACCGTGAGGCTCCCAGCCCTGAGCGCCTTGATGGCCTCGGTCACCGCGAGCGCGCCGGCGAGGGTTGTATAATAGGGGACATGGTAGAGCAAGGCCGAGCGGCGGATCGAGAAGGAGTCGGCCAGGGCCTTGGCCCCCTCGGTGGTGTTGAACACGATATCGACCTCGCCATTGGTGATGGCGTCGACGATGTGGGGGCGGCCCTCCAGCACCTTGTTAACCCGTTCGCACGCAACGCCCTGGGCATCGAGATGGCGTTTGGTGCCGCGGGTGGCGATGATGCGGAAGCCCATCTCGGCGAGTTCCCGGATCGGCGCCAGCACCTTGTCCTTGTCGCTGTCCTTGACCGAAACGAACACCGTGCCGGACAGGGGGACCTTCGAGCCGCCGCCGAGCTGGCTCTTGGCGAAGGCGATGGCATAGTCGCGGTCGATGCCCATGACTTCGCCGGTCGAGCGCATTTCGGGGCCGAGCACCGGATCGACACCGGGAAAACGGGCGAACGGGAACACGGCTTCTTTGACCGCGATATGGTCGAGCACGGGCCGCTTCAGCCCGAACGCGGCGAGGGGCTTGCCGGCCATGACTTCGGAGGCGATGCCGGCGATCGGCAGCCCGATCACCTTTGCCACGAACGGCACGGTGCGTGAGGCGCGCGGATTGACCTCGAGAATGTAAATATCGTCGTTCTGGATGGCGAACTGGACGTTCATCAGGCCGACCACGTTGAGCGCGCGGGCGAGCTCCTTGGTGTGCTGCTCCATCTCGGCGATGATGTTGGGCTTCAGCGAATGCGGCGGCAGCGAGCAGGCCGAGTCGCCCGAATGCACGCCGGCCTCCTCGATATGCTCCATCACCCCGCAGATGAACACGTCTTTGCCGTCGGCGATGGCGTCGACATCGACCTCGATGGCGTCGTGGAGATAGGAATCGAGCAGCACCGGGCTCTTGCCTGACACCACCACCGCTTCGGCGATGTAGCGGGCGAGCTGCGCCTCGTCATGCACGATCTCCATGGCCCGGCCGCCCAGCACATAAGAGGGGCGGATAACGACCGGAAAGCCGATTTCGGCGGCGATGGCCATGGCCTCGGCCGACGACCGGGCGATGCCGTTGCGCGGTTGCCTGATGCCGAGCCGCTCGATCAACGCCTTGAACCGGTCGCGGTCCTCGGCCAAATCGATGGCGTCGGGCGAGGTGCCGAGGATCGGCACCTTCGCGTTCTCCAGCGCCTGCGCCAACTTGAGCGGCGTCTGGCCGCCGAACTGCACGATCACGCCCTTGACCGTGCCGTTCCGCTCCTCGGTGCGCACGATCTCGAGCACGTCCTCTTCGGTGAGCGGTTCGAAATAGAGCCGGTCGGAGGTGTCGTAATCGGTCGAGACCGTCTCCGGATTGCAATTGACCATGATGGTCTCGTAGCCGGCGGCCGACAGCGCGAAGGCGGCATGGCAGCAGCAATAGTCGAACTCGATGCCTTGGCCGATGCGGTTGGGGCCGCCGCCGAGAATGATGATCTTCTCCTTGGCGCTCGGCCTCGCCTCGCATTGCGGCGGCCCGGCAAAGCCCGACTCATAGGTGGAGTACATATAGGCGGTGGGCGAGGCGAACTCCGCCGCGCAGGTGTCGATGCGCTTATAGACCGGGTGCACGTCGAGCCGGGAGCGCAGCGCCGCCACCTCGCCGACCTCCAGCCCGGCCAGTGTGGCCAGCCGCTCGTCGGAGAAGCCGAATGCCTTGAGCGCGCGGAAATTGGCGGCGTCTTGAGGCAAGCCATGCCGGCGGACGCGCTCCTCCTGATCGATGATGCCCTGGAGCTGCTCGATGAACCACGGGTCGATGGCGCAGGAATCGTAGATCTGCTCGTGATCGACGCCGAGCCGCAGCGCCTGGGCCACTTTCAGCAGGCGGTCGGGCGAGGGCGTGCCGAGCGCGGCCCGCACCACGTTCTTGTCGTCGCCCTGGCCGATCCCTTCGAACGCGATGTCGTCGAGCCCGGTCAACCCGGTCTCCATCGAACGCAGCGCCTTTTGCAGCGATTCCGCGAAGGTGCGGCCGATGGCCATGGCCTCGCCCACCGATTTCATCGAGGTGGTCAGCACCGGCTTCGAACCCGGGAACTTCTCGAACGCGAAACGCGGGATCTTGGTCACCACATAGTCGATGGTCGGCTCGAACGAGGCCGGCGTCGCGCCGCCGGTGATGTCGTTGGCGAGCTCGTCCAGCGTGTAGCCGACCGCCAGCTTGGCGGCGATCTTGGCGATGGGAAAGCCGGTGGCCTTCGACGCCAGCGCCGAGGAGCGCGACACCCGCGGGTTCATCTCGATGATGACCAGGCGCCCGTCTTTGGGGTTGACCGCGAACTGCACGTTGGAGCCGCCGGTCTCCACCCCGATCTCGCGCAGCACCGCGATCGAGGCGTTGCGCATGATCTGATATTCCTTGTCGGTCAGGGTGAGCGCCGGCGCCACCGTGATCGAATCGCCGGTATGCACGCCCATCGGATCGATATTCTCGATCGAGCACACGATGATGCAGTTGTCGTCCTTGTCGCGGACGACCTCCATCTCGTATTCCTTCCAGCCGAGCACCGATTCCTCGATCAGCACTTCCGAGGTCGGCGAGGCGTCGAGCCCGCGCTCGACGATCTCCAGGAACTCCTCGCGGTTATAGGCGATGCCGCCGCCGGTGCCGCCCATTGTGAAGGACGGGCGGATGATGGCGGGAAGGCCGATATCCGGAAGCGCGTCGAGCGCCTCGACCAGGCCCTTCTCGACATAGCGCCGGCGCCTTTCGCCTTCGCGCCGCGCCCAGTCCGCATCGAACAGGGTGAGCGCCAGCGCGCGTTCGGCCGGGTCGGGATTCGACGCCTCGATGCGCGCGATTTCGTCCTTGTATTTCTTGCGGTCGGCGCGCTTGACCTCACCGGCATCGGCCAGCCGCGAGCGCGGCGTCTCCAGGCCGATGGTCTTCATCGCCTCGCGGAACAGCTCGCGGTCCTCGGCCTTGTCGATCACCTCGGCCCGGGCGCCGATCATCTCCACGCCGTATTTCTTGAGCACGCCGCTCCGCTCCAGGCTGAGCGCGGCGTTCAGCGCGGTCTGGCCGCCCATGGTCGGCAGCAGCGCGTCGGGGCGCTCCTTCTCGATGATCTTGGTGAGGAACTCCGGCGTGATCGGCTCGATATAGGTGGCGTCGGCCAATTCCGGATCGGTCATGATCGTGGCCGGGTTCGAGTTCACCAGCACGATGCGGTAGCCCTCTTCCTTTAGGGCCTTGCAGGCTTGCGTGCCGGAATAGTCGAACTCGCAGGCCTGGCCGATCACGATCGGCCCAGCCCCGATGATCAGGATGGACTTTATATCTGTGCGTTTGGGCATGGCCGCTTACGCCTCGCCCTTGCGCTGCTGCATCAACGCGACGAAGCGGGTGAAGAGGTAATGACTGTCCTGCGGGCCCGGCGAGGCTTCCGGGTGGTATTGCACCGAGAACACCGGCTGGTCCTTGACCTTGAGCCCGCAATTGGAGCCATC
The DNA here is from genome assembly GCA_038209695.1 of Hyphomicrobiales bacterium. GTDB lineage: Bacteria > Pseudomonadota > Alphaproteobacteria > Rhizobiales > Methyloligellaceae > Methyloceanibacter. Next base: position 9,881 of record JBBQXL010000052.1, read on the forward strand.
GAACAGCGACACATGAGTTTCCTCGACATGCGCCGGCAGGCTGGCGCGGTCGACGGCGAAGCCGTGATTCATCGAGGTGATCTCGACCTTGTGCGTGGTGAAGTCCTTGACCGGATGGTTGGCGCCGTGATGGCCCTGATGCATTTTCTCGGTTCGACCGCCGAGGGCTAAGCCCAGCATCTGATGACCGAGGCAGATGCCGAATAGCGGTATGCCGGACTCCACCAGCTTCTTGATCTCCGGCACGGCATAAACGCCGGTCGCCGCCGGATCGCCCGGTCCATTCGACAGGAACACGCCGTCTGGGTTGCGCGCCAGAATCTCTTCGGCGGTCGCCGTGGCCGGCACCACGGTCAGCCGGCAGCCCACGCCCGCCAGCTCGCGCAAAATGTTGCGCTTCAGCCCATAGTCGATCGCGACCACATGGAAGCGCGGCGCCTCCTGCCTGCCATAGCCTTCGCCCCACCGCCACGGGGTCTCGTCCGAGCTGTAACTCTGGCCGCAGGTGACGTCCTTGGCGAGGTCGAGCCCGACCATGCCGGGCCACGCTGCCGCCTCGCGCTTGAGCGCGGCCACATCGAACGCGCCGTCCGCCGCGTGCGCGATCACCGCGTGCGGCATGCCCTTGTCGCGGATCAGCGCGGTCAGCGCGCGGGTGTCGATGCCGGTGATGGCGATGATGCCGCGCGACTTGAGCCAGGCGTCGAGGCTCTGCGCCGCGCGCCAGTTGGACGGCGCGGTGATCGGCGCCCGTAGCACGCAGCCGCGCACCCCGCCCGAAGCGGCCATGCTGGCCGTCTCCATGTCCTCAGCATTGGTGCCGACATTGCCGATATGGGGAAAGGTGAAGGTGATGATCTGTCCGGCATAAGACGGGTCGGTCAGGATTTCCTGATAGCCGGTCATCGCGGTGTTGAAGCACAATTCGCCGACCGCGACGCCGGCCGCGCCCGCGCCCATGCCCTCGATCACGGTGCCGTCGGCAAGAACGAGAAGTCCGGTCGCCGCCTCGTTGCTCCAATCGGCGACGGGGCGCGCGTGCGCGGGTGCGGCCTCTGCGGCCGGAGCTTCACTCGTGTCGGTCATCTTCTCTTATTAGGCGCCGGTTCGGCAGCTTGCGCCCGGTTGCAAGGTCGGGTGCAAGGAAGGTCACGTCAAGGGCTCGGGCCGAAGGTTCTCGCCTTGCGGGCCCGCGCACTCTTACGTCACGAGGCGGGCGCGGTCAATCCACAGCGCTAAATATTTACCTGTTAAAACAAAAGCTTAGCACGGCAAAATCGCTTGCTTGGGACACGCCGCTCGATTACTTTGGGAGCTTCTTCCTCAAAACCCCCGAACCGATTCATGCGCGAGACCATCACCGCCGCCTTGAAGCATGCCACCAAGGCGCAAGACAAGCGCCGCGTCTCGACGCTGCGGCTGGTCAGCGCCGCCATCAAGGATCGCGACATCGCGCCCGCACCGCCGGCAAGGGCGAGGCCACCGACGCCGAGCTGCTCGACCTGCTCGCCAAGATGATCAAGCAGCGCGAAGAGTCCGAGAAGATCTATGCCGACGCCGGCCGCGCCGAGCTTGCCCAGCAGGAAGGCGAAGAGATCGTCATCATCCGCGAGTTCCTGCCCAAGCAGCTCTCCGACCAGGACATGGCTAAGGCGATCGCCGACGCCGTCGCCAAAGTCGGCGCGGCGAGCATTAAGGACATGGGCAAGGTGATGGCCGAGCTCAAAGCCCACTATGCCGGCCAGATGGACTTCGCCAAAGCCAGCGCCGCGGTGAAGGCGAAGCTCGGCTAATCACGCTCCTCGATCTGAAAATCAAATCGGCCATTCGGCTTTTGCCTGCGGCGGGAGGCCACGCGGCAGTTTGTCTTCGCACTGCAACATAAAAACGTCGCTGCACCGCAATATGGTATGCGCACTGCAGCACAGAGTGATTCGGTGCTCGCTTTTTTGAAAAGGAGGCCATCATGGCTCAATTCTCTCGTTTTCCGCGGTTCGCCTTCGCTGCGGCTGCTCTTGCCGTCCTCACCATCGCTGGCGCCCCGGCTCGCGCCGACGACCCGACCACCAATTTCGGCCCCGTCGGACCGAACGAGCCCATTCTCGCCACCATGGGTGGCCAGCGCGTCATCGCCTTCTTCGTGCCCGAGCGGGGCTCTTGTGCGGTGAACGCCATCATCTGGAAGGACGCGGGCGCCGACGCGCCTTATGCCTCGTCTCGCGTCAAGTTGAGCCTGCGCCCAGGTGAGATGGTCGAGTTCGACCACGGCGCGCGCCAGTCGATGAACCTACTCTGCGGCGCCGATGCCTCGACCCTCGCGGTGGTGGCTCCGGCCGAGCTGATCCTCACCGGCGCAACCGATAGCCAGAACTAGCATCCACGACCTTGCCGGTTCGCCGGCAGCACACAGATTGCAGCGCCCTCCCTGCCTTGCGGGGAGGGCGTTTTCATTCGGAGCGTTAAACCTGGAATGCACGCCCGAAGTTCGTTATTTGTTCTTGCGTGGATATCGGTGACGCTTCCCATTCGCCGGTAGCGTCCTGACCAAAGGCGGCGCTCACTTCGACCATGAAGTTCTCCGATTCGTTCTTGGACGAGATCCGCGCCCGGTTGCCGGTCAGCCAGGTGGTCTCGCGCCGCGTGTCGCTGAAGCGGGCCGGGCGCGAATGGAAAGGCCTGTCGCCGTTCAACAAGGAGAAGACGCCCTCGTTCACTGTCAACGACCAGAAGGGATTCTATCATTGCTTCTCGTCGGGCAAGCACGGCGACGTGTTTGCCTTCGTCATGGAGACCGAAGGCCTCTCTTTTCCGGAAGCGGTGGAGAGGCTCGCCGGCGACGCCGGCCTGGAGATGCCGAAACCGGACCCGCAATTCGAGCGGAGCGCCAAAGAGCGGCTCGGCCTGCTCGACGCACTCGAGGCCGCCGCGCGCATGTTCGAGGACGCGCTCGGCGCGCGCGAAGGACGCGAGGCGCTTGCTTATACCGAGCGCAGGGGGCTGGCGCGCGACACGGTGAAGGAGTTCCGCATCGGCGTGGCGCCGAACGCCAAAGAAGCGCTCAAGTCTGCACTCTTGAAAAAGGGCTTCAGCGAAGTGCAGCTGTTGGACGCGGGGCTGATCATCAAGCCCGATGACGGCCGCCCCACCTATGACCGCTTCCGCAACCGGCTGACCATTCCCATTCTCGACGCCAAGTCCCGCGTCATCGCCTTCGGCGCCCGCACGCTCGAGCAAGGCGTCGAGCCCAAATATCTGAACTCGCCAGAGACCAAGCTGTTCGACAAGGGTTCGACCGTGTTCAACCTCGCCCGCGCGCGGCCATCCGCCTTCGAGCGTGGCGAGCTGATCGTGGTCGAAGGCTATATGGACGTGATCGCGCTGTACCAGGCTGGCTTCGCCAATGCGGTGGCCACGCTCGGCACCGCCTTCACCGAACGCCAGATGGAACTCCTGTGGCACCTGGCCGACGAGCCGACCGTCTGCTTTGACGGCGACCGGGCCGGTGAGGCGGCCGCCGCGCGCGCCATCGACCGCATGCTGCCCAATTTGCGCGAAGGCCACTCGTTCCGCTTTGCCTTCTTGCCCGAGGGCTCCGACCCCGACGATCTCGTGCGCGCCAAAGGCGCCAAGGCCTTGGCCGAATGTCTCGCCGCCGCCCGCCCGCTGATCGACGTGTTGTGGCTGCGCGAGCTTAAGGCGCAAGCCATCGATACGCCTGAGCGTCGCGCCGCCTTCGAGGCGCAGCTTGAGGGGCTGCTCGGGCAAATCGGCAATGCCCGCGTGCGCGACCATTATCGCCGCGAGGTGAAGAACCGGCTGTTTGCGCTCTGGCGCGAACAGGGCGCCTGGCGCGGCAAGCGCGCCCCCTCTGCCGCGCCTCACCACACGGCAAGCAGCGGGCCGACGCCGCTGCCCTCGTCTTACGGCTTCGCCACCGTCATCATCCTCGCTTTGGTCAATCATCCCTTTCTGCTCGACCGTTTCGCCGAGGAGGTCGCTGCCGTCGACATCAGGGACAAGGCGCTTGCGGGATTGCTGCAGACCGTCAGCCGCACCATCTTCGAGCACCCCAGCCTGACGCGCGAGCAACTGATGGAGCGGCTTGGCGGCGGCGATCATGGCAAGCTGTTCACCCGGTTGTCGCAGGAAAGCGCCTTCAAGCGCGTGACCTTTCTCAGCCCCGACTGTGCCGAGGCCGAGGTCGAGGAGCAGTTCGCCGACCTGATCTACCGCTTCCGCGCGCTGCCGAACCTCAATCGCGAGCTTCAGGAAGGCGCCGATCACCTGGCCGAGGCCAGCGAGGCCGAGTTCGAGCGCTTCGCCCAGCTTCAGCAGCAGGTTGCCAGCGTCGGCAGCCAGCATGCGGCCGACGATGCCGGCGACCGCGACGCGGCCGAGCGCTTTCGCGAAACGGTGGCGCGGCTGAAGCAGGAAAGTCTCGACCGCGGCCGCCGCCCCGAGAAGCTTAACTAGCCCGTGAGCGGCCCCGTTCTTGCACGTCGACACGGCCATGAGCCAAGTCACGCGCAAGAAATTCCAGGATGGGACGGGCGTTCGGTCTTGACACCCGGACCCCCCCTCGCCACCTCCTTCGGAGAGACGTGCGACCACCGCGCGACCATGGTTTTTGAGCGGGACTGACCGGTTGAAGTCGGGTTTGAGGCTGAGACAGGCTCCCGCCGGGATGGACCGCGCTCCCGGATGATACGAGTAAGGGAGCAGTGTTGCGGAAGTAACGGCGCGTCGAGGGTCCTCAGTCTTGGCTTTCGGACTTGTGTCCTTTAGGGAGCGTGACAGTCGACCCGAACTTGGCGCCAGTATAAAAAAGGACGGCGACAAGGCTTGGGGACGGCCATGCTTAATTGACGATTAACGGAGCACCCGTTAATCGCTAGTGGGAAATGCGCATGGGCGGAGCGCTTGAGTCGATAGGCGCTCCTCGGCCGTAAGGGCGGGTGCGTGCCTGACCATAAAAATTTGCGCCGCGGAGAAAAATGAATGGCAACCAAAACCGCTGAAGCCGAGGATCAAGAGCAGACCCCAGCCGAGTCTCAGGACGGCCCGGTGCTCGACATGTCTGACGCTGCAGTCAAGAAGCTGCTCAAGACCGCCAAGGCACGCGGCTTTGTCACCTATGACGAGCTGAACGAGGTTCTCCCGTCCGAGGAAGTCTCCTCCGAGCAGATCGAGGACACCATGTCGATGCTGTCCGACATGGGCATCAACGTGATCGACACCGACGAGGCCGAGGAGACGCCCCAGGGCGAGGAGGGCGCCGAGGCGCCGCGCGCCGTGGTTCAGGCCACCCCGATCGCTAAGCCCGAGACCACCGCCAAGGAGCCTACCGACCGCACCGACGATCCGGTCCGCATGTATCTGCGCGAGATGGGTACCGTCGAGCTGCTGTCGCGCGAGGGCGAAATCGCCATCGCCAAGCGCATCGAGGCCGGCCGCGAAGCGATGATCGCCGGCCTGTGCGAAAGCCCCCTCACCTTCCATGCCATCATCATCTGGCGCGATGAGCTGAACGAAGGCAAGATTCTGCTGCGCGACATCATCGATCTCGAAGCCACCTACGAGGGCCCGGAGGCAAAGCAGCCGCCGCCCGCGCTGGGTGACGGCGAAGCCGCCGAAGAGACCCCGGCCGAAGAGGGCGCTGAGAACCGCCCCGAAGGCGAGATGGACGATGAGGACGACTACGAGAACGCCCTGTCGCTCGCAGCCATGGAAGCCGAGCTGAAGCCGAAGGTTCTGGAAACCTTCGACCGCATCGCCGGCACGTACAAGAAGCTGCGCAAGCAGCAGGACAAGAAGCTCGAGCAGCAGGTTGCCGGCGAGCAGGGCTCCAAGCAGCAGCAGAAGGCTTACGACAAGCTGCGCGACGAGATCATCGTCGACGTGAAGAGCCTGTCACTCAACAACAACCGCATCGAGAGCCTCG
>JBBQXL010000053.1:0-15437 GCA_038209695.1 Hyphomicrobiales bacterium
TTTCCCCGCTATGGCAGGGTCCGCGCGCGAAAAGCGGGCCGTCGCGGGTCCGCGCCGCTCTCTAAAGCCGTCGTAGCTCAGTGGTAGAGCACGTCATTGGTAATGACGGGGTCGGTAGTTCAATCCTACCCGACGGCACCATTCTCTGTGTGGACCTGATGCGCCGCCGTGGCGCCCCGCCTGCCGGCGCCTGCGCGCGGCCTTAACTGCCCTAGACGTGCTTGAGCGGGGCCATCGCCGGGCCCCGGCCCGTGAACCGCGCGGGAGCACGGCCTGGGCGCTGGGGCGCGAATGCCAACCAGCCGACGAGCCAGCCAAACGGTATCGGCGCCAGACCGATCAGCGCGGCGTAGCCGAGGCGGTCGCCGCTATAGTGCGCCCAGTCGCTCTGCAGGGTGGCCTGGCACGCGCTAGCGTCGACGGTTTGGCTTTTGATGCAATGCCGATAGGCCGAGATCGCTGGCGCGACCGCCAAATGCACACCGGCATTGGCGCCGCCTATGGCCCAGGCAATCGAGACGATGATCGCCCAGCGCTGCCAATGAGACTTCATGCTTCCCCCGGTGCCCCGTGCCTCCCCACAGTCGCACCGCAAAATGAAAGCTATGTGACGAGCGTGCCGCCGCTCGCATGGGGCGGCGCGTTGCTCACAGCGAAATGCCGAACCGGCCGAGCGCCCACACCATCGCGGCGTAGAGCGCCATGGTCATCAGGCAAGACAGCCCCAGCGCGGCCCAAAAGCCGATGCCGCTTCTGAGCAGCGCGGGCAGCACCAGGAATAGCGGCAGGGTCGGCAATACGAACCAAAAGGTCGATTGCGCCAGTGCCGCGATCCCTTCTTTGTCGGCGCTATCCCGCCACAGCCAGATGAAGGCCAGAATTGAGATCAGCGGCAGCGACAGGATCAGCGCGCCGATTCCGGGGCTGCGCTTGGCGATCTCCGACACGATGGCGATGATCGCGCCCGAGATGAGAGCCTTAACGACGAGATAGAGCATGACTCCCCTCCCCGGCGAGGCCGCCCTCCCTCCGCCCTCGATCTACCAGAGGCTAATCTGACGCAGCGCTATTTGGGGCAGACGACGGCCGAGATTTTGCACCGATAGCCCGCGGGCACTTGAATGCAATTGGTGGTCGATTGCGTGACCTTGCCGTGCAAGCTCTTGGCGGTCTGCTTGAGGTCGGCCTGGGCATAGAGCGTGGCGGTGGCCAGGTTTTTGGCCACACCCTTCGCCGTTACCGGTTGGCACGTTCCAGCCTGGACCGGCTCAGCAAGGCTGAGAGCGGCGGCGAGGATGACAATCACGACAGCGGTCAGGGATAGTTGATATCTCATGGTCCTTACCTCTTACCCATTGGCGCCAATGATGGGGTTAGCCATAGGCCACGCGGGCCGTCGGCGGTCAAGACCGCACTGTGTCGCTTCGGTTAGCCCTTATTGTACAGCGCGTAGGCCGCGTAGCACAGCGTGATCGCCAGGATAGGCCGAAGCAGCCGTTCTGGCACGATCCCGGCCAGGCGGGCGCCCACCAGGATGCCGGGGATCGACCCGCACAGCAGCGCCAGCAGCAGGCTGGTATCGACATTGCCGAGGCCAAGATGGCCGAGCCCGCCGAGCAGCGTGAGCGGCACGGCGTGCGCAATGTCGGTGCCGACCAGCCGCTTGGCCGGCAGCATCGGATAGAGCGCCGCCAGCACCGTAACGCCGATAGCGCCGGCGCCGACCGAGGTCAGCGTGACGAGGAGACCCAGCACCACGCCGAACAGCACGGTGGGGAGCGTGCGCGGCGGGACATCGCCCTCGTCGTTGCCGGGGGACGTTCGCGTGTAAAACGGATAGAGCACGATGGCGACACCGCTGATGGGCAGCGCCACGACCAGCCCCATCCTGATCCAATGGGCGAGCGCCACGGTATCGATGGGAAGGAAAGCCATCACCACCAGCAGGAGCGCGGCGGCAGGAAGGCTCCCCGCCGCCAGCCGGAGCACGATCGGCCAATCGACATGATCGGCGACATGGTGGCGCCAACCGCCGGCCGTCTTGGTGATCGAGGCGTAGAGCAGATCGGTGCCGACCGCGACTTGCGGCGGAACGCCGAAGCTCGAGATGAGCAGAGGTGTCATCAAGGCGCCGCCGCCGACGCCGGTCAAGCCGACCAGCAGGCCGACGGCGAATCCAGCCGCCACAAGCGGCAGCAAATGTGCTGCCGAGCTGAAATCAACCATGGCTGAAAGGCCCCTCCCCCTTACTCACCGGCGCACGCGCCCTAAGCAGGCGTCTTTATTATATCCGCTTAAATCTCAATCAGCACCGGTACGCCGACCGAGCGTAGCAGAATGGCAACCTCTTGGGCACGCCGGTTAAATTCGGCGAGATCGGCAGGAGAATCGCCGAGATCGGCGCATACCCCGCTTGCCAGCAGCGCCCGGTTGAGCACGAGAACATTGTCGCCGACCTGAGGCGCACCCGCTTGCGCCCAAGTGATGACGCCGCCGGCCACGGTGGCGCCGTCGATGGCGCTGACCAGCACGAAATTGCCGGTGAGCGGCAGGTCGCGGAACAGATCGATCGCAGCCGCGCGTCCGAGCAGAATGCGGCAATCGGCGATGTCGTTGACATTGCACGCATGCGCCGGCTGCGACGCCAGCGTCTCGAAATCGACCAGCGCCGACACGCTCATGCTGGTCACCGGCGTCAGATCGGTGGCGGTGCGCAGCAGATAGCCGGCTTCCGGATCGAACGGCGTCTCGGACAGCCACACCAGGCGGGCCTCGATCACATCCGCATTGGTGGGACGGCGGGGCACCTCCGACAGCACCGCGCCGCGAGAGATGTCGAGATCGGTGTCGAGCACCAGCGTGACCGCGTCGCCCTTGGCCGCTGATGAACGATCGCCGTCCATGGTGACAATCCGGCGAAGCGTGGCGCCAAGCCCGCTGCGCGCATCGACGATCCGCTCCCCGACGCTGATGCGCCCCGAGGTGACCGTGCCGGCGTAACCGCGAAAATCGCCGGAGGCGCGCAGCACCAACTGCACCGGCATGCGGAACGGCCCGTCGACGATTTCCGTCTCGGGGTCGACCGCTTCGAGATAATCGAGCAGCGTCGGCCCGGCATACCAGCTCATCGCCGTTGAGCGGTGGACCACATTGTCACCGGTCAGCGCCGCCACCGGGATAGTGACGACCTGCGCAAAATTAAAGCTGCCGGCCATGGCCCGGAAGTCGGCCTCGATCTCCCGGTAGCGCGCCTCCGACCAGTCGACCGCGTCCATCTTGTTGATCGCGAGCACCACCTTCTTGATGCCGACCAGATCGCAAATTGCGGCGTGGCGGCGGGTCTGGCGCTTGGCGCCGTGGCGGGCATCGACCAGCAGGATGGCGATATCGGCGTGCGATGCGCCGGTCGCCATGTTGCGGGTGTATTGCTCGTGGCCCGGAGAATCGATGATGATGAAGCGCCGGTCTGGCGTCTCGAAATAGCGCCAGGCGATGTCGATGGTGATGCCCTGCTCGCGCTCGGCCTGGAGGCCGTCGAGCAGCAGACTGAAATCGATCTTCTCGCCGTTGACCTCGCGGTTATGCGAAGCGAGCGTGATGGCCGCGCGCTGGTCGTCGGTGACCCCGGCCGCGTCCCATAGCAGCCGGCCGATCAGGGTCGACTTGCCGTCGTCGACCGAGCCGCAGGTCAGCAGCCGGACTAACGCCCCTTTTTCCCGACGCGGGAGGGTCGCGGTCTCAACCGACACATCCTCTTGGAGCGCAGCCAGATTCATCAGAAGTAACCCTCACGCTTCTTCATCTCCATGGCCCCGTCCTGATCGTGATCGATCAGCCGCCCGGCCCGCTCCGACATTTTCGCGGCCAGCGTTTCCTCGACGATGGCGTCGAGATCGTCGGCATCGGACTCGACCGCCGCGGTGAGCGGCCAGCAGCCGAGCGTGCGGAAGCGCACCTTGCGCATCACCGCCGTCTCGCCGGGCTCTAGCCGCATACGCTCGTCGTCGACCACAAGCATTTGGCCGTTGCGCGTCACCACCGGGCGCTCGGCGGCGAAATAGAGCGGAACCACGTCGAGCTTCTCGAGCGCGATATAGCGCCACACATCGCCTTCGGTCCAATTGGACAGCGGGAACACGCGCACGGTCTCGCCCTTGCCGAGACGGCCGTTGAGCAACTGCCACATCTCGGGCCGCTGGCGCCGCGGCTCCCAGCGATGGCCAGGGGCGCGGAACGAGAACACGCGCTCCTTGGCGCGTGAGGCCTCCTCGTCGCGGCGCGCGCCGCCGAAGGCCGCGTCGAACCCGCCGGCGTCGAGCGCCTGCTTGAGCGCCGACGTCTTCATCACATCGGTATAGACCGAGGGCGGGTGGTCGAACGGGTTGATGTTGCGGGCGAGCCCGTCATGATTGGTATGCACGATAAGGTCGAGCCCGAGCTCGCGCACGGTCTTGTCGCGGAAGGCGATCATGTCGCGAAACTTCCAGGTGGTATCGACATGCAGCAGCGGGAATGGCGGCTTGGCCGGCCAGAACGCTTTCCGCGCCAAGTGCAGCAGCACGGTCGAATCCTTGCCGATCGAATAGAGCAGCACCGGCGCGCGGAACTGCGCCGCCGCCTCGCGGAAGATATGGATGCTCTCGGCCTCCAGCAGCTTGAGATGCGAGGTGAGCTGGGTCATGCGGCGCGGCCTTCCCGGTTCGGGTTGAGGTGCAGCCCGCACTCCTTCTTCTCCTCGTTCTCCCACCACCAGCGCCCCGAACGCGGGCTCTCGCCGGGCTGCACCGCGCGGGTGCAGGGCGCGCAGCCGATCGACACGAAGCCGCGGGCGTGAAGCGGATTGACCGGGATATTGTTGGCGGCGATGTAGGCGGTGAGGTCTCCCGTCGACCAGTCGGCGACCGGATTGACCTTGACCATGCCGCGCGCGTCGTCCCAGGCGGCGAGCGGAACCTCGGCCCGTTCGTCGGAATGTTCACGCCGCAGCCCGCTGATCCAGCCTTGTGCACCCTGAAGCTCGCGGTTGAGCGGGCGGACTTTGCGGATCTCGCAGCATGATTTGCGGTTGTCGACCGAGTTACGGAAACCGAACACGCCGTCGCGGGCGACCAGCTGCTCCACCTCGCTGGCGTCGGGCGCGACCAGGCGGATGCGGACATTGTAGCGCAGCTCCGACAGCTCGACCGTCTCCAGCACTTCGGGAAACAGGCGGCCGGTATCGAGGGTGAACACGTCGATCTCGGCGCCGGATTCGGCGATGGCATGCAGGATCGCCTGATCCTCAAGCCCGAGGCTGGCGGAGAACACGATGCGGCCCTCGATCCGCCGCCGTATCTCCCTGATGCGGTCGGTGAGGCTCTTGACCCGAGCGAGGCGCTGGTCGAGTTCGCCCGCCTCTTTGCGGGAGGCGTCACGCCGCAGCGGCAGAAGATTGCGGTAGCCGCGCTGGTAATTGTGCTGGATGCGCGACACGCAGGCCTTCCACACGCTCGCCTGATCGGGGTCGGCGATTTCGGCCGTGTCGAACCCGGAGCGCAGCAGGAACTGAGCGAGGTCGGGGATCAAATAGCCAACCGCCCTGATCTCGCCCTTGAAACCGTGACGCTCGCGCAACAACACGGCGAGGCTGATGCCGCGCCCGTCACCGAATGCGGGGAAGTGGATAGCGATGGGGCCGGCATTGCCGCCCGCCGCGGCAGCGAGCGCCTCGTTATCGGCGGTCGGCTCAAGCAACGTCGCGGCCTCGGCCGCGTCGGGCACCAGCGCGCCCGTGGCCAGGTCAAGCAGCGCCATAGAGAGCCTCCTTGAAGGGCTGAGCCCCGACGCGCCGCCATGTGTCGAGGAACGTCTCCCCGTCGCTGCGCTTGGCGAGATAGGTACCGATGATGGTGTCGATCGCCTGCGGCACCGCCTCGGCACGAAAACCCGGGCCGACGATGGAGCCGATCGCCGCGTCGTCCTTGGGGCTGCCGCCGAGCGAGATCTGGTAGAGCTCGGTGCCTTTCTTGTCTACGCCCAGAATGCCGATATTGCCGGAATGGTGATGGCCGCAAGCGTTGATGCAGCCCGACATGTTGAGTCTGAGCGGACCGATCAGCTCCTGGCGCTTCGGATCCTCGAAGCGCTTGGCGATCTCCTTGGCGATGGGGATCGAGCGGGCATTGGCGAGATTGCAATAGTCAAGTCCGGGGCAGCAGATCATGTCTCCCAGCAGATCGTGATTGCCGGTGGCCAGGCCGTGCATGGCAAGGATGTCGTACAGCGAGGTCACGTCCGACGTGTTCACATGCGGCAGTATCAAATTCTGCGTGTAGTTGACCCGCGCCTCGCTGCGGCTGAAGCGCTCGGCGAGATCGGCCACCAGCTCCATGGCGTCCGAGCTGGCGTCGCCCGGCGTTCGGCCCGGCTCTTTCAGCGACACCACCACGGTGGAATAGCCCGGCACCCGGTGCGGCCTGACATTGTGCTTGAGCCAATTGGCGAACACCGGATCGGTCTCGCGGCGCTGATCGAGCCGCTCGTCGCGGATCGGCCGCGCCGGCAGTTCGGGCGGGGCGAAATAGGACATGATGCGGCGCCGCTCGTCACCCGGCAGGTCGATGGCGTCCTTATGCGTGGCTTCCCAATCGGCTTCGACATCCTCGCGGAATTTGTCGATGCCGAGCTGATTGACCAGGATCTTGATACGCGCCTTGTGGATGTTGTCGCGCCGGCCATGGAGATTGTACACGCGCAGGATCGACTCGATGTAGGAGAGCAAATGCTCCTTCGGCAGGAAGGCGCGAATCTCCTGTCCGACATAGGGCGTGCGGCCCATGCCGCCGCCGACGAACACGCGGAAGCCGTTCTCGGCGTCGGGGCCGCGCACTATCTTCAAGCCGATATCGTGGAAGGCAATCGCGGCACGATCTTCCGCCGCGCCGGAGATGGCGATCTTGAATTTGCGCGGTAGCCAGCTGAATTCGGGATGGTAGGTCGACCATTGGCGCAAGATCTCGCACCACGGCCGCGGGTCCTCCAGCTCGTCATTGGCGGCGCCGGCAAACGGGTCGGCGGTGACGTTGCGCACGCAATTGCCGCTGGTCTGGATGCAGTGCATCTCGACCTCGGCCAGCGCCGCGAGCACGTCGGGAATATCCACCAGCTTGACCCAGTTAAACTGGAGGTTCTGGCGCGTGGTGAAATGGCCGTAGCCGCGATCCCATTTCCGCCCGATCATGGCAAGCTGGCGCAGCTGCTTGGGCGAGAGCACGCCATAGGGAATGGCAATGCGCAGCATGTAAGCGTGGAGCTGGAGATAGAGTCCGTTCCGCAAGCGTAACGGACGGAATTCATCCTCGCTCAGCGCGCCGGCAAGGCGGCGCTCGACCTGGTCTTTGAACTCCGCCACGCGCTCGCGCACGAACGCGTGGTCGAACTCGTCATAGCGGTACATCGTACCAATCCTTGGTCAGTGTGGTGCGGTGGGCAGCACGGATGCGCTCGCGCACCGACAGCGGGTCGACCGTTCCGTCGTTCAATTCGACCGGCATCGGATAGACGCCGACCACAATGCGCTGCTTCACGGCCTTCTCGGCTTCCGCCTCGATCGCCTGGGTCTCATCCTCGGTCTCAGCGAAGTGCGCGCGCGCGATCTCCTCGGTCCAGCTGCCGTCGGGCGCCAGATAGACGACGATGCCGTCGGTCAGACGGTTTGCGGTGACGACATTAGGCATATTTGACCTCCTCCAATGAGAGGATGTCTTCGATCACGCCATGCGCCGGCAGCCCTGCCACTTCGCCGAAGATCAGCACCGCAGGGCTCTTGAGCGCGAACCGCTCGGGGTGCGCGGCGAGCTCGGCGACGGTGGCGAGCACGCGGCGCTCGTCGTCATGGCTGGCGTTCTCGACCGCCAGCACCGGCAGGTCGGGCCTGAAGCCGGCCGCGATCAGTTTCTTGGCGATATGCCCCGCGGTGGTCACGCCCATATAGACCAGCAGCGTGTTCTTGCCGGTCGACAGCGCGGCGAGATCGAGATGCTCGAAGCTCGGCTCATCCCCGCCCGCTTCATGGCCCGACAGGAAGGTGACGGTGTGCGACACGTCGCGATGGGTGAGCGGAATCTGCAAGGACGCGGCGGCGGCGATGCCGGCGGTGACGCCGGGCACGATCTCGATGGCGATGCCCGCCGCGCGCAGCGCATCGAGTTCCTCGCCACCCCGGCCGAATATGAAGGGGTCGCCGCCCTTGAGCCGAACCACGGTCTGGCCAGCCTGGGCGCGGGCAATCAGCAGCGCGTTGATCTCGTCTTGCGGCACGCTATGCGCGCCCTTGGCCTTGCCGACCGGGATCAATTCGGCCTCGCGGCGGGCGTGATCGAGCACGCCCTCGCCGATCAGGCGGTCGTAAAGAATGACGTCGGCCGCTTTCAGCGCGCGCACTGCCTTCACGGTGAGCAGCTCGGGATCGCCGGGACCGGCGCCGACCAGCAGCACGCGGCCGCGCGGAGCGGGCCTCTCGGCCGCCGCCTCGATCGCCGCGCCGATCAGCGCCCGGGCCTTGTCCTCATCGCCATCGAGCATGGCCTCGGCGGCGGCGCCCTCGAACACCGCCTCCCAGAATTTCCGCCGCGGCGGTCCGGAGGGTAGCCGTTCGGCCACTGGCCCGCGGAACTCGGCCGCAAGCTTGGCCAGCGAATCGAGCCGCGGATGCAGCTCCTGCTCGAGCCAGGCGCGCAGGCGCTGCGCCAGCACTGGCGACGCGCCTGACGTGCCGATCGCCACCGTCACCTCGCCGCGATCGACGATGGCCGGCAGCGCGAAGGTGCACAGCTCGGGCCGGTCGGGCACGTTGACCGGCACGCCGAGCGCACGGGCAATGGCCGAGACGCGGGCATCTTCCTCGTCGTCCTCGGTCGCGGCGATCACCAGCGGGCGTCCGCGCAATTGATCGATGCCCGGCCGTGGCGGAATCAGTGCCACCTGACCCGCTTCGGCCAGCGCCGCAAGTTCGGGGCCGAGTTCCTCGGCGGCAATGTCGACCGACGGCGCGCGCTTCAGCAGCAGCCGCGCCTTGACCGCGGCGAGCTCGCCGCCGCCCGTGACGAGCGGAGGCTTGCCGTCGAAGCTAACCAGGATGGGGAAGGTCCGCATTCAGCTATCCTCCCACCACCAGCCGCGCGGCCGGCGTATCGGCTAGGCTCTCGGGCGCAAGCTCGACTTCGAGCCCATCCAGCTCCTTCGACATGATGATCTGGCAGCACAGCCGCGAACGCTCGTCGACATTGAAGGCGCCGTCCAGCATCTCCAATTCCTCGCTGCTCGGCGGCACCAGCTTGCCGACCCAGTCCTCGCCCACCCACACATGGCAAGTAGCGCAAGCGCACGCCCCGCCGCACTCGGCCTTGATGCCAAGGCCCCAGTCGCGGATCACTTCCATGACGCGCCAACCCTCGAGCGCCTCCAGGCGATGGGTGCTGCCGTCGGGCATGTGCACGGTGAGGAACATGTCAGGCGACCTTCAGCAGGCGTTGCAGCTCCGAGGACGACGTCGTGTACTGGAACCGGAGCGTTTTGTCAGGATGAACATAGCGATGGGCGGCCTGGGCCATCAGCGCCGCCTCGTGGAAGCCGGACAGGATCAGCTTGAGCTTGCCGGGATAGGTATTGATGTCGCCGATGGCGAAGATCGAGGGTGTGCTGGTCTCGAATTTCTCGGTGTCCACGGGAATCAGGTTCTCGTTGAGATTGAGACCGAAATTGGCGATCGGCCCAAGCTTCATGGTCAGGCCGAAAAACGGCAGCAGCGCATCGGCGTCGAGATCGATAGTCGTGCCGTCGGGCCGCTTGACCACCACCGCTTCGAGCTTGCCGTCGCTCCCCCTTAGAGTCGATGGTTGGCCGATCTCGAACTTGATCAGTCCTTTGGCCTCGAGCGCGCGCATCTTGCCGACCGTATCGGGCGCGGCGCGGAATTCAGCGCGGCGATGGACCAGCGTCAGGCTCTGCGCCACCGGCGCCAAATTGATGGTCCAGTCGAGCACCGAGTCGCCGCCGCCGGCGATGACGATGCGCTTGCCGCGAAACTGATCGATCTTGCGCACGGCATAGAACACGCCGCTGCCCTCATAGGCTTCGATGCCGGGGATGGGCGGACGCTTCGGCACGAAGCTGCCGCCGCCCGCGGCGATGACGATGACCGGCGCGATCAGGATTTTGCCGGTGTCGGTGGTGAGACGCCATTTGCCGTCCGCAGTCTTGTCCAGCGACGCCGCCATCTCGCCGAAATGGAACACCGGCTCGAACGGCGTGATCTGCTCGAGCAGCCGGTCGGTCAGTTCCTGGCCGGTGCAAACCGGCACGCTCGGAATGTCATAGATCGGCTTCTCAGGGTAAAGCTCGGCGCATTGCCCGCCCGGCCGGTCGAGAATGTCGACCAGATGGGTTTTCAGCTTGGCGAGGCCGAGCTGAAACACGGCGAACAGGCCCACCGGGCCCGCGCCAACAACAATTACGTCGGTGAAGGCCTCGTTCGCCTGCATCGCTCTCGCCCGTTGAGACTTGCACTGGACCGTAATGTAACGAAAAATCATTCCCCCAGTAAGGTACGTAGTGCAAAAAAGCGCAAAATTGTTTCACTATTCCCTAGAGAGTAGAAATATTTTCCGAAATGCGGCCTGGGCGCAATGGCAGCGCCGCGCCCAAGCTACGCCACGCAAAATCCTTGCTGCGCTTAGGCTCGCTTAAGGCGCGCTCGGGGGCCAGCCCCGACCCGAACCGCCGCTCACCAGGGCGTCTCGGATCTGCTGCAGCAGCTGCACCTCCTGCGAGGGCGGCGGTTCCGTCGCGGGCGCTTCCTCCTGCTTGCGGCGCAACTGGTTCATCGCCTTGATCACCATGAACAGCACGAAGGCTACGATCATGAAGCTGATCACGTTATTGATGAACACCCCAATATTCAGCGTCGCCGCACCCGCCTGCCGGGCCTGGGCGAGCGACTCGTAGCTGCCTGAACCCAGTGTGATGAACATGCTGGAAAAATCGACCCCGCCGGTCACCACGCCGATCGGCGGCATGATGATGTCGTCGACCAGCGACTTGACGATGGTGGAGAAAGCGGCGCCGATGACGATACCGACCGCCATGTCCACCACATTGCCGCGCAGGGCAAATTCCTTGAATTCCTTGAGCATCGACCTCCTCCTTGTCCGGCCTAACCAGTCACCAACCTGCCACGTTTCAACGCCAAAGCTGCCTAGCCGGTTTGCCAGCGTGACGCCAGCTTGGTAACTCCTAGCCAGTCCTGAACAGGGGAAGCGACATGGCGACCGAGGTCCCCGTAGACGACTATCCGGCGCGCGACCGCCATCAGATCCAGACGATCATCCTCGCCGCCGTGATCCTGTTCGTGGTTCTGCTTGCCGTCATCCTCACCGTTACCTCAGTCGCCTGGTTCAATCTGTTCGGGTTTCTGCACTTCCCCATCGGCTTCTACCTTCTGGCGCAAGGCCTGCTCATCTTCATCGTGGTGATGGCGTTCTGGTTCATCCGCCTGCAGGAGCGCATCGACCTGGCGCGGAGCGAGAACGAGGGGCTCGGCTAGGCGATGAACGTTCCTTCGCGGCTGCGCACGCCGAACCCGCATCTCGGCGCCTATTACGGCATCGTCACCAGCGCCTTCGTGTCGCTCGTCGTGTTGCTCGCCATGTTCGAGCAGCTCGGCTGGAGCCAGCCCATGCTGGCGCAAACCATGATACTCGTGCCGCTGGCGCTCTATCTCGTCATCGCCATCGGCTCGAGGACCTTGCAGCCGGAGGATTTCTTCGCCTCGGGGCGGCGGGTGCCGCCCGTCTATAATGGCTTCGTGCTGGCGGCCGTCGCGGTCGGCGGCGTGGGCTTCCTCGCCTATACCGGCACGGTGTTCTTTCTCGGCTTCGACGGGCTGGCGATCGGCCTCGGCTGGACCTTCGGCATGTTCGCTGCCGGCGTTTTGTTCGCCCCGTATTTGCGCAAGGCCGGCGCCTACACACTGCCGAGTTTTCTCGGCCACCGCTTCCGCTCGCGCGGCTTGCGCATGGCCGCGAGCGTGATGCAGCTCGCGCCCACTGCGCTGCTTCTTGCCGCCGAGATCAAGATCGCCGCGCTGATCGCCGCGCTGTACCTGCCGGTCTCGTTCTCCTTTGCCGTCATCCTGGCGGCCGCTCTCATTGCCACCATCGCCATTCTCGGCGGCATGCGGTCGGTGACCTGGGCGGGCAGCGCCCAATTTCTGGTCGGCGCCGTCGGCTTGGTGGTGGTGGTGACCACGGTGTCGGTCCTCCTCACCAATCTGCCGGCGCCGCAGCTGACCTATGGCGAGACCTTCTCCGCCCTGCACAATGCCGAGATCACGGCCGGGCTCTCGCCGGTCCAGCCCGGCGAACTCGCCACCGAACTGCCCGGAACCGCGCTGTTGCCCACGGTCAAGCCGTTCCTCCAGCCGTTCGGCATTCTCGCCCCGATGGATTTCGTCACGCTGTTTCTATGTCTGGCGCTCGGCACGGCTTCCCTGCCGAGCCTGCTGGCGCGCAGCGGCGTCACCGGCTCGATCCCCGAGCAGCGCCGCTCCACGGCGTGGGGGCTGCTGTTCGTCGCCCTGTTCGTAATGACGGCGCCGGCCATGGCCGCCTTCGCCAAGCTCATCATCTTTCGCGACATCGCGCTGGCGCCGGCATCGTCCCTGCCCGCCTGGCTTATCGAGTTGAGCCAAAAGCATCTGCTCCAGACCGCCGACGTCAACGGCGACGGGGCGATCAGCGCAGCCGAGTTGCTGATCGCGCGCGACGGCATCACCCTGGCGCTGCCGGCGGCGGCGGGGCTGCCCTATGTGCTCATCGTGCTGATGGCGACGGCGGCGATGGCGATTGCGCTGGCGGCGTCCGCCTCGCATCTGTTTACCCTGGCGGCGAGCTTGGCCGAGGACCTTTACCGCGTGATCGATCGCGGCCAGGCTTTACCGCGATTGATCGCTGCTTGGGCGGCGATTGCCGCGACCGCCCTGGCCGCCGCGGTCTTTCTGGTGATTGCCGACGTCGATCCGCTTCGGGCGGCGCTGATGGCGTTTGCCTTCGCCGCGGCGACATTCTTCCCGGCCCTGCTGCTGGCCATCTGGTGGCGACGCTGCACCAAGTGGGCCGTGATGGCGGCGATGTCCACCGGCTTTGCCGTCATGCTGACCGATGCGGTGTTCGGCGGAGCGCTGGGCATCGGCCAAGCCGGATTCACCACCTCGCTGGCCAGCCTGATCGGCGCCGCGCTCGCTTTGGTGGCAGGCATTGCGGCAGGTCTCTACCGGCGGCAGCCGTCCTTGGCCGAAGAGAGCTATTACGAAGAGATGCGCGATCCCGGTGGCGAGACGATTTACGATCGCGCCCAGCTGCGCGCCGCGGCGGCGGCAGCCGCGTCTGCCGCGGTAGCCGAACAAGAGCAGTGATCGGCGGAGAGCGAAGTCGAATGAACGAGCAGGTGATACCCAAAGAGAAGCGGCTCACGCTCTATCCCGAGCTCGTCCCCTATCGCACCGGCAGGCTCAAGGTCTCCGACCTGCACGAGCTTCATTTCGAGGAATGCGGTTCGCATGCCGGCAAGCCTGCCGTGCTGCTGCATGGCGGTCCCGGCGGCGGCATCAATCCCATCATGCGCCGCTATCACGATCCCAGGGCCTATCGCATGGTGCTGTTCGACCAGCGGGGCTGCGGCCGCTCGACTCCTCACGCCTCGCTTGACGACAACACCACCTGGCACCTGGTGGACGACATCGAGCGTCTGCGCGAACATCTCGGTATCGAGCGCTGGCAGGTGTTCGGCGGCTCATGGGGCTCGACCTTGGCGCTGGCTTATGCCGAGACCTACCCCGAGCGGGTAACCGAGCTGGTACTAAGAGGCATCTTCACGTTGCGGCGCTCCGAGCTGGAATGGTTCTACCAGCAAGGCTGCAACTGGATTTTTCCCGACGCCTTCGAGGACTATGTGAGCGTCATCCCCGCGGCCGAGCGCGGCGACATGATCGCGGCCTATCACCGCCGCCTTACGCATGACGACCCGGCGGTGCAGCTCGAAGCGGCCCGGGCGTGGAGCGCGTGGGAGGGCAAGACCCTGTCGCTGCTGCCCGACGCCGAACGCGTGCGCCGCTTCTCCGAGGACCACTACGCGCTCGCCTTTGCCCGCATCGAGTGCCACTATTTCGTCAATGACGGCTTCTTCCACGCCGACGATCAGCTCATCCAGGACGCCTATCGCTTGCGCGCCATTCCCGGCGTGATCGTCCATGGCCGCTACGACGTGGTGACGCCGGTCAAGATCGCTCACGATCTCCACCGCGCCTGGCCGGAAGCGAGCTTGCGCGTCGTCGCCGATGCCGGCCACGCCATGACCGAGACCGGCATCATGCATGAGCTGGTCGCCGCCACCGACCGCTTCGCCGGTTGACGCTCCGAGCAGGCCCGCCGCCATGCGGATCTCAACACGATGCCGGGTGATTTACCCCCTCCGATCGACGACGGTGCCTGCGACCATCTCTTGGGCATGCGGGTGCCTCCGATCACGTTGCCTTCGACGTGGGGGCACCCGGTCGATCTCGCCTCGCTTCCGCCGGGACGCACCGTCATCTATTGCTATCCACTGACGGGGAGACCGGGCGAGGCGTTGCCCGCTGAGTGGGACTCAATTCCGGGTGCGCGGGGTTGCACGCCACAAGCCTGTGCGTTCCGCGACCACTACCGCGAGATCGAGGCGCACGACGCCGCCGTGTTCGGGCTGAGCACGCAAGACGAGGACTATCAGCGCGAGATGGCCGAGCGGCTGCATTTGCCGTTTCCGGTGCTCAGCGATCGCGATCTCCGGTTCGCCCAAGCGCTCCGTCTTCCGCTGTTCGAGGCCGACGGCAAGACACTCATCAAGCGGCTGACGCTCATCGTCCGCGGCGGCGCGATCGAGCACGTGTTCTATCCCGTGTTCCCCCCCGACGAGAACGCAAGCCAGGTGCTGCGATGGCTGTCGGCTAAGGCTTAGGCCTCGGCCGCGCGGCCGATGAAGCTGAGCGCAATGGTTCGCTGATGCGGGCTGGCGCGGTGCTCGATGACGTAGACCCCCTGCCAGGTGCCGAGCGTCATCCGGCCGTCCTTGATCGGAATGCCGAGGCTCACCGAGGTGAGCATGGCCTTGATATGGCTCGGCATGTCGTCGGGACCCTCCTCCTGGTGAGCGTAATTCTTGTGCTCCGGCGCAAGCGCATCGAGCGCGTCGAGCAGATCGAGCCGCACGGCCGGATCGGCGTTCTCCTGGATCGTCAGTGATGCCGAGGTATGGCACACGAACACGGTGAGGAGCCCGTTCTCGCCGCCGATGCTCTCGAGCCATCGGGCGAGTTCGTCGGTGATCTCGGTGAAGCCGCGCCCACGCGTCGTGACGGTGAGCTCATG